>NZ_JBEOOE010000002.1:0-342364 GCF_040308885.1 Pseudoalteromonas sp. 120-MNA-CIBAN-0494
TTTTACCGACCTAATGCCGTGGAATGTGCAGCTAGACTTCGATTATAGCTAAGCGCACTGCTTAAATGCGCGCTTACTTTGATACTAGTTGCTAATGCTTTTACACGCTAATTACTGCAAAAAACAACACGGACGCCTCTTCTATTAGCGCCCGTAATTTATTTAATCCTAGCGTGAGCTAAGTTTATGTTAGTTTTTTTGCTGTGCAGCTAAATAGTCAATCGCCAGCTGGCTCATTGCTTTAGTGCCCACTTTAAGCGTTGACTCGTCAACATAAAAATACGGCGAATGGTTGGTTGGTGCTGTTTTTACATCTTGCCCTGTTGGCGTACCGCCTAAAAACAAAAATAAACCCGGTACTTGCTGCGCATAAAAAGCAAAGTCTTCTGCGCCGGTTACTTTTGGCACATCAAACAGGTTATCTTTACCTACTATATTTTTGAGTGTTGGCAACATTTGCGCGGTAAGCTCTGGGTTATTCACCGTTACTGGGTAACCTTTAAAAATATTTACCTGTGCTTCGGCTCCCGACGCTTTAGCAATATGCGTAGCTGTAGTGGTTAATTTTTCAAAAATTTGTTGGCGGTTATCCATATCAAAATTACGAATAGTGCCTACCATTTCTACACTATCGGGAATAATATTATTACGTACGCCACCAGCTATTTTACCAAACGAGATAATGGCAGGCTCTTTAGTTATATCTATTTGACGACTAACAATATGATTAACCCCTGAGACAATTTGTGCAGCAACTGAAATAGGATCGACCCCACCCCAAGGCGATGAACCATGCGTTTGCTTACCTTTTACCGTTATCTCGAAGCGATCGGCACTGGCCATAATTGGGCCACTACGATAGCCAATTTGGCCGCTGTTTAATCCTGCCATAACATGAATGCCAAACGCCACATCGGGTTGATACTTTTTAAATATCCCCTCTTTTAACATTAACTCAGCTCCGCCCTCTTCGCCTTGTGGCGCGCCTTCTTCTGCTGGCTGAAACACAAACATAATATCGCCGTGTAATTCATTTTTTACAGCGGCTAATACTTCAGCTGCACCCATTAGCATAGCCACATGCGTGTCGTGCCCACAGGCATGCATAACCCCAACATCAACCCCATTATACTTGGTAGTTGCCAGTGATTTAAAAGGCACATCGGCTTTTTCGGTTACTGGCAGTGCATCCATATCGGCACGCAGCATTACTGTTGGCCCCGGCTTACCGCCTTTTAAAATCCCCACTACACCTGTGTAAGCAATGTCAGTTTCAACCTGCATCCCTAAGGCTTTTAAATGGCGTGCTACAATCGCAGCGGTACGTGTTTCGCGGTTACTTAACTCAGGGTGCTGATGAAAATCGCGACGCCATTCAATCACCTTATCTTCAACCTGATTTATCTGTTTATCGATATTAATATTGGCACTGGCATTAAATGCCCCTAGGCTTGCTAAGCCAATAGCTAATGAGATTAATGAGCGTTTCATCTGTGTTCCTTTTTATTATCTGCCTTTAGCAACACTGTGCAGTGCTGTTATAGAAAATTTTGACGTGAGTAAGTAGATAATGCGCAATGCACTGAGCAATGCAAATAATTACCCAGCTATTTTGAGTTATTATGCAAAACATTTAATAAACTACATAGTAACTAAAACTCACTAGAGTAAAAACACCAATAAAAATGACGCTGTTTAGCCTAATGCCGATCAGTTAAGGTTAATTGATCGGTTGACCGATCTAAATGATCGTGAATAATCCGTAATTAGTTTCGCTAATTACGGTTTTTTATGGATATTCAAACAGCTCTTTCAACCACCTTCTCATCTGCTGATGAATTTACAACGCTTGATAACTTATCTGGCATCTTAGATCCCGAATTACTTAACCAAGCTTTTGAAAAATCGGGTGTCGCCACCGTTCGTAAACGTCGCTTACCACTCGATGCTGTCGTTTGGTCTGTGATTGGTATGAGTTTATTTCGTCATGAATCTGTTTGGGATATAGCCTCTAAAATGGACATCGCCTTACCAGGTAAAGGGAAACTAGTTGCCCCTAGTGCCATGGTTCAAGCGAGACAACGCTTAGGTGAAGGTGCTGTCGAGCAGGTCTTCAAGATGATGGCGTCACGGCATTATAACCATGCCCACTTTGATACATTTTGTGGCTTAAATCTATTAGCTGTTGATGGGGTTGTCTTTCGTACACATGATACGCCAGAGAATAAAGACGTATTTGGGTGTGGCTCAACCCAGTATGGTGAAAATACCTATCCTCAAATTCGGATGGTATGCCACATGGAGCTAACGAGTCATCAACTCATTAATTGTGCTTTTAACGGGCAGCATCAAGGGGAAATGACACTCGCTGAAGAACTCATTGAAGGCACACCGGATAATTCATTAACCTTATTTGATCGCGGTTATTATTCATTAGGGCTTTTGCATCGTTGGCATCAAGCAGGGACTGAAAGACACTGGATGATACCTGTCAGAAAAGGCTTAACGGTTGATACCATAAAGAAAATCAGTAAAAATGACCAGTTAGTGCGTCTTAAAACATCGCCCCAAGCGCGAAAAAAGTTTACTGACTTGCCAGAGTTTTTAGAAGCTCGGCTGCTTACTTACACGCATAATAATAAGCAGTATCAGATTCTTACATCAATGCTTGATGTAATGCGTTACCCATCAAAAGAAATAGCTGATTTGTACATGCATCGCTGGGAAATAGAAATAGGATATCGAGAAATAAAACAAACAATGTTGCACTCAAACTATATCCTACGCTCAAAAAGGCCGGATATGATAAGGCAAGAATTGTGGGGGGTACTAATTGCCTACAATATTATAAGAATAGCCATGCGTGAGGCAGCAGAGTTACTGGATGTATGGCCAAATCAACTGAGTTTTTCTCATTGTTCAAGACATATCAATGTATTTCTGTTAACTATCCCACTGACAAGTCCGGGAAATTTACCAAAACACTATGAGCATTTATTAGAAACGCTGACGCTATTTCAGTTACCAACAAGGCGTCATGAGCGCAGCTTTCCACGATGTGTGAAAAAGAAACCATCTAAATATCCCTATAAAAAATGCCAGTCAGTGTTAACTGACTGGCATTAGTACCAGCGGCCGGACTTTAACTTATAACAGCGGCACTCCCGCGTGCCGCTCGAGTCCGGCGGGTTGTGTCCGTTTGCACTTTTCGTAGGCATAAAAAAACCCCGACCAATTTGATCGGGGCTATAAAAAGTGGTACCAGCGGCCGGACTCGAACCGGCACGCCTTTCGGCAGGGGATTTTGAATCCCCCATGTATACCAATTTCATCACGCTGGCATAATTTTTCTTTAACCTTCTAAATACCAGAAGATAAAGAAAAACCACTTTAGAGCTTAGGTTTATAAAACTGCCTTCGTCTCTATGCTAAGCATTATACAATCAATAAAGGTAGCGGCAAGCGTTTTATGACATAAGTACAATCAACCGCTTAACAATTAAGCAACCATTAACATTTAACTCTGCGCAGCGCTTTAATGCCTTACTGAAGAGGTAGTATTTACCAGCCTATTTGCTAAACTAGCGCGCATATTAATAGTGAGGGTATATTTATGTTGAATGAATTTCCACGAGCTGGCTTTTGGCGTCGTTTGGCGTCGTTAATTTATGATGCCTTGGTCGTAATTTCTTTATCTATGCTTACTGCCATACTCTACTTTGCAGTCATTCAGCTACTAACGTCTTTAGATATGATAGTTAAAACTGACGATCCTGCTGCTTTAATACAAGACTCCACGTTACTCTCTGGTATTAGAAGTGCGTTGTTTGTTGGAGTAAACGTATTCTTTTTTGCTTATTTTTGGACTAAAAGCGGGCAAACCATTGGCATGCGCGCATGGCGCTTAAAAGTACAAACTCTAGATGGGCAACTTATTAGCTGGCCGCAAGCAATAATTCGCAGCGTTAGTGCATTACTTGGTTTAGGTAATTTAGTGGTATTGGTTGATTTTAAAAATAAAAAAGCTTTGCAAGATTACCTTTCTAAAACCGAAGTTATTGCACTCACCAAAGAAGAAAACAAGCGTATTTACCGTGAGCTTGATTAATTAAAAGTAATACACTGTAATTTATAAGCACAAAAAAGCGTGGCACTTTTATAAAGTAGCCACGCTTTTTTGTTTCAAGGTATTTTTGTAACTACCTTTTTATAACTAGTTTTATGCGCGTTTATTCATTAAGTAAGCAGCAAAGCCGGTGAATATAATGCTAGGCACTACAGCGCCAATAAACGCAGGTATTTGATATACCATAACCACAGGACCAAATATTTCGTTGGTTAGATGAAACACTATACCCGTAACTACGCCCATTATAATACGTGCACCCATAGTGACGGTACGCAACGGGCCAAATATAAACGACAGTGCAACTAGCAACATTACGGCTATAGATATTGGCTGCATAAGCTTGCGCCAAAGCGCGAGTTCATAGGTGCTGGTATCTTGATCGTTTTGCTCTAAATAGTCTAAGTAAGACCATAACCCAGTAAACGACAGCGACTCAGGTTTAACCGACACCACACCCAGCTTTTCAGCAGTAAGTTGTGATGGGTAAAACTCCTCAGGCACTTGCTCTGTAGTAATAAGCTCATCACTTATTTTTACTTTATTGACGCCGCGCAGTAACCAGCCGTTTTCGCGACTTAGCGCATCTTTTGCCTTCGTTATTTGTGTAAGCGATAGCGACTGATCAAAGTGGTACATATGCACACCATTTAATTTACCATTTTGATCTACATCTTCTATATTTATAAAGTTATTGCCGTCTTTTGCCCATACGCCTTTTTGCGCATTAAAAACATCGCCACCATGAATTGCCTGGTTACGCATTTCTTTAGCTTGTAATTGCGCCTCGGGTACTCCCCACTCGCCTAATGCCATCATACATAGCGCCATAAATACGGCGGTTTTCATTACCGAGCTTATAATTTGTAAGCGCGACATACCTGCAGCGTGCATTACCACCAGCTCGCTGTTTGAGGCAAGCGCTCCTAACCCCGTTAAGCCACCAATGAGCGCGGCCATCGGAAAAAACACCACTAAATCGCCCGGTATTGTGTAAAGCGTGTAGAGCATCGCGGTCATTAAATCGTAACTACCACGGCCAACTGACTTTAACTGGTCGATAAATTTAATTAAGGTGCTAATGCCTACCAGTACCAATAATGCAAAGCCGGTGGTTTGTAAAATGCTGCGACCTAAATACCAATCAAGGGTTTTCATCATGCGCCCAACTCCCGCTTAGTAATTACCGCTTTAAGCCAAGCGCCAAGTGGTCGCCCTTTAATTATTAATAGTCCGCCAATAAATAAGGCACTTAAGTGAATCCACCAAAGGCCAATAGAGGGAGGTATTTTGCCATCTTCAACAGCAAATTTAGCAGCGTTAAGTAAAATAAAATAACCTAAGTACAAGCTAATTGCCGGCACTAACTTAGCAAATTTACCTTGGCGTGGATTAACCACACTTAACGGTACTGCTAATAGTGTCAGCAGTGGAATAGAAAGCGGTATAGCAATACGCCATTGCCACTGCGCGGTTGCCTCTGGAGTATTAAGTGCCAACAATTGATTAGTAGGAATTGCTTCTAACTTACGGCGTTGGTGCTCTATTTCTTGCTCACGTATTTGTACACTATACCCGTCAAACTCGGTTAAATTGAGCGCCGGCGTTAAGCCATCAGTTTCATAGCGTTTGCCGTCGCTAAGAACGAGTTGTTGTTCGCCATTTTGCGCTTCAATTACAACTCCTTGCTCTGCATAAACTAGGCGTGCAAGGTTGTCTTTTTCGCTATCGGGGAGTTGCGCTACAAATACTTTATTAAGCTCTTTTCCACCGTTTTCAATGTTATGAATAAACACCACGGCTTTTTCGTTACCGGTTTGCTGAAAGCGACCTGCCCTTAATGCAGATAATCCCGCATCGGCTTTAGCTTGCTCTTTTAATTGGTACTCTTGCTCGCTTGCCCAAGGGGCAACATGCATGGTGAGCGCGGCGGCTAAAATAGCCAACCCCACACTTGATATAAGCGTCACTCTAACCACATACCATTCACTTACACCACAGGCTTTAAGTACTGTCATTTCGCTATCGGCGTAGATACGGCTGTAGGCCAAAATTATGCCTAAAAATATACTCAACGGTAAAATTAACGAGGCTAACTGCGGCAATTTAAGTGCGATCATCGATAGCACTAATTTAGCAGGAATACTACCCTCAGAGGCATCGCCTAAAATACTAACTAACTTTTGCGACAAAAAAATGGTCATCAAAGTTAAAAATACGGCGACCTGCGATTTTAAAACCTCAGCAGTCAAATAACGAAAAATAAGCAATAGTCGCCCCTGTTAAACATGGTGTGTCACTGCAATAGTGAAAGTTTATAGTTAGTCATGATTTTACTCAGCGTTGCCGAGTATAGATCTAATATTATAAGCCATGAAAATTAATTATCCTACCTAACAACACGATATAATGTTGCATTAGTGACCCTTAAGCAGATAAAGTTCAATTACACAGTAAGAGTCGGGCAAAATCAGCTAAGATTAGAGCTACACCTAAATAATTTAGGTATATAAGACTAAAAATATTTTTAGTTTCTGCTTAGCTTCTAAAGATGACTCAAAATCAGGAGTGACAATGGAATTTAACGTAAAAAGTGGTAGCCCAGAAAAACAACGTAGCGCATGTATTGTAGTTGGTGTATACGAGCCTCGTCGGTTATCCCCCATTGGTGAACAACTCGATAAAATCAGTGATGGTTATATCTCAAATTTACTTCGCCGAGGTGACCTAGAAGGAAAGCCGGGCCAAGTTTTATTATTGCATCATGTACCAAACATCTTAAGCGAGCGCATATTGCTTGTAGGGTGTGGTAAAGAGCGCGAGCTTGACGATAAGCAATATAAACAAATTATTTCTAAAACAATTAATACCTTAAACGACACCGGCTCTATGGAAGCGGTATGCTTTTTAACAGAGCAACACGTTAAAGGTCGCGATACCTACTGGAAAGTGCGCCAAGCAGTAGAAACCACTCAAGATTGTTTATACACCTTTAATCAACTAAAAAGTAAAACAGTAGACCCACGTCGTCCACTGCGTAAAATGGTGTTTAATGTTCCAACGCGTCGCGAGCTAACTATAGGCGAAAGCGCTATTGAGCATGGTTTAGCTATTGCTGCCGGTAGTAAGCTATGTAAAGACGTAGCAAATATGCCACCTAATATTTGTAACCCTGCGTATTTAGGCGAGCAAGCACAACAGCTAGCAACTAATTTTGACAACATTACTGTTGATCTAATCGGCGAAGAGCAAATGGCTGAGCTAGGTATGAACTCTTACTTAGCTGTTGGTCGCGGCAGTGTGAACGAATCGGTTATGTCGGTAATTAACTACAAAGGCGGCGCAGATGATCAAGCTCCTATCGTATTAGTTGGTAAAGGCTTAACCTTCGATTCGGGCGGTATTTCATTAAAACCTGGCGAAGGCATGGACGAAATGAAATACGACATGGGCGGTGCTGCAGGTGTTATTGGTGCAATGCGTGCACTGGCACAAATGCAGTTACCTATTAACGTGATTGGTATTTTAGCCGGCTGCGAAAATATGCCGGGGCCAAATGCATATCGCCCAGGTGACATTTTAACCACTATGTCGGGGCAAACCGTTGAAGTATTAAATACTGATGCCGAAGGGCGCTTAGTATTATGTGATGCACTAACCTATGTAGAGCGTTTTGAGCCAGAAACCGTTATTGATGTAGCCACACTAACAGGTGCTTGTATTGTAGCACTAGGCGCACATGCAACCGGTTTACTCTCTAACCATAATCCGCTTGCGCATGAGTTGTTAAAAGCATCGGAGCAAAGTGGCGACCGTGCATGGCAACTACCGCTATGGGACGACTATCAAGATCAACTAGAGAGCCCATTTGCCGACTTTACTAACTTAGGGGGCCGTGCAGCTGGTACTATTACCGCAGCGTGTTTTTTATCTAAGTTTACTAAAAAGTACAACTGGGCACATTTAGATATTGCAGGCACAGCATGGCGCAGTGGCGCTAAAAAAGGCGCAACAGGCCGTCCTGTTCCTATGCTTACTCAGTATTTATTAAACAGAGCCGGCGTAAGCGAAGCCGCTCAAGATTAAGCATACCGCTTAGCTACTTATTAAGGCGCCGTTTGGCGCCTTATTTATTTGGGTATTAATTGAAGCAAAACCCGTTATATGGCAAAATCAGCCTCTTAATTTATGTGTATTAACTAGCTACACATTCAATGTCATGGGAAACCCCGATACAATGAACATGAACGCCCAATTTTTCGTTCTAAAGCAACAAGATGAGTCGCTGGCTAAGCCTGATGATCATTTGGCTTTGGCGGCTCAAATTGCCGCAGATCAGTATCGGCTTGGCCAACGTGTATTTATTTGTGTAGATAACGAAAATACCGCCTTTGCCATTGATGAAACACTTTGGGCATTTGATCCCGACAGTTTTGTACCTCATAACCTACAAGGTGAAGGCCCAAAAGGCGGCGCACCGGTAGAAATTGGTACTACGCCCCCTGTTGGCAATCGTAAAGTTTTAATTAACTTGGCTAATAACTTACCGGATTTTATTCGCCGCTTTAACCAAGTTTTTGATTTTGTACCCGTAGAAGCCGTTGCTAAACAAGCAGCTCGCGAGCGTTTTAAAAAGCTACGCCAACTCGGTGCTAACATCACCACGCAAGATATTAATAACTAAAAACACTTTTAGTAAAATAGCTAACCAACTAATTTAAGTACTTATTTAAGGTTCTGTGTAATGGATAAAACCTACAATCCGCAAGATATTGAACAGTCTCTATACCAAGGCTGGGAAGAAAAAGGCTACTTTAAACCATCTGGCCAAGGCGTCCCGTATTCAATTATGATCCCGCCGCCAAATGTCACTGGTAGCTTACACATGGGCCACGCTTTCCAAGACACCATAATGGATACCTTAACGCGCTTTAAGCGTATGCAAGGTAACAACACATTATGGCAAGTAGGTACTGACCACGCAGGTATTGCAACGCAAATGTTGGTTGAGCGTAAGCTGCATGCTGAGGAAGGCAAAACACGCCACGATTTAGGTCGCGAAGATTTTATTAATAAAATCTGGGAATGGAAAAAAGAATCTGGCGGCACAATCACTAAACAACTTCGTCGTCTTGGCGCATCAGTTGATTGGGATCGTGAACGTTTTACCATGGACGATGGCCTATCTGAAGCCGTTAAAGAAGTGTTTGTACGCCTGCATAAAGAAAACCTAATTTACCGTGGCAAACGCCTAGTAAACTGGGATCCTAAATTACACACTGCTATTTCTGATCTTGAAGTTGAAAACAAAGACAAGCAAGGCCACATGTGGAACTTACGTTACCCACTAGCCGACGGTGTTAAAACGCAAGATGGTAAAGACTACATAGTAGTAGCAACAACTCGTCCAGAAACCATGCTGGGCGACTCGGGCGTTGCAGTAAACCCTGATGACGAACGCTACATAGATTTAATCGGTAAAGAGATTTTATTACCCATTGTTAATCGCCGTATTAAAATTGTCGCCGATGAACATGCCGATAAAGATAAAGGCACGGGTTGTGTAAAAATAACCCCAGCGCACGACTTTAACGATAATGAAGTAGGCAAGCGTCACAAAATGCCGATGATCAACATTTTCGATAAAGACGCCGCTATTCTTACTCAAGGCGAAACCTACAGCTTTGATGGCAAAGAACTTGAGTTTGATGCACCAATTCCTGAGCGCCTACACGGGCTTGACCGTTTTGCTGCGCGTAAAGCGATTGTAGCTGAATTTGAAGAACTAGGCTTACTTGAAAAAATTGAAGATCATGGTTTAACCGTTCCTTACGGCGACCGCTCGGGTGTGGTAATTGAGCCACTGCTTACCGACCAATGGTATGTACGTGTTGCACCTCTTGCAGAGCCGGCTAAAGAAGCGGTTAAAAACGGCGACATTCAATTTGTACCTAAGCAATACGAAAACATGTACTTTTCGTGGATGAACGACGTACAAGATTGGTGTATTTCACGCCAGCTTTGGTGGGGCCACCGCATTCCAGCTTGGTACGACAGCGAAGGCAACGTATTTGTGGGTCGCGATGAAGCTGAAGTACGCCGCGAAAACAACATTGCAGACAGCGTAACACTTAGCCAAGATGAAGACGTACTAGATACCTGGTTCTCATCAGCGCTTTGGACGTTCTCAACTCAAGGTTGGCCTGCAAACACTGATGATTTAAAAACATTCCACCCGTCTGACGTGCTGGTAACTGGTTTTGATATTATTTTCTTCTGGGTTGCACGCATGATCATGATGACGTTGCACTTTATAAAAGACGAAAATGGCAAACCACAAGTGCCGTTTAAAACCGTGTATGTAACTGGTTTAATACGTGACGACAACGGCGATAAAATGTCTAAGTCAAAAGGTAACGTACTTGACCCACTGGACATGATTGACGGCATTGAACTTGAAGAGTTAGTACAAAAGCGTACTGGTAACATGATGCAGCCAAAATTAGCGGCTAAAATCGAAAAAGATACCCGCAAAGTATTCGCTGGCGGCATTGAAGCACACGGCACCGATGCCCTTCGCTTTACGCTTGCAGCAATGGCTTCTACCGGTCGCGATATTAACTGGGATATGAACCGCCTTGAAGGCTACCGTAACTTCTGTAACAAACTATGGAACGCGAGTCGTTACGTATTAATGAACACAGAAGAGCAAGACTGTGGTTTTGCAACCGATGCACAAAAAGAGTTGTCGTTAGCCGATCGCTGGATTTTAGGTCAATTTGAGTCAACTGTTAAAAGTTATACTGAGCATTTAGATAATTACCGCTTTGACTTAGCTGCTAACACCCTGTACGAGTTTACTTGGCACCAATTTTGCGATTGGTACTTAGAACTAACTAAACCGGTATTATTTAAAGGCAGTGAAGCACAGCAACGCGGTACACGTAATACACTAATTACCGTACTTGAAAGCTTGTTGCGTTTAATGCACCCAATGATGCCATACATCACCGAAACTATTTGGCAACGTGTAGCACCACTTGCAGGCCTTGAAACAGAGAACACCAGTATTATGGTACAAGCATTCCCTGTTTATAATGCAGCTAGCGTTGATGCCAAAGCAATGGGCGATTTAGAGTGGGTTAAACAATTCATTTTAGCAATTCGTAACATTCGTGGTGAAATGGACATTAGCCCAAGTAAGCCGCTTAGCGTATTACTTGCAAATGCTTCGAGCGACGACGTGCGCCGCATTGAGGAGAACAACTCATTTTTAGCATCACTTGCAAAAATTGAAGAGTTCACCATGCTCGAAAATAAAGATGATGCGCCTGCGTGTGCAGCGTCTTATGTTGGTAATCTTGAAATTATGATCCCAATGGCGGGTTTAATTGACGTAGAAGCCGAGCTTTCACGTATTAATAAACAACTCGAAAAAGCCGAAAAAGGCCTAGCACAAGTGCAAAATAAACTCGCTAACGAAAAGTTTGTTAACAACGCACCAGAAGCTGTACTTGCTAAAGAAAATGCCAAACTAGCTGAGTTTAGCGATGCTAAAACTAAGCTACTTGAGCAAAAAGCAAAAATAGAAAGCTTATAATTTAGTTTCCGGGCATTAGCCCGGAACATTTATATAGGCATTAAAAAGCCGCGCTATGTAATTACATAGCGCGGCTTTTTTTGACTCTAGGCTCTAGGCTCTAGGCTCTAGGCTCTAGGCTCTAGGCAAGCATTAAAACTTATAGTTGTACTGAGCACCAACTAGCAATGCATGACCTTTTGATTCAAAAGACCATTCTTGCTGTGAATTATCTTTTTCAGTGAAGTTTTGTGTTTTACCACGTAGTACACTCACACCTAAATCAAAGTCTGAATGTTGATCAATTGCGTAGTTACCACCAAACGAGAACCAAAAGCGGTCTGTATCTGGGATAGAAATCGACATATGGTTTTTATCCGCTGGTGACTCATCAAACGCAACACCGGCACGTAATAATAGGTTTTCACTGTACTGGTAATCAGAACCTATTGCGTAGCGCATAGAATCTGAGAAATTTTCTTCTTTCTCAAATCCTGTAAACTCACCTGCTGGTCCGTTTACTTTTGCTTCTAACTTGTCAAAGCTGCTCCAACCTGTCCACATTACACTGTAGTGTAAACCAAGCTTTTCATCTAACTGATGAGAGCCAGAAAATTCAGCAATAGCTGGTAGTGTAATTTCAACAGAACCTGGCATTTCAGGTAATAATTTAGCTGCGCTTGAGAAAGTCCCCTCAAAAGTAATATCGGTTTCGCTGCGGTAGTTAAAACCAAAGCGGCTGTTTTCATCAAGTTGATACATTAAGCCTAAATTTAAACCTAAACCAGTATCGTCACCTTCTAAGTGAACCGCATCAGTTGAAGCTGGAATATTAGGGTTCGCACCCACTTTTCGAATTATCGTTGCATCTGCATAAATATAGTTTAAGCCAATACCAAAACTAAATTGCTCTGTTACTTTATAAGCAACGCTGGCATTGAAGTTAACTGTTACAATTTCTGTTTCACCAGCTATTTGGCCTGCAGCATAGTCACCATTAAATTCTGTGGCTAAGCCAAAGTTAGAAAATGCACCAAAGCCAACTGACACTTTATCGTTAACTGGCATGGTAAAGTAACCCGCAGGTACAATTGCATTAGGAGCGATGCTGTCATTATTTAGCACGCTTGGATCTAAACCGTTATTTGTATCAGTGCCTTTTAAGCTTACATCAGGAAGTACAGCAATACCCGCCACTGATATTTGTTTTTCTTTAAATAGTGACATTAATGCTGGGTTACGAGCTACTACAGACGCATCGTCTGCGATTGAAGCTTCACCTGCATAGGCACGACCGAGTCCTGAGGCATTTTGCTCAGATAACTGAAATGCTGCAGCAAAACTATCTGCTGAAACAAGTACCAGCGACGCTGCGATTAGAGTTTTAGTAAATTTCATTGTTGTTTCCTTAACCAAACTTATTGTTTGGGTAGCTATGTGTGTTGTTATTAGGATTTCAAACCTGATCACACTACATTAATTTTTTATAAAAAACTCTACAAACACGTCAAAAAACAGTAAAAAACACGTTTTTTAACGACCATTTAACAACTTATTAAAACTCATCGGACTAGAAGTGTGCTATTAGAGCATAAGCTCTAATTGTAATTGATTCTCATTTGAATTTACTTGAAATGCGCTGCAATCTACACTCTCTATAAAACTATAATGAGGGGAAACGGTGAGCATTTTACTTATTTTGGCTGGGCTTATTTTTTGTGGCGCAAGTGTATTTTGTTTTTATAAAGCAAACTATTGTGCATGCACGCGTGCTGGGCAGTGTGACAATCCTGTTAATCACTTTTGGCTGGGGGCTATTACTTGTGCATTAATCTCGCTAACATTTTGCTGTTTAGCACTGCATGTAGAGCTTGGTACTTTATTGTGGTTAATATTAATGGCAAGTTGCTTTTTAGGTGCGTTTATTTCGGCTAAACAAAGCCAAAAACGCAAATGTACTAACACTATAAAAGTAAATGCTCTTTTAATAAACGAGACAAGTTAATCTGATAATCAAGGGGTTTAACACTGGCAATAATTTTAAGCTCTTGGCTCAGGTCGCTCAAATCAATGTCTTTTGGCGTAACATGATGGCCATGCTTCGCATTATAAAATAGTTTAACTTTAGGTTTAATTGGGTTAAGTTTATTGCCCTCAAGCACCAGTGCTAAACGTTCATTGGTCAGCTTTACAATAGTACCTACCGGGTGCACACCCAAACATTTAATAAAGTGTTGCACTAATTCAGCGTCAAACAGTTGTTTGTTAGCGAGCAAATAACGCAGTGCGTTTATTGGCTCGTCACCGACTTGATGAGATCTATCTGCTGTTATCGCGTCATACACATCTACAATAGCCATTATACGTGCAGGACGACTTAATTTTTCTGCATTAAGGCCTCGTGGATAACCCGAACCATCTAATCGCTCATGATGATTCACTATCATATCAAGCATTAACGGTGTGATCCCTTTTTCGCCTTTAACTAAACCTAAACTTTGTACAACATGTTTTTTTATTGCAGCAAACTCATTATTAGTTACTTTAGTCTGCTTTGATAATATACCCTGCGGCACTTTTGCCTGACCTAAATCATGCAGCAATGCCCCCATTGCAAGCTGCTGCACAGTAGACTCTTCATAACCTAAGTATTTAGCAAATACTGCTGCAAAAATGGCGCAGTTGATCATATGACGCCAATTATAGCTGTGTTTGTCTTTAAGGCGGGTAAGAATGGTCATTGCATTGGGGTTTCTAAATACCGATGCCACTATTTCACCGGCAATTTCATCTAATACATTTAAATTAAGCGTGAGCCCTGCTGTTAAGTCACCATATAAAGCCTGTATTTTGCGATTATGCTGCTCATAGCTTACGCTCGCTTTTGCAAACTCTTGCTCTACCGATATAGCGACAGCAGCTTTAGCTGGCTTTTCTTGGCTGCTAGCTACTTTAGCTTTATTTTGTGGTTTGTATTTGGCGGGTATCTCAACATCACTCTTAGTAAAATCAATGAGTAGCTCTAGCACCCCTTCTGTTACTAAACGCTTAATTATTGACTTATCACGCACTAGTCCACTGGTTTTGATTTTTATACTACTAATGCTTTCATGCTGCTTGGTAACATTGTCAACAAACATGCCAGGGACAAGCTCAGATATAGGTAAAGTGATAAGCATAAGTGCGGGAGGTTCTACAATTATAAGGTGTGTCTCTTAAATAGCACTTTTCAACCTTAAATGTCTACTTTTAAAGTTTTTACTAGTAATAAATAGCTAAAAACTAAGCGAGTGAAATCGTTTTAATTTTATCTAGCCGTATTTTTATTATTTTGTTTGTTGGCTCTTGCAGCACCAAAAACTCGCCTTCGCCTTTAATGTTCTCTAAGGTTTTAGCAACACCCACTAAGGTTTGGGTATCTAATGTGATAGTCACTTTATTTGCACGCATGCAATAAAGCTCTAGCTGATCGTAGTCGCCACATTTAATTGGTAGATAAGTCATGTTGAATATTTTTTAAAGGATAATACTAAAAGTTAGCAAGTGTATTAGAGGAATGCAAATGGCGCTCTCGGTAGGGATCGAACCTACAACTCAGCCTCCGGAGGGCCACGTGATATCCATTTCACCACGAGAGCACATTTGTTGCCGCCACATCAACTCGCGATATCAATGCTTTGGCATGCGTAATGATAAAGACATCTAAAGGTAAATGCTAGCGCCATTCGCTCATATGCTTATTATTTAAACGCTTTTAAATAAAAGACTTAGTGGTAGCTGGTAAATCAGCTATTTGTTGCTAAAAACCAAGTGGGTCACTAGCTAAAATTAGCCACTAAAGAGATAAGTTAATGTTCCAGCGCTATTAATGCGTCTAATTGCGCGCACAGAGGCATCACTTTTTCATTTATTGAGCGATCGCTATACCAGCAAACACACAGTACTAAAAACACTACTTGATAATACTCTAGCTTATTAATAGAGCAGTAAAAACGCTGCGAAAGCGGTAACTGCTGTTGATAGGTTTTAAGTAACTGTTGCTTACCTTCCCTGTCTAGTTCAAAACTTACAGCTATTGCGGCTAAATCAAAGTAAACGTCGTTGGTTTTGGCGTACTCAAAATCGATTAAAAACATGCCTTGCGGGTTCTCTATGATGTTTTCTTTTACTAAGTCATTATGACAAAAGCCTTCATCACGTGGTAGCTTTTCTATTTCTGCTACCGCCACACTTACAGTTTGGCTATATTGTTGATATAACGCTGTATGTTGATAAAAATCCAGCTCTTGCTTTATATTCATCGCCTCGCTAACCACATTATGACAATGTAAACTAACCAACTTTTTAATTAGCTCAGGGGTATAATTGCTTTGGGCTGTGTCGCCTTCTATGTATTCAAAAATAGCGAGCCTGTTAGCTTTGTCTAACCAAAGTGGTTTAGGGCACAATTGCAGCTGTGCAAATCGAGCTTGTGCAGCTAAGCCTAATGTAGGCCAGTGATCGCGGTAACTTTTTAATAAATAAGCATACTGTTGGTTATTTAGCGCAGCGCGCACTAAAAAGTTGTCATTGCTTAAACCACTATGTAATCGCTCACTACTAAGTAGTGTTAATTGTGCATTAAACCCGTTGATAATATCGCTAATTGACTGCATGAATGTCTTATAACTGCGCTATAGGTTTAGCTTGTTTTTGCTCGTACTCTTCGTACCAAGTTTTAAACCCCCACGCAGCCACTATGGTGTAAAAAATAAAGAGCGCGAGCGTTGGGTAGTAGCCTTTTTCGTAATATAAATACATAGACGCGGCATCTATTACAATCCAATACAGCCAATTTTCGAGTACTTTTTTTGCCACTAAATAAGTAGTAACTACCGCAAAACAGGTTGTAAAGCTATCAAGGTAAGCAAAGTCTGCATGGGTGTAATTTTTCATAAAGTAACCAATGGCAAGAGCAACTATGCTGGTCACTATTATCAATATTATATGACGATTCATTGACCATGAGGTAATACTTAAACTATCGTTGTTAGTTTTGCCTTTACGCCATACTAGCCAACCAAACACCGCCATATACATATAATAAAAATGCAGTAACGACTCCATTAATAACGCGCCATTCCAATACATAATAGTATAAATAAGGGTGCTAAAAAATGCGGCTGGCCAAC
Source organism: Pseudoalteromonas sp. 120-MNA-CIBAN-0494 (assembly GCF_040308885.1). Taxonomy (NCBI): domain Bacteria; kingdom Pseudomonadati; phylum Pseudomonadota; class Gammaproteobacteria; order Alteromonadales; family Pseudoalteromonadaceae; genus Pseudoalteromonas; species Pseudoalteromonas sp. 120-MNA-CIBAN-0494. The sequence continues at coordinate 16,877 of NZ_JBEOOE010000002.1, forward strand.
ACCATAAACTCTCTTTTATTGCTAATAATAAATAAGCCATAGACAGCCCCACTGCAATATACTCCCAATGCGACATTGCTGTAAAACCGCTTAAGGTTTGTGTTAAAAAATCCATATTGTGTGGTTCCGTGTTACTACTAATATGCATATTAGCCGTTATTGTGGAGACAAATCGCCAGATAGAAATTTACATACAAAAATAGCTTTACCAAACTCTTCATACGAGCGTTTAATTTCGGTACTTAACACTTGCATTACTAAATCGTAATCACCAAAAATTTGCGTTGATAAGGTATTAGTAATTACTTTTAAATTATCGTACTCGTTTAAGCGATCTATAAAGCCTTTTATAAACGGGATATAGTCTTGATGAAGTGGGTACTTGCTGATCTCTACTGTCAATTTCATTTTTATCTCTTTATTATTTCATTTTAAAAAAATCATTCAATGGTGATTCAATACAGTGTAAAATCACCCTAATTCGCAATCGAAATGAGCTTAATATGGCACGCAGAATAACCTATACATTTAAAAACCAACCGCGCGAAATTAATTTCGCTAAAGATAAATACCACGACATGTATCAGGCAATTGCCGCCGCTGAAGGTATCGATCTTACTAATTATTTATCTATGGTACAGCAAATCGAAATGACTTCGAAAGGCTCAGCGTCGGTGCGTAATTTTCGCGACCAAGAGTTTGCCCGTATGGGCTTTAGCGATATTTACTTTATAAAAGAGTAATAGTACCAGCAGTTTAACGCTGATACTGATAGCTTACCCTTGGTGTAATATTACACAATAACTCGTAAGGTATAGTATCGGCGCACTGGGCTATTTCTTCTACTGGTAGCTCAGGCCCCCACATAGTTACCTCGTCACCTACTTTAATATTATGTGTATTATTGCCTATATCTAAGGTGATCATATCCATAGCTACGCTACCTACAATACCATAACGCTGCTTATTTATTATTACCGGAGTGCCCGCTCTCGCATGGCGCGGATAACCATCACCATACCCCATAGCAACAACCGCTAACTGGGTCGGCTTATCACTTTGCCAACGCCCGCTGTAACCCACCGCTTCATGGGCAGCTACATTACGCACTGCAATTACTTTTGTGGTTAAGCGCATAACCGGCTCTAATTGATACGTTTCACCTGTGGTATTTGCCATAGGCGATACACCATAAAGCATTAACCCTGGGCGTACCCAATCACCGTGGCCACTTGGCCAAGCTAAAATACCGGCAGAATTTGATAAACAACGTGCCTGCTCAACGTTTTCTGCCAAGCGATTAAATAATGCTATTTGTTGCATTGTTTTACTGCTATCAACATCATCCGCGCACGAAAAATGGGTCATTAAATTAACCGTATTATTCGCATTGGCTGTTTTTTGTAAGCGATTATAAAACTCATCAAATTGCTCAGGTGCAATACCTAATCGATGCATGCCGGTATTTATTTTTAACCAGCAGTTTATAGGAGCCTCAAGCTGCGCATTTTCCAGTGCTGCTAATTGGTTTTCGTCATGAATAATGGTTTGAAAATTATTAGCTAATAAAATGGGTAAATCGGCTTCATCAAAAAAGCCTTCTAACAATACAATTGGCTTAGTTAAACCGCCAGCACGCAGTGCCAGCGCTTCATCTATACGTGCCACAGCAAATGCATCGGCATCGTTTAAGTGCTGCGCTATGGTTACTAAGCCATGCCCGTAGGCATTGGCTTTTAGCACTGCCATTACTTTGCTATTAGGCGCAAAGCTCTTAACTTGCGCAAGATTATGCGCAAGTGCTGTTAAGTTAATTTCGGCTATCGCTAGGCGCATTAATAATCGTCATCTACTGCTGGCCCCGCATAATTATCAAAGCGAGAAAATTGACCTTGGAAGGTTAAACGTACTTTACCAATAGGACCGTTACGTTGCTTACCTATGATTATTTCGGCAATACCTTTATCGGTACTGTCTTCGTTGTACACTTCATCACGATAAATAAACATGATTAAATCGGCATCTTGCTCAATAGAGCCAGACTCACGTAAATCTGAGTTAATTGGACGTTTATCGGCACGTTGCTCAAGCGTACGGTTAAGCTGCGAAAGCGCAACAACCGGACATTTTAGCTCTTTTGCTAATGCTTTAAGTGAACGTGAAATTTCGGCAATTTCAAGCGTTCGGTTATCAGCAAGGCTAGGTACTCGCATTAATTGCAAGTAATCGACCATGATCATACTAATACCACCATGATCGCGGGCAATACGTCGTGCACGAGAGCGTACATCAGTAGGTGTTAAGCCCGAGGCATCATCAACGTACATTTTGCCTTTTTCCATCAACAAACCCATGGTTGATGAAAGTCGTGCCCAATCGTCATCATCTAACTGACCAGTACGCACTTTAGTTTGGTTAATACGCCCAAGAGACGCCAACATCCTCATCATAATTTGTTCTGAGGGCATCTCTAGTGAGTAAATTAATACCGGCTTGTCTTGGGTCATTGCAGCATGTTCTGCAAGGTTCATCGCAAAAGTGGTTTTACCCATAGATGGACGTGCCGCAACTATAATTAAGTCAGATGGTTGCAAACCTGTGGTCATTTTATCAAGGTCGGCATAGCCGGTACTCACACCTGTTACACCGTCTTGCGGTGATTGATAAAGCTCTTCTATTTTATCAACTGTTTTTTCAAGTATGCTATGAATGCTTTGCGGGCCTTCATTGTTTTTTGTACGTTGCTCAGCAATTTTAAATACTTTGCTCTCAGCAAAGTCGAGCAAATCGTGGCTGGTGCGCCCTTCGGTATTAAAACCTGCTTCGGCAATTTCATTTGCTACACCAATCATTTCACGTACCACAGCACGTTCGCGCACAATACTTGCGTAAGCGTCAATATTAGCAGCACTTGGGGTGTTTTTGGCTATTTCAGCTAAATAAGCAAAACCACCAATTCCTGCTAATTTATTATTTTTTTCTAGGCTCTCTGAAATAGTAATTAAATCGATCGGATCGCCAATTTCAGCAAGCGTTGTCATCGCTTCAAAAATAAGCTTATGCGTGCGGGTATAAAAATCCTGTGATACAACAAGCTCTGCTACGCGGTCAAATGCTTGGTTATCAAGCATTAAGCCACCTAAAACAGATTGTTCTGCTTCTATTGAATGGGGAGGAACTTTAAGGGTATCGACTTGCTTATCTCGTTTGGCCATGACTTCACAGTACTAAAATACAATGGTGCCTATTCTATCTACTTGCAGGGGCTGTGCAAATAGAAAAGCAGGAAATCTTTTCCTGCTTTTTGTAATCATAGCCAGTAGCGAATGTTATTTAGTATGAAGTTCGAGTCGCCCGCTAATTGTATTCATTTCAACGTTAGCATTACCACCATTAATACTAAATTTTAAACTACTGGCTGGGCCATATTTAGCTTTACTGACTTTATCGCTAGTCACTTTATTAATTATTTTGCCATTCGCATGCGCTTCAATTTCAAACTTAGCCGATACATCTGCCGCAAAGTAAAATTCACCATCGCCACTTACCGATTCAAAACGAACATCTGCGCCCTTTAACAGCTCTTTAATATGCACTTCGGCCTCACCATTAACGGTATTAATTCGTAAGTTTTTAATGCTCGACAAAGTAAAGTCTATATCACCATTTACGTTTTCAAGGCGAACATCGCTTGCCGTTGAGTTTGATTTAATATCACCATTTACGGCGCTAAAGCGCAACTTCCCGCTTGAGTTTTTATCGTTAATTTCGCCATTTACGGTTTCAAATGCAATATTACCACTTAAGTTCTGCGCCTTTACATCGCCATTAACACTGGTAAGTTTAATATTACCCGCTAAATTACTTGCGCTTATCTCACCATTAACCACATCTATTTCTGCACTGTTTTGTAGCTCTTTTGCACTGACAGATACATTCACACCAGCAAACTCAAGCGCACTACTTCTGGGCATAAATATAGTTAACTTTGAACCATCACCACTGTTACCCCAATCCGTATTACGTGGCATGTTTACAATAAACTGGGTTTTATCACCACTGGTTTTAAGCTCATAGCCATCGGCTTTGTCATCAAGTTCGCCCGACACTTTAAATTCGTTTTTATCCCAGCCCGTTATGTTTATATCACCACGTTGGTTTTCAATATAAATAGTGCCGCCATTGGCTACCTCTATTTGCTTATCTATTTTTTCACCCGCTAATACCGCCAGTGGAAATAAGCTCAACCCTAGTAAAATCGCTTTCATGTTATGCTCCTAAATATGCTGCCAACGAGGTGCGTGCACCTTATTAATCAAATCAAGTTGTTGTTGATATATTTGCGCTAACATAGTTAATAGCGCTTGGTTTTGTGGTTCGTTTTCAAGAACCTGCTTTATGGCTAACTCTGCTTCTTCGAGTTCTTGCAATTGCACTTGCCAATTGCTGGTAAGTGCGTCTTGATTTTTATACGCAACTAACAAACTGTTTTTTTGCGCTAAAAAGTAATCACTTATCGCCACGGCAGGCTTTGGCTCAGGCGTTATAAAAACGATGTTTACTGCAATTAAAACCGCAACACTGCATGCAGCTACTGCCGTTAACTTTGGCCAAATAGTAGTGTGTTTTTGTGTAGAGCGTTCAGCATTAATAATCGCTCGCTCAATCCCTGGCCATAAATTTTTGCGTGGCGTTATGTCTTTATCAAGTGTATTGAGTGACTCGTTTAAGTAGTCATCAAAATTTTCTTTACTCATTTTCATACCACTCTTGTAATAACAGCCTAGCACGATGATATTGCGACTTACTTGAGCCAACAGCCATACCTAGTTGCTCGGCTATTTCCTCGTGTCTGTAGCCTTCAATGGCAAACAGCACAAATACCATACGTGCTCGCTCTGGAAGCCTTACTATTAATTTATCTAGGCCATTTAAACCTTTACAGTCGTTAACTGATTGCTCATCCATACCGCTGTGCTCAATACTCACCACTTTTTGCAGCCAATTTTTTTGTTTGCGTAAATAATTAATCGCAACATTACTCGCTACGCTGTAAAGCCAAGTAGAGAACTGCGAGCGCCCATCAAACTGCGCTACTTTGTGCCACACCTGTACAAACACTTCTTGGGCCGCATCCTCTGCATGCGACTGATCAGCTAATAGACGTAAACATAACCCGTATACTCGTTTTATGTGTAGTTCATAAAGTAGTGTGTATGCAGCTTGATCCCCCGACTTAACACGCTTAATGAGTGCTGCTTCGCACAATTGCGACTGTTCGGGTTTAACGTGTAACATCCGTAATGTCGCCTTTAAATTATAATTACTGGGTTAGCATTTAAGTGTATTGATAAGTTAGACGTAATGACAGTTTGAAAAGGTTTAAATGAAATGAAAAAATAATTGCAAAAAGGAAAGATGATTTAGAAGAGGTTTTATTAAGCGTGTTTTTAGATCTACAGCTAGCTAAATTTTAGGCACAAAAAAGCCGCGCTAAATAGCACGGCTTTTTTTGCTTAATTAAAAATTAAGCTTCAGCAATAACGATTACTTTAATAGTAGCCGTTACTTCTGAATGTACTGCGATTGATACGTCAAATTCGCCAGTCTCACGGATAGTACCTAGAGGTAGACGAACTTCAGACTTAGCAACTTCAACACCAACAGCTGAGATAGCGTCAGCGATGTCACGAGTACCGATTGAACCAAATAATTTACCTTCGTCACCAGCTTTAGATACTAATGTAACTTCTGCTAATGCTTCAAGTTTGTCAGCGCGTGCTTGTGCAGCAACTAACTGATCAGCGATTTTCGCTTCAAGTTCTGCGCGACGAGCATCAAATGTTTCAATGTTTGCTTTAGTTGCAGGAACTGCCTTACCTTGCGGGAAAAGGAAGTTACGTGCGAAGCCAGATTTAACAACAACCTGGTCACCTAGGCCACCTAGGTTAGCGATCTTATCTAGTAGAATAACTTGCATGTTTCTACACCTTTTAAAAACGTGTTAATCCGCTGCTTACTTATGTAAGTCAGTGTATGGAAGAAGGGCTAAGTAGCGAGCACGCTTAATAGCAGTTGCTAGCTGGCGCTGGTATTTAGCGCTAGTACCTGTGATACGGCTAGGTACGATTTTGCCACTTTCTGTAACATAGTTTCTAAGAGTAGCTAGATCTTTGTAATCGATTTGTTGTACGCCTTCCGCTTTAAAGCGGCAAAACTTACGACGTCTGAAATAACGTGCCATGAGATTAATTCCTCAAATAATTCTTTCGATATGCTGAGCATGCAAAACCAATTGGCTAAGGCCGTTACGACCTTCGTGGCGATTTAAAAAACCACTCACTTGCAATGCCTGCCCAACGTGCAAATGTTGAGTCTGTTGTTGCATTTGCTTTCCACTGGCAACCACTTGAAGCCGAACGTAACTATTACGGTTAAGATCTGCTTCTGTTTGCATTGACTTATGTTCAATAACAAAAATACAATGCGGTATACCAGCAGGACTTTGGCTTAACTTGGGAGTTTTACAAACTACCCCAGATAAAACCAGTTGATTCATAAAAGGGCTAACCATTTATATTCATCACCAGTTAAACGCCATGCTAGGACTCAAAACAATTAAGCAGCTGGTGCTTCTTTCTTCTCTTCTCTTACAAGAGGAGACGCTTCAGTTACCGCGTTTTTAGTACGCATAACTAAGTTACGAAGCACTGCATCGTTGTAGCGGAAAGTAGTTTCTAGCTCGCTGATTACTTCAGTTGGTGCTTCAACGTTCATAAGAACATAATGAGCTTTATGAAGCTTGTTGATTGGGTAAGCCAGTTGACGACGGCCCCAGTCTTCAAGACGGTGGATAACACCACCAGCTTCAGTGATAGAACCAGTATAGCGTTCGATCATACCAGTTACTTGCTCACTCTGATCAGGGTGAACCATGAATACGATTTCGTAATGACGCATGGATATTCCTTACGGTTAATAGAGCCTTCTACCGTTTCGGCCGGTCGGTTTAAGGCAAGGAATTAATAGTTTAAAAGCCGAAATGAGCGCGCATTTTACGCTTAGTTTGATAATTAAGCAAGCCAGTTTTCTATCGAAAATAAAGAAAAAGCCGTACAAATAGAGTTTAATTGACGTTTTTTATAAAAACATAACAATTTCAATTAGCTTGCTATGTATTAAGTCGTAATTAGGCCCTGCAAAACAAACTAAAAAACAACCACCTTGCTCAGCTTTTAGCCGACCAAGGTCTAATATAATAATTAAGCAAAAACGCTTAGTTTTTAATATCTCTCACACTCTTTTTTAGTTTTAGGATCATTTATGTCAGGTCAATATAAACAGCATTATAACGCCTTCAAACAAAACCCAGCTGAATTTTGGTTAGCACAAAGTAAGTGTATTCCTTGGTATAAAACACCCCAAAATGCCTATACACAAGACAGCGATGACTTATACCATTGGTTTGATGATGGCCAGCTTAATACTAGCTACTTAGCACTTGACCAACATGTTGAAGCCGGCTTTGGCGAGCAAACTGCGCTTATTTACGACTCTCCTGTTACCAATACTAAACAAACTTATAATTATTCACAGCTACAACAAGAAGTGGCTAAGTTTGCCGGTGTAATGCAATCGCTAGGTGTGCAAAAAGGCGACCGTGTGGTTATTTACATGCCCATGATCCCACAAGCAGTGATTGGCATGCTAGCTTGTGCTCGTTTAGGTGCAGTACACTCTGTGGTTTTTGGTGGTTTTGCAGCTCATGAGTTAGCGGTGCGTATTGATGATGCTAAACCTAAGTTAGTATTAAGTGCTTCTTGTGGTGTAGAAGTGAGTAATATTATTGAATACAAACCCTTATTAGATGACGCCATAAAGCGCGCCACACATAAAGTTGATCACTGCGTAATTTATCAACGCGAACAAGTAACCGCAACACTCAATAGCGACCAAGATATTGATTGGGCAAAGGCTATGCAAACGGCACAAGCTGTTGATCCTGTACCTGTAAGTGGTAGCGATCCGCTATATATTTTATATACCTCAGGCACCACAGGATTACCTAAAGGTGTAGTACGTGAAAATGGCGGCCATGCTGTTGCCCTTAATTACAGCATGAAAAATGTATACGGTATGGAGCCTGGCGAAGTATTTTGGGCTGCGTCTGATATTGGCTGGGTGGTGGGTCACTCATACATAGTATATGCGCCGTTAATGTATCGTTGTGCAACAGTACTTTACGAAGGCAAACCAGTGCGCACCCCAGATGCCAGTGCATTTTGGCGAGTGGTAGAGGAGCATAAAGTAACAGCCCTGTTTAGCGCGCCGACTGCATTTAGAGCAATTAAAAAAGAAGACCCTGAAGCTGAGGGCTTTAAAAAATATGATACATCTAGCTTAAAACGGTTATTTTTAGCCGGTGAGCGCCTTGATGCAGCTACTTACGATTGGTTAAAAGAAAAAACCGGCCTACCTGTGCTTGATCATTGGTGGCAAACAGAAACCGGCTGGGCTATTGCCTGCAACCCTATTGGCATTGAACATTTAGAAACCAAAGCAGGTAGTTCAACCGTGCCTACACCGGGCTTTGACGTACGTATTTTAAATATGGATGGCGAAGAATGTGCCCCTAACGAAAGTGGCGCTGTAGTAATAAAGCTGCCTTTACCACCGGGTTGTTTATCAACAATTTGGCAAAATACCGAGCGCTATAAACAAGGTTACCTGAGCGAATATGAAGGCTATTACCTGTCGGGAGACGGTGGCTACATAGACGAAGACGGCTACTTATTTATTATGGGTCGTACCGATGATGTAATTAACGTTGCAGGCCACAGGCTATCTACCGGCGAAATGGAAGAAATTGTTGCCGCCCACCCTGCGGTTGCAGAATGTGCTGTATTTGGTGTAAACGATGCGCTTAAAGGGCAAAACCCAATGGCGATGATAGTACTGAAAGACAGCTTTACCGGCTCTCATCAAGAAGTACAACAACAGCTTGTGCAATCTGTACGTAACCAAATTGGTGCTATCGCGTGTTTAAAAAATATTATGTGTGTTGAGCGCTTACCTAAAACACGCTCAGGGAAAATTTTACGCAAAAACTTGCGCCAGCTTATTGATGGCGAAGAACTGCAAATTCCATCAACGATAGACGACCCCAGTATTTTTGCCGAGTTAAGTGAACAACTTGCTGAAAAATAAAACTAACTGTTTATAGTTAAAGTCTATCGGCACCGAGTGAAGATAGACTTTAACTACGCCTTCTGCTTAAATAACCTTGGAATAAATAAATAACTTTATGATGTAAACGGAGATTAAATGACAGATATAAGAGCTGAACTACGTGAGTATTTACTGGGGTGGTTTGGCCAATATTTACCCGCCAACCCTCTTTTATGGTACGACATTTTAGTACTTTGCTGGCTCGCCATTTTTGCCATAATTTTACATTTAATTATCAGAAACTCAGCTAAGCACTTTCTTAAAGGTCGCTTTAGCGAAAGAATTGTTCAGCCTGATGCAAAAACTCCTGCCGAGTTAGCATTTAAACTTGCAAAACATATCTCTTTTGTAATTCAAGGTGCGGTTGTCGTTATCCAAGCAAGGCTTTGGTTACCCGAAGGGAGTGGCTTATTACATATTATTGAAATGGTTACCGACCAATGGATCATTCTCTTTTCTTTACTGTCACTGTTTTCGTTACTCGATATTTTTCAGGTTATTTCTGATAGGCGCGCAGTCAGAGCCCACTTCCCGATACGAGGGTTATTACAAACCATTAAGTTAATTGCCAGTGTATTAACCGGTATTTTAGCTGTGTCGTTATTAATGAATAAATCACCATTAATTTTATTAAGTGGTTTAGGTGCGTTATCAGCCGTTATGCTGTTGGTGTTTAAGGATGCTATTTTAGGTTTAGTGGCAGGTATTCAGCTCTCTGCTAATAATATGTTAGCGGTAGGTGATTGGCTAGAAATGCCCAAGTATGGCGCTGATGGCGATGTAATTGACATTGCACTTACCACGGTAAAGGTAAGAAACTGGGATAAAACCATCACTACAATCCCTACGTACGCGCTTATTTCTGATTCATTCAAAAACTGGCGCGGTATGTCAGAATCGGGCGGTCGAAGAATAAAACGTAGCATTCATTTAGAAATGAACAGCGTGCGCTTTTTAAATGAACAAGAGCTCAGTGAGCTTAGAAAAGCAAATTTACTCACCAAATATATAGATACCACAATATCATCTATTAGCGCCGAAAACGCCACTAAAGACATGAGCTGCCTACTTAATGGCCGCCGCTTAACTAACGTAGGAACCTTTAGGCATTATTTAATAGAGCTGTTAAAACAACACCCTAAAATCCATCAAAATATGACCCTAATGGTAAGGCAATTAGAGCCAACGAATAAAGGTTTACCTATCGAAATTTACACCTTTACCAACACCACAGTGTGGGCAGAATACGAAGGCATTCAGGCAGATATTTTTGACCATATATTGGCTATTTTACCGGTGTTTTATCTTAAAGCGCATGAGTCGCCAACAGGTAACGATGTCCGCTCTTTGTCGATAGGTAAGCACTAAAATTACGGCTTACTTTATCGTTAGCTCCTATATTAGCGAGTAACACTATAAACGAGTGTTGCTCGCTAAAACTTATTTATACTTCAAATTACTTTTAATTGTTCCAGTATCCAGCGATGAATTGGGCTTTCACTGGTACGTGGGTGCCATGCGGCTATTACTTTAAAAGACGGTGGTAATGCTTCAACGGTTAGCTCTTGTACTTTATTGTTTGGTAATAATCGCGACGGATAAAATGCGATCATATCGGTTGTATGAAGAATGTTTGGTACCGCCGAAAAGCTAGGTACCGACATAACAATATTGCGTTTAAGGCCCTTAGCTGCAAACCACTGATCGTGAGAGCCACGTAAATTGGCACGCGAAGGTGATACCACTAGCTGCGGATAAGCTGCAATTTGTGCCAGTGTTAACGGCTCATTTGCTAGCTTGTTGCCACAACCTGTAACGCATAAATGCTGCTCTTCAAGCAAAGTAACATAAGCTAAGTTATCTGGAATAAATTCAGGGAAGCTAATCAGTAAATCAAGCTCGCCCGCCGTAATTAGCTGGTTAACATTATCTGAGGCAAAGTCGCGCACGATTAGTTTTAACCCGGGTGCTTCTCGTCTCGTTATATTAAAAAGCTGCGGTAACAAGGCTTGCGTTGCGTAGTCTGTCGCGCTAATAGTAAATACACCTTTATATGTTTGCGGTGTAAATACTTCGGGCTCTAACAGCATTTCAAGTTGCTTTAAAATATGGCAAATAGGTTGCTGCATAGATAACGCTTTGGGCGTTGGCACCATGCTATTTCCTTGACGAATAAACAAACGATCGTCAAATAAGTCACGTAGTTTACGCAGCTGCTCGCTAATTGCTTGCTGGGTTAGGCCCATTTTACGTGCAACCTGCGACAAGCTTTTTAAATCAAGCAAGGCATTTAGTACCCTGAGCTGTTTAATATCGAGCCTATTAATACCATTCATAATTGTATCTAAAACAATAAAGTGTTGTTTCAAATTGTACCCATAAAGCTCTACGCTTACCAACATTGCTTAAACAGCTAAGCATCAACATACTTTGCCTTGTTAATTACGAGGTAATAAGCCACTAAGTTTGCTTTAAGAGAGAGTTTTAATGAATCAATCTATTTCTGATACCAGCTCGTTATTTTCACCTGTAGAACTTGGCCCTTATACACTTAAGAACCGTATTGTAATGCCACCACTTACACGCTCTCGTAGCACGCAGCCAGGTAATATTCCAAACGACTTAATGGCAACCTATTATGCGCAGCGTGCCAGCGCTGGCTTTATGGTTACCGAAGGTACGCAAATAGAGCCTAGAGGCCAAGGCTATGCATGGACTCCGGGTATACATTCTGCAGCACAAATTGAAGGTTGGAAAAAAGTAACTCAAGCAGTGCATGCTAAAGGCGGCATTATATTTGCTCAACTGTGGCATGTTGGCCGCGTATCGCATACCAGTTTACAACCTAATGAAGCCAGCCCAATAGCTCCTTCGGCAATTACAGCCGACAACGTTAAAGTATTTATTGAAACCGGCCCAGGCCAAGGTGCTTTAAGTGAACCAAGTACACCGCGCGCTTTAAGTACTGATGAAGTGAGCGAGTTAGTTAATATGTATGCGCAAGCTGCAAAAAATGCATTAGAAGCCGGCTTTGACGGCGTTGAACTACATTGTGCTAATGGTTATTTAGTTAATCAGTTTATTTCAGAGCACACTAATATGCGTGACGATCAATATGGCGGCTCACTTACTAATCGTCTGCGTTTTTTAAAAGAAATTGTTACTGCTGTGAGCGCAGTTGTAGGCGCTGATCGTTTAGGCGTTCGCTTTGCACCACTATTTAGCAGCACAGATGAAACCCGCGTTTATTTGGGTTTGGTCGAGTCTGATCCACAAAACACCTACATAGAAGCGATTAAGTTACTTGAACAAGCTGGTATTGCTTACTTATCGATTGCTGAAGCCGATTGGAATAACGCACCTGATTTACCTGAGCAGTTTTATAAAGCAGCTAGAGCGCAGTTCTCTGGTCGAATTATATATGCAGGAAAATACACGGTAGATAAAGCACTGCGTATTTTAAATAATGGCTACGGTGACTTGTTTGCTTTTGGTCGGCCTTTTATTGCGAACCCCGATTTACCTGAGCGTATTAAACAACAATGGCCTTTAAATGAAGCTGATGCAGCCACTATGTATGGCGGCACAGAGGTTGGTTATAGTGATTATTCATACTATAAAAACATTTAATTTAAGCAGGCCACGGAAGGCCTAATACTCAATATAAAAATCGACATCCTTAATGCAATATCAATAGTTTTCAGCTAAATTAATAACTACTAATACCGTTTGAGTATGTTATGTTTTTGCCTTTATTTAATAAACAAACCGCAGGCCACTGTGTTATATTTTTACTGCTAATCAGTATTAGTAGCTGCGGTGAAAATGACAATACACCAACAACTCCCTCTAGCCAAATCGAGCCTGCAATTGCCCCTATTACTACCGGTAACTGGTATAAACCCGCATTGGGGAGCACCTGGCAATGGCAGCTAACTGGCACAATAAATACTAACTACAATGTTAATATTTACGACATAGACCTATTCGATTCCCCAGTACAGTTAATACAAACATTACAAGCTCAAGGTAAGCGGGTTATTTGCTATTTTTCAGCGGGTTCTTATGAATCGTGGCGAAGTGATAAAAGCCAATTTTTAATCAACGAATTAGGTAACTCTTTAGCTAATTGGCAAGGAGAGCGTTGGTTAGATATTCGCTCACCTAATGTGCAAGCAATAATGGCTAGTCGTCTAGATTTAGCAGTACAAAAAGGATGTGATGGCGTAGAGCCCGATAACGTTGACGGCTATATGAATAATTCGGGCTTTAATTTAACTGCAAACGATCAGCTTGTATTTACTCGCTTTATAGCAAATCAGGCGCATACTCGTGGCTTGGCGGTTGGCTTAAAAAACAATCTTCATCAGGTAAATGAGCTGCATAGTTATTTTGATTTTGCAGTAAACGAGCAATGCTACGAGTATCAAGAGTGCGAATTACTCACCCCTTTTATAAATAACAATAAAGCTGTTTTTCATGTTGAATATAATAGTAAGTATAGTAATGGTAGCGCTGAGCTTAACAATATGTGTGATGATGCTATTAATAGGCAATTTAATACACTGGTTTTGCCAATAAACCTAGATGACGAATTCAGGATTAGCTGCTTGTAAAAGCCTTGTTTACTTACCTTTATTTTATAAAGCTAAGCATCTTGATCTTTACTCATAAAATCTACCATTCTTTTTCTGAGCTCTTGCTCATTAATGTCTTCTTTATGAGTGCCAATGGTCCATACGTGGCCAAAAGGATCTTGCAGCGTACCTGCTCTATCACCATAAAACTGATCATGAACGGGGCGTATTTCTTTCGCTCCTAACGCAATGGTTTTTGCAAATACCGTATCTACATCATCAACATACAACATTATGCTTACGGGTGTACCGCCTAGCTCTGTAGGGCTTTTAAAATGAACATCTGGGCACATATCTGAGATCATAATATGTGAATTACCAATTTTAATTTCTGCATGAGCAATGCCGCCTTCAGGCATAGGCATTTGCATAACTAGCTGCGCATCAAAAGCGGCACAATAAAAATCAATTGCTTGTTGCGCACCGTTTATAATTAAATAAGGGGTTATTGAATGATACCCTTTTGGAATAGCTGATACCGCCATGTTGTGCTCCTCGTTATATGCTCTCCTTACAAAGGTTAGTCTAAAGTGGCAAACAATATAAAATAAACACGTATTTATTTATCAATATTAGTGGCACTTATTTGCAAAATTATTAGTAAATTTTGCTAGTATCTACCACTTAATAATATTTACTGATACGCTGCATATTTAAACAAAAGGACTAACATGAAAAAACAAACAACACTTTTTATAGCCACTGCGTTATTCGCACTCGCGGGTTGTTCAACTTCAGTGCCAATTAAAAACTTTGAACAAAACCTTATTCCACAAACATCTAAAATAATTAATAACACAGCAGATGTTGAAACAGGTATTTTAAAAGCCTGCATTCAACTAGGTTGGCAGTGTGCTCCTGTTAGTGAAGGTAAAATAAAGGGAATTCTTAATATTCGTACTCATCAATTAATCGTTAATATTAATTATGACAAAACAGCCTATTCTATCAATTACCAAGATTCGACTAACCTTAATTACAACGGTAGTAAAATACATCGTCAGTATATTAATTGGGTAACTAATTTAATGCGCCATATTGATGCTGAAATGATTTAAACTTTTATATTTGTTTCACTAATACAAAAAAGGAATTGTTATGAGTCACTTAACTATACCAAGTCACTGGAAAATAAAACGCTCCACTCACTTTTTTACTAAAGATAACATTCCAAAAGCGTTACTTACTCACCACAACACAGCCGAGGGTGTGTTTGGCCAAATTTGCGTTATGCAAGGCACTGTTACCTTTTACGGATTTGCAAATGAAGCCGCCACAGAGCCTGAGCAAACTATTGTAATTAACGCGGGGCAATTTGCTACCAGCCCGCCACAATACTGGCATAAAGTAGAGCTAAGCGACGACGCGCAATTTAATATCAACTTTTGGGCCGAAGCCGATACAGGTAATAAAGCCCTGTTTAAAAGTTCACGTATTCATAGCAAACCTATTTTAGATTAATACCACTTAAAATAACTAATTTACGTACAAACAAAAAAGCACCTAACATTTAGTTAAGTGCTTTCATAAATAACGGTGCAATTAATGCCAAATGCACTGCATATTAGCCTTGTTTATGTTTGATCATATCAATCCAATCTTGCGCCCAATTTTCTTTAGAGCACACTTTCGCTATTGATGTTAACCCGTTATATGCCAACGTTTTACTTTGCTGATAGTCATTCAAGCTAGTTGTTAGCGCTTGGGTAAACTCGGCAGTATTAGGCATCACTAATCGACCATTAAAACCATTAATTATAAGATTAGATAAGCCTCCAACGTTACTACTTATAACCATACAACCTGCGGCCATTGCCTCTATCATAGATAACGAAGTACCTTCTGAACCTAGTGTTGGAATAATGGCAATGTGTTGGCATTTATGTACGCTAAAGCTTTCATTTGGTCCGTACTGCATTAATTTCACTTTTACTTCATTAGCAAATAGTTCTGTTAAATATGGTTTTAATGGCCCATCTCCGGCAAAGCTTACTTGAATATTATATTGCGGTAAAAGCTGCTTAATAATAGGTGCTATTAATTTAATACCACGGTAATCAACAAAACGACGAGCAATAATAATATTTAGTGTTGCGTTATCATCTGACCATTTTTTGGCAAATTCACTTTCGCTAATTTTTTCACTATAAAAGTTATAAATAACCTTCATATGTTGCTGCTTAATATTAAACCAAGTGCGATACCAGTTAACAAAGTTATGATCTACACACACCAAACTGCAATCTGATTTTATATAGGATAAATATTTGTACTGACTTAATAGCGAGGAGCAATATTGTGATATGGCTGATTTTGCTGCGCGAGGTTTATCCCAAGATATACCATGCTGAATCGCTAGCGTTTTATAATCAGGCATTTTTACTGAATAAGAGTCGGTAGCAAAAATAATAATATCGTTATTTTTGTCTGCATTTTCACTGACCCAGTTTGCAAGGGCGATTTTTTTTAAGTTACCCCGATATAAACCGGTAGTAACGCTATGAATAGTGTACTGGGGAGTAGTTAAGGTAAACGCTTTTTTAGCCGGTTGTACTATATGACATGGCCAACCTTGGCGAGTAAAAACATCGCACAAACTTAAGATATAGTTTTCAATGCCACCAATGGTATGCATAGTGCCGTTATGATCAAACATAGCACGGTAAATAATATAAATATTAGGCATCATATATCCTGACAAACTTGTTTAGTTTGCTGCAATTACAGCGATTACTCTTTTGGTAATATAACATTTAGCCATACATCTTTGAAGATATTTACAAACGCTTGCCATCCCTTATAACCAAATATTAGCAATGCATAACAATTTCTTCTAAGTCATAGCGAAAGTGTATTTTCTTAAATAAGTTTAAAGCGTTAAAGTGCGCCGCTAAATCACAGCTAATGAAGAGGATATTATGTCGCTTGCTGTACTATTAATGCTGGCATTGTTTGTTAGTCTGTTATTCGCGATTTATCTTTTTTCGCAAAAAAGTAAAACGTTATCACGCACCGTTTTATTTGGCCTAGTACTGGGCAGTGCTTTTGGTTTGGCTTTACAGTTTTTATTTGCCGAACAACCCCAAGTTATTAACCATGTTTTAAGTTGGGTTGCCGTCGTTGGTAAAGGCTATGTTGGGCTATTAAAAATGGTCATTATGCCTTTGGTATTAGTGTTTATGATTGCCGCGGTAGTCAAACTTGAAAACCAAGGCTCTTTAGGTAAGATTTCATTTGTAAGTATTTCTATTTTACTGGTTACCACAGCCCTTGCTGCATTGGTTGGTATTGCGGTTACTTATGGCTTTAACTTAAGCGTAGAAGGATTAGTGGCCGGCACTCGTGAAGCGGCACAAATGACTACTTTAGAGAGTAAAGCGGCTAATGTTGCTAACTTAAATGTGCCACAAATGTTGCTTAGCTTTATTCCAGAAAACCCATTTGCCGATTTAAGTAATACACGTTCAACCTCTATTATTGCCGTCGTTATTTTTGGCGTGTTAATAGGCATTGCTGCACGTAAAGTAATGCTAGAGCGCAGCGAACTTACAGCGCCTATTCGTACTGGTGTAAACGCTTTACAAGCCACTGTAATGAGCTTAGTTAAAATGGTTATAGCTTTAACGCCTTACGGTGTTGCAGGATTAATGGCGAATGTAGTCGCAAACTCAAGTGGTAACGACATTCTTAATTTATTGGCGTTTATTATCGCCTCTTATGTCGCTATTTTATTAATGTTTGTTGTGCACGGCATACTGTTAAGCCTAGTTGGGGTTAGTCCAAAACATTATTTTACTAAGATTTGGCCAGTAATGACCTTTGCTTTTAGTTCGCGCAGTTCAGCGGCATCAATTCCAATGAACATAGATACACAAGTAAACCAACTTAAAGTTCCCCCAGCTATTGCTAATTTATCAGCCTCTTTTGGTGCTACGATTGGACAAAATGGCTGTGCAGGTATTTACCCTGCAATGCTAGCAATGATGGTTGCACCTAGTGTGGGAATAGACCCGATGACTTTTGAGTTTATTCTACCCTTAATAGGTATTGTAGTGATTAGCTCTTTTGGCATTGCCGGTGTAGGCGGCGGCGCAACTTTTGCTGCGCTAGTGGTATTACCAACAATGGGATTACCCATAGAAATTGTTGCGTTACTTATATCAATAGAACCATTAATTGATATGGCACGTACTGCGCTTAATGTGTCAGGCTCTATTACTTCAGGTGTGATCACCAGTAAAATAATGAAAACGCCACAGCAAGACTAATTAATAATTAAGCCCAGCTTTGCTGGGCTTTTTATACTGCGCTACAGTTATATAAAACCCGCAAAACAGCCCATAATTAACCACTTTCCTGTTCATTTAGCATGCTCAAAACCCTACCAACAAGCATTTTAGTTATGTAAACATATGTAAAGCTTTGTGTAATTACAGCCGCTATCAGTTGCTATTCAGTTTCAGGCTCTAATATCGGTTATGTATAAAAAACATAAGCGAGACATTACTATGAAACAAATAACTGTGAAACTAACACCTATAAAGCTAAACACTATTAACTTAACTGTTTTGTTAGCAGTGTTTTTAACACTTACTATGCTCTCAAGTAACGCCTTTGCAAATCCGCAAAATGTACATAACAAACACCATAAACCAGGTAAAGTGATACGTCATATTCCTAGTAATAGTGTATCGGTACGTTTTAATGGTGCAGTATTTAATACCCATAATGGCACTTACTATCGTAAACACAGCAGAGGCTATCGAGAGGTAATGCCACCAAGAGGTTTACATATTAGATCACTGCCTAGATACCACTCACGTTTAAGGCATCGCAATAACACTTATTATACCTATCAAAATGTATATTATATTGCCGAAAATAACGGCTACACAGTAGTAGATACGCCTAAAATACAGGTTAACCGAGCAATCAAAGTAAATAACAGCAACAATTATAAGCTTGGGCTGTTTTACGACTCGCTACCAACGGCAGCAAAGCCCGTAACTATTAGCTCGGTGCAGTACTTTAAATATGATGACATTTATTTTTTACCGCAAGTTAGTGATGATGTAATTAAATATCTCGCTGTTAAACTCAATTAATACTGCCTTTATCTGTCGCAAATAAAAACCTAAATAAGGGCATAGCATTTTATCTTGCTATCAAGCTACTTCGCTCCTATAGTCAGCAGATTATAGGCCTTTATTTTGAACAAACTTGTTATGAAAACTAGCACTCCAGCTCGTGATTTTGGTGAACTATTAGGTTACGCACCTGGTAATGTTGCTGTTTACTCGTCTGACTATGACTCTGCCGACGAAAGCATTTACCCTAACCGCAGTGCCTATCGCAGTTATTTAGATGGCATTTATATGGGTTATAAATGGCAGTGCGTTGAATTTGCTAGGCGCTGGATGTATCTCAATCATGGTTATATTTTTGATGACATAGCCATGGCTTACGATATTTTTGAGCTACGCTCAGTACGTGAAGTTAACAGCCAAAATAGACTTCCCTTACAAGCATTTAAAAATGGCGCAAAGCATCACCCTCAAGTTGGTAGTTTACTTATTTGGGAAGAAGGTGGTGAGTTTGAAGAAACCGGCCATGTTGCCATTGTAGTAGAAGTTCACCCTGATAAAATTCGTCTTGCTGAGCAAAATGTTGGCCATCAAACATGGCCACAAGGTCAAAATTGGTGCCGCGAGCTTAAAGCTAAAATAACCAAAGATGGCGACTATTGGATTGAATGCTCTTATAACGATGCAACTATTTTAGGCTGGATGACCCAAACTGATCAAATTGAACACGCAGAACCTACCACTGAAATAAACACCGATTTATTTACAATAAAATCTAATTACATTGCCGATACAGGCCAAGCTGCAAAGTCATGGTTAAATATTGCTAATGATGACGAAGCCGCCTATGTAGACATGATGCAAGGCCACAAGCTTACCTCCAATGCAGAGGATCAACATAGCTACTTTACTATTTCACACACAACCCAACAAGTCATTGAGCACGCCACTAATGAGCTGCATGGCTTATTTATGCATGCCACCGATTATGTGTTACAGCACCCTGAGCTATTAAAAAAGTTTAATTTACCTGAAGTAGTACTCAATAAAATTCGTCAATCGTGGGATAACCGCTTAAATCAATTGATCACCAGTCGCTTTGACTTTGCACTAACCCCCGCAGGCTTAAAAGTGTATGAATACAACTGCGACTCCGCTTCGTGTTATATGGAAAGCGGTAAAGTTCAGGGTAAATGGGCAAAGCACTTTGGGGTTAAAACGGGTATTGATGCAGGCCAAGATTTATTTAAAGACTTAGTAAAAGCGTGGCGAAAAAGTGAAGTAAAAGGTTTAGTTCATATTCTTCAAGATGACGAGCCAGAAGAGCATTACCACGCTTTATTTATGAAAGAAACAATTGCGGCAGCAGGTTTTGAGTGCAAAATTATTATTGGTTTAAATACTCTGTCTTGGGATGCCTTTGGCAATATTATTGATGCCGATGGCAATAAACTTAATTATGTATGGAAAACCTGGTCGTGGGAAACTGCACTTGAGCAAATTCGTGAAGAATGCGAGGCTGATCAAGCTCAAAATCATAATTTTGAGCCGCAATGGCAAGCAGGAGCAACCCCGCGGTTGGCTGATGTATTATTGCGTAAAAATGTCATGGTTTTTGAACCACTATGGACACTGATCCCCAGTAATAAAGCAATCTTACCGATGCTGTGGAGTTTATTTCCTAATCATAAATATTTGCTCAATACCGCGTTTGAGCTCAGTGATGAATTATTACAAACCGGCTATGTAGTAAAACCCATTGTTGGCCGCTGCGGAGCAAATATTCAACTAGTCGATCAGCAACAACAAACCATTGAGGAAACCGCCGGACACTTTGCATCCCAAGAGCAAATATATCAGCAATTATTTGCGCTACCAAAAGTAGACGATTACTTTGTACAAATATGCAGTTTTACCACAGCAGGAAAATATTCTGGTGCGGGTGTGCGAGTCGATAAAAGCATGATTATTAATGGCAATAGTGACTGTATGGCACTGCGGATTGAATAACTCGTCAAATTAATAAACAATACTTTGCGGGCTTAGTTTTAGGGCTTAGCATTAAATATAATAGCTAAGCCCTTTAGCTATTATATTTATTACACTGTGCATAATTTACAAAAAAGTGCATAGTTTTCAAATATGTAATATTTAACATCATTCTTCCCCTCATATTGAAAACCCTATCTAATTGTATATAAACAACTTTATTTAAAATCCCTTCTCGGCATGGTGATTGCTTTAAATAAAGTAAAGTATGTTCATATAGTAATTAATGGGCAAAATAATTAAGTAGGAGAAATTATGAGTAATAGTAACAAAACAGCTAAATTTACCGCTCCAGGTATGAGTAACGATTCAGCAGAAAAAACTATCTCTACACTCGACAATCGTATGGTTGCGCTAATTGACTTACAACTTACCCTTAAACATATTCACTGGAACGTAGTTGGCCCTAATTTTATTGGCGTGCATGAAATGCTAGACCCACAAGTTGCGGTTGTACGCGAAATGACAGACACCATTGCTGAGCGCATCGCAACGCTAGGTGGAGTACCTGTTGGTACGCCAAAATCAATTGTTGATCGCCGTACATGGGACGAGTACTCAATTGGTAAAGCCCTCGTTACCGAGCATTTAAGTGCACTCGATAATGTATATAGCGGTATTAATAGCGATCATCGTAAAGCCATAGATACGCTTGCTGATCTTGATCCGGTTTCTGAGGATATGATCACCAGCCAACTAGCTGAGCTAGAGCAATTTCAATGGTTTATTCGTGCCCACCTTGAATCATCAACAGGTGAACTACAAAAGTAGGTGCACTATTATAACTGGCATACATAGCTAAATATTTATTGTTAGTTAATAATTTAAAATTAAGAAAAGCCCGCATTATTAATAATGCGGGCTTTTTAAGTGCTAATAACTTACTAAAATAATAACCTACTAAAATAATTACACATCATACATAGCAAAGTATCTGCATTTTGCTCTTAAAAAGTTTACCCCCAAGTAGCCATTAAATAATGTCACGCTCAGCAAATGCATAAAAAAGAACCTCCCCCAATTAACCCCTCGTACATCTGCATTTAAATTTTATATTATTATTACCAGTCGATATTTTATTTATATCAGCAATTAAATTGGTTAACCAAACCAATTTTAAACTTAAAATAAAAACTACAAAGCCATTACCAGTAAGTAATTTACATTTCTTATTTTAAATAAACGCCTCATACCTCCTCAGTAAGTTAATTTCTTTTTATCGCCTTGGTACTTATCAGCACTTTCTTATCTAAAACAATGAATTTTTTTATAGGTTAAAACCCCAATCTTCCCAAATAAGTAAGGTTAAACTCACCTTGCTTTTAAAAAGCATAATTAATAAATAGCAATAACAAACCTATATACCAACATTAAATTAAACTTTTTAACTGCGATTACAAAATAAATTAAAAACATAACTTGTTAAATTTGTTAAATATTAAATAAAAAGAAACCAAAATTGTAATACCAAATTCACACTACTGGTAAACAAAGCTTGAAATTAAAACTTAATTGGACTAATTTTAACCACACTTTACGCATTACCAAAAAAAGTAAAACGCTGAAAAATTGGTAAACCAAAGCGCATCATCAACACACAATTACCCAAACGGGAGAGATACATGAAGCTTAATCGAATTACTTCCTCACTAATCAATAAACAACATAAAAGTAATCCTGCACTTATTAGCGCGGCCGCACTTATTTTAATGACATCATCTACTTTAGCTGCACAAGAGTCTGAAAACACCTCAGCCACAGCAGATAAAAACATAGAGGTTATTGAAGTAAAAGGAATTCTTAACAGTATGAAAGCAGCTGCAATGCTTAAACGTACTGACGGTCGTATTGTTGATGCTGTTGTTGCTGAAGACATTGGTAAATTACCAGACAATAATATTGCCGAAGCCCTGCAACGTATTACTGGTGTATCTATTAATTCTGACTTTGGTGTGGGTGATAGTGTTTCGATTCGTGGTTTACCGCAAAACCGGGTTGAATTAAATGGTCGCTCTACTATTGGCGATTCTCGTGATGGCATTAGCCTTCAAGATTTTCCATCAAGTTTCTTAAAAACAGTAGAAGTTGTTAAGTCGCCAACTGCCGATATGATTGAAGGCGCACTTGGTGGTACGGTTAGTTTAAGAACGGTTCGCCCATTAGAATTAGATAAACTAACAGCGGCCATGTCATTAGATGCAGAATATGCAGATAAAACCGAAAACGTAGCGCCTATTTTCAGTGGATCTGTTGGTAATAATTGGGATTTTGATGAAATAGGCACGTTTGGTGCCATTGCTATGTTTTCATATCAAGATCGCGAAATTCGCCAAGACGAAACGTCTAGCCGCGTAAAACCTCAAGACATAGTAATTAACGCTCAAGAAGGAAACACACCAAGCGGTAACGCCATCGTCAGAGATGAGCACAGTATTGAGCAATATGTAGAAAAACGTGAACGTACTGCTGTAAATTTGTCACTTCAGTGGGCACCACACTCGGGTAATGGCATGGTATACCTTGATTTAAGTGGTACTAAGCGCTCTGGTGAGCAAGCTGGTAACTCTATTTTAGGTGTAGCAGGTTCACTATCAACAGATGCAAACACCACACAAGACGCTAACGGCGTAAATAACTATACGTTAACTAACGAATTTGGTATTCCTAAAACATACAGTGATTTTCGTGATACTGACTCGTTTTCAAATGCACTTGGTGCAGAATGGAGTCTTACCGATAGCATCAAAATTTCTGGTGAAGTTGCTGTTGCATCCTCTGAAAGCATAAGACCAGACTCAGAATTTACATTGCGTCCAATCGAAAAATCGACGTTTGAAGCCAGTGGCGGTGTTGATTTAGTAAACCATTTATATGATGGCGCATTTTCACAAGACGGTAATCGCTTACCAAGCATTATACACTCAGATCCAACTGCATTTACTAATCCACAAAACTTAGCATTAAGAACATTCAAAAGCGAAGATAGAAAAACCAATAATGATGAAACAGCGGTTCGTTTTGATATTGAAATGTTTGAGCCGTTAAGCAGTGCAAACTGGATCTCTAAAGTAAAAGCAGGTGTTCGCGCTACTAAACGCGATTACGAATATGAACAATACAAAGTAGAAATTAAAGATATTTATAAAAACGCTATTAACGACTCAGATGGGTCATTAGCAACTTTATGGGCCGATGATTATAACGCGCTGTTCCCTGGCAGCTTTACAACTATGAGCCACGATAACTCTTTTAATCAACTGGGTCACTCTGGTCAAAACGATCTATTAACATTCCTTACTTATAATGGCTTATCTAACCCAAGTAATACGTATGCTCAATTACAACAACTATTAGCAGGCACTAATTTAGCGTCTACTGGGAGCTTACACGACAATCAAGAGTTTCAAGAAAGCGCATACAAAAATGTAGTTGAAGACACCGCTGCAATTTATATATCGGCTTATTTAGATTTTGATAGCGTTACAGCCATTGTGGGCGCTCGTTATGTAACAACAGATCTTGAGTCAAGTGTTTACCAAAACGGTGTAAAAGTGACGGGTGAAAATGATTACACCGACTTTTTACCTAGCTTAAACGTGACATATAACTATTCAGACGAAACACTATTTCGCTTTGCTGCGGCAAAGTTATGCGCAGAGCCGACTTTAGCGAGCTAAGCCCTGCATTTGACGTAAATAACGACCAAACCGGTGCAACTCAAGGAGCTATTGATTTAGAACCATACCGCGCAACCCAATACGACTTATCTGTAGAGCATTACTTTGACGAAGGTAACGTATTGTCTTTTGCACTATTTTATAAAGATGTTAAGTCATTTTTAAGCAACGAAAGCACGTGTGTTGCCTCATCAACTACCGCTGCACTGCAAAACGTAACACAGTGGAACCAAGTATGTCAGCTTGATACTGCCGGCGTATCTCAAGATAATATGGTTTACTCTGATGCAACTAACTATCCTGTAGATGCTGATGGTTTTAATCACGTTGCGGGCCTTAGAGATGCAGGGCTTACCGGCATCGATACCGTTAAAAATATTAACGGTGAAAACGGCTCTGTTCAAGGTTTTGAAGTAGGTTACCAGCAGTTTTTTACAAGCCTTCCGGGTGCGTTTTCTGGTTTGGGTATTAATGCAAACTACACTTACGCAGACAGCGAACAGCCAAACGGCAACCCATTATTAGACATTTCTAAAAACACTTATAACTTACAAGTATTTTGGGAACACGAAGGTTTCTCTACTCGCCTTGCTTATAACTACCGTGACGGTTTCTTAAGTACTGAAAACGAAAAACGCGTAGAAAACATTAACTCTAACGGCAGCATTTCACAAGACGGTACTGTTTATGGTAATAACTACCGCGATGACAGAGGCCAATTAGACTTTTCTGCAAGTTGGGACATAAACGAAAACTTTACCCTAGTAGGTAACGCAACAAACTTAACCGGTGAACCTTCAATCTACCTATCTGAACTAGGCGGTGCTTGGAAGTACACTGAGGCGGATCGCCGTTATAGCTTAGGCATTCGCGCTAAATTTTAATTTTCCCTGAAGGCTAAAGCCTGCTTTTATGCAGGCTTTTTTATGCCTAAATAATAGTAGCTTTATATTGCATAAAAAACCCTCTCCCTAGCTATACTTATCTTAATATAAAACTTAATATCAAAGAGCAATTACTATTAATAAGGAAAGGTAGTGCTGTCGCGTTTATATAATTTTATGCCGGGTTTAAATACTTTACTTCATTATGAACGACAATGGTTTGCTGATGATTTAAGAGCGGCATTATCGGTTGCCGCCGTGGCGCTACCCGTTGCTATTGCTTATGCACAGTTAACTGGTGTTAATGCTGCAGTTGGGCTGTATTCCTGCATACTACCCATGATGCTATATGCACTTTTTGGCACCTCAAAACAATTAATAGTTGGCCCCGATGCAGCAACCTGTGCAGTTATAGCTGCAGTAGTTACCCCGCTTGCCGCAGGCGACAGTTTTAAGCACTGGCAGCTAGTTGTAACCATGACCGCCATGACCGGTTTTTGGTGTTTTATAGCCAGTAAATTTAAATTAGGTGTATTAGCAGACTTTTTATCTAAGCCTATTTTAATGGGCTTATTAAACGGCGTAGCCATAACTATTATTGTGGGTCAGTTTTCTAAAGTATTTGGTTTTACCTTTGATGAAAGATACCTACTTGAACGCTTAGGGGGGGTGCCCACTTATTTATCACAAACCCATATTCCCACTTTATTAATGGCCTTATTTACTGTGGTTATTTACTTTGTTATGAAACGACTAAAGCCTACATGGCCCGCATCAATGTTTGCCATTACCTTGGGCGCAATATTAGTGTGGTTTTTTAATTTAGAGCAATTTAATATTAAAACCATAGGCACAGTAACCGGCGGACTGCCGGTATTTAACACCCCTGTATTTGATATTGGTATTATTCGTGAACTAGTTGTGCCGGCACTTAACTTAGCCATAGTGAGCTTTGTAAGTATGATGCTAACAGCGCGTAGTTTTGCCGCAAAAAATGGCTACGACATAGATGCAGATAAAGAGTTTAGAGCCCTAGGTATTGCCAACTTCGCCTCTGCGTTGTCGCAAGGTTTTGCTGTAAGTGGCGCCGACTCTCGCACCGCAGTTAACGACGCTAATGGCGGTAAAACGCAATTAGTGTCGATTATAGCCGCCACTATTATTGCTATTATTGCTATTTTTTTAACCGCCCCGCTCGAGTTTATACCTAGCGCAGCACTCGGCGTGGTACTTATTATTGCCTCTGTGCATTTGTTAGATTTAAAAGCGGTATGGCAACTAAAGTTTAAAGATAAGCAGGCGTTTTACCTTGCCTTAGCCACCTTGTTTGCAGTGCTGTTTATTGGTGTTATTCCGGGTATTACACTTGCTGTATTGCTGGGTTTATTTCAATTTATTCGCACCGTAATGCGCCCTACCGACAACATATTAGGCGTAGATATAAAAGGCGTGGTAAGAAGCTTAGACGCCACCGATAAAGCAAAAGCCGTGCAAGGGGTATTTATTTACCGCTTTAATTCGCCATTAACTTACTTTAATGCCAGTTACTTTAAACGCAGATTACTTGAGCAATACGCAAAACAAAAAGACGATACCCAATGCGTTATTATTGATGCCGTACCTTGCTTTACCCATTTAGATTTAAGCGTTATGGCCATGCTTGCCGATTTAGACGTTATATTTAAAAAGCGTGGCATTAGTCTTGAGCTAGCAGGTAGAAAACGCCAGCTTCTATCGTGGTTTGAAATTGCCGGAATGGTATCGGGTAAAAATGGCATTTATGTTCACTCCGATCTATATGTTGCGCTACAAAAAAATAGCGTAAGCCAGTAAGCCAGCCTACCGACGAAGTCGCCTTATTTGAAGCTCATACCAATGAGGCAAAACCCGAGCCGCTATAAACGCAAAAAGGCTTACAACACATAGTTGTAAGCCTTTTTATACTAAAAACTTAGTAACTTAAATTACTGTGAATGAACCATTTGTTCAAACTTCATGCCGGTTAATTTAGTAATTACTTTAATCACATAAAAGAAAATACCAATCATTGCCAACATAGACGGAATAGCAATAATAGGGTAACTGAGCAAGGTCATTTCACCAAGCTGCTCGTTAAACTCTACCGTACCCGCAGGGCTGGTCACTATCCACTTAGCAAGCACGTAATTCATAGTTGATGAAAAAGCAAAAGTAAGCGCTAAAATATAATTAGCCTTGGTAATTTGCTGCTTAAAACGCTGGGTATTACCGCGCGCATCTAACGTATCGTAAATTACATCTAACTTAAATAAAATCGAGTTTAACAGCACCTTTGCCAATAATGGCTTACCAAAAAAACCCGACATTAAAACAGTCAGGCCAATAATACCCGGTATAGCCGCTTCTTTTATTGCCAACCATTCTACATTAAGCTCAAACAGCGCAATGCCACCCGTTAATAAAGTACTTAAAAAACCTAATAATGAAATAAAATTTAACGAGCGTGCTTTAATAAAATCATAAATACCGTAACCCACAGGAAATATAAGCGCGACAATTAACCCTACAACGGTTCCTAAATATTCAGGCCCCGAAAACTTCATTAAAATAATTGAAGGCACTATAATATTAAAAACGACCTCAAATAATGGATTGTTTTTTTTACCTTTACTGTTATTTTGACCACTGGTTGTCATTCGTTACTTCCATTAATATATTATTGCTAAGACGAAAAGAGCACCTCTTCGCTACTGCCAAAGGCTATAATACTCGCAATACCTTCGCCATTCTAGCTTGTCGTTTTTGTATTGATTAAAAAGCCGAAAGGGAGCAATTATTTTTTGTGTATAAGTGCACAAACAGCCCTCTATTACGCAGGCAAACTCATATCGATGCCAGGTAAAGCCACCATCTGATCGCTAATAAGGCGGCGAATATCACGAATTATTGGCTGCTCGTTTTCAACTACTTGCTGCGATATAGCCACATACCCATGCCACGAAACATTATAGCCATGAGCAATGCGCGCCACCTCTTGTGGTTGAAACCCTTTTAATAATGGCTCTGGCACATAACCCCAACCTAGCTTGTCGCGTATTGCATCCCTAATTAACTCAAAGCTACTTAACGCAATATCGTAACGCTCAGATACATTGGTTTGAATGTCACTTTGGCTTAAATCTAAATAAGCAATTTGCGGCACACTGGCTAAGTCTTCATTACTTACATAGCGCATTTGCGTTAACGGATGATCTTTGGCAATAACCATATGCAATGCCACCCAGCCCAAAACTTGTAAAGGTAGCTGAGTATTTGCATACAAGCTCTGATCTAAGCAACAAGCTAAGTCCATAAAGCCCTCTTCAACCATTTGCTGCAACGCATTTGCACTCGCATAGTGCATTTCTAACGATATACCTGGGTAGCGCTTGCGAATACTGCGAATAATTTCGCGCCAAAAGGCTTCGGGTAAAGCATCATCACGGCCAATAACTAAGCGGTGTGGCAGTTGCTCGTCATCGTGCAGGCAGCGGTGCTTAATACTCTCAGCAAGGTTAATTAAGCGAATACTATCGTCAATTATTTTTTCACCCGCGGGGGCTAATTGCATACTATTACCAGTGCGAATAAATAGCGCAGTACCCAACTGATCCTCTAGCGTCGATAGCGCCATACTCATAGTGCTACGATTAACCGACAAGCGCGCTGCCGCCTTAGCAATAGAGCCGGTTTGTGCAATCATCACAAAGTACTGTAACGACTCTAATTTCATCAAGCCCCCTTAGTGTCAATTATTTTGACTCTGAGCAATTATAGTATAAAAATAATAAGCAGTATTATACGCACAATGTTTTAGTATTAAGAGCAGGAAAAATGCATTGGATATATTTAATAATAGCTGTAACTCTTGAGGTTATAGGTACAACAGTAATGAAGTGGCTGGTAAACGAAGACCAGTTACTATTAGGTAGCTTATTTGTAACTTTAATGGTTGGCTTAGCTTATCTTGCTCTTAGCCAAGCCACCAGCAAAATTCCTATCGCACTTGCTAACGCCTTCTGGGAAGGCTTGGGGATGATATTAATTGCATCTGTGTCATTTGTATTTTTAGGCGAAGCTATTTCTATTGGCCAAATGTTTGCACTTTTATTAGCTATTATCGGCATTGTTATAATTAACAGCGGCCACGCTATGCAAGAGCAAAAACAATGACAGTATATTGGCTTTATATTCTTGGCTCAGTAATTTTTGACATTGCCGCCAACGTATTTTTAGAAATGTCACACGGATTTAAACATAAACGCTTTGGCATACTTGCCATTGTTTTTATTATGGCCGCGTTTGCCTTACTCACCCTCGCTGTGCAAGGCATCCCACTGTTTATTGCCTACGCCACGTGGGGAGCTCTTTCAATTAGCGGTACTGCGCTGGCAACTTGGTTGTTGTTTGGTCATAAATTAAACTGGGTTGTTTGTTTTGGTTTAGCAGTACTTATTTTATCTATTGTGACAATGCAATTAGTTGGCCCCGCGTAAATACCTCTTATTAAAAACTAGCTAAAGTGCTCTGCAGTTCAAGCTAGTTTTTCCTGCTGTTTTGCCTTAGTTAACTTTAGGCTAAACTTCTAACTTAGTTGACTATTTTATAGCGCAACGCTATAACTTGTAACACGTTGCGCTGTGCCAACCTACAAAGTAGTAAATAAAAACTTAAAAGCGCACCGCTTGCTTAAGCTATCACTAGTTTAGGTTTGGCATTATTATACTTATTACCTTGAGGCATTTATGTTCAAGCAACTACAAGAAAAACATCAGCTTTCTATTCTGCTTATACTCAGTATTGTGTCAGTATTTGGTATTACGCCATTTATTATTATTCGTTTTATAGAAAATAACATAGTCGCAGCGCTAATTGACTTAGCCATTGTAAGCGGTATTTTAACCTTAGTCGGTTATGCCCATTACACTAAAAAGCCGCGTGTTATTAGCGCCGTTATTGCATTGCTTGTTAATATTGGCGTTATTGCCATTATAATTACCAACGGCATTAACAGTATGCTATGGGTTTATCCGGTAGTAGCCGTTACGTTTTTTTTAGTTAAACCAATAGAAGCGCTCATACTCACCCTTAGCAATGTGGCAATTATTGCGAGCATACCTAATTTATTCGATGTTATGCCACTAAACTCTTACTTTACAACCAACTTAATGCTAGCTGCCTGTGCTTTTGTATATGCCTCTTTTGGCAACAAGCAGCTTGCTTTACTTGCAGAACTAAACAGTACCGATCCTTTAACCGGCGCATTAAATCGCCGTGCGCTTAACGATGATACACTAGCCGCCATTTCGCGAGCAGAGCGTTATAACAGCACTTATTTATTAGCGTTTTTAGACTTAGACTTTTTCAAAAAGGTAAACGACGAATTCGGCCACGCCGAAGGAGACAGAGTACTAAAGCAGTTAGTGTCAATTACCAATTCACATATAAGAGAATCAGATAAGCTATACCGCTTTGGTGGCGAAGAGTTTGTGCTAATAATTCCCGAAATCCCGCCCCAAGAGCAAGTTAGCTTTATAAACAAGCTACGCGAAACAATAAAAAACGAGTTAAAAACACCTGCGGGTAACTCAGTTACTGTATCTTTTGGTGTTGCAGCTTGGGTACCGGGCACCACAGTTGCTAGCTGGTTTAAACGCGCCGACGATGCTATGTATCAAGCAAAAAAACAAGGCCGCGACTGCGCCGTATTTAGTAACGATTAGGTTCTGCTGACCTTTGCGGATTAAAATTCGTTCAAACTAGGGGCGAGTTAATCACGGCGCGAGGTTTGTAACCTAGTGGGCTCGACAACTGCTCCTGCGTTATTCTACTGGCTTACATCCATGTAAGAATAAGCAAAAACCGAGCAAAGCTTTTGCATCCTGCTCACGCCCCTAACAAAGAGTTAATTGCCCCTAAGAACCCTTCGGGCAGCGCATGTTTGGTATTGATTCTACGTTATCGCCTATTTATGGGGAATAACCACACCACATAGGCTCTGCCTTGCCTAAATACCAAACACACTGTTGCAAATTTAACCTTGAAAGATAAACAGACCCTAAAGCTTTGAAATAAGTAAGCTAAACTAACCACTTGGCCAAAATGGCTTTACCCATTATTTATCTTTGTTTAGCAGCGCCTTTAAGTCGGCAAACGGGTTATGTGTAGCCGCCACCACTTTTTGCTCTGTAGTGCCGCCGTACAACACATATTCGTGATATTTATTATGCTCATTATCATGGCAATAAATACACAATAACTCCCAGTTACTACCATCATCAGGGTTATTATTATGGTCATGATCAATATGATGCACCGTTAACTCTCGTAAATTAGAATACTCAAACTCACGTGCACAGCGCCCACATACCCAAGGGTACAATCTTAACGCTTTAATTCGATAACCTTCTTCTTGCTGCTGATAAGCCTGCATACCACTCGTGGTTTTACTCATTAACTTATTACTACCGTCTTTTTACAATAAGCCCAGATTAGCCTTTAAAAACCACTTTGAACAGCGCCTTTTATTTTAACCACCGAGCTTTGGTTAAGATATTTACTAACACATTGAATAATAATAATGATGTTTAAACTTATTTTCTCTAGCCAGAGATTTTCAGTGAAAATAAGGCGAATTTACGCGTTAATGGCTGGCCTATTGCAAATAAATTCAACGCAGTTAGCGCTGAAAATAGCTGCTTGAGATAAATTTATTATCCAGAGTTTAGGTTAACTATCCTCAAAGTTGTTGCTCACCTAAAAGCTTGGGTATAATGAGCACTTATGGCTGTATTTGTTAGCCTACAACTTGGATAAAACAATGAAAAAACTCTCTGCAGTGCAAATAAAACAGCAAGCGCTTGTCCTTAATATTGCCGATACACTCGAAAAACAAGGCCTAGCAGAACTCCCTGGTATGCTGCAATGCTGGTTTGACGTTCAATATCACTTATTCCCTGGCTCCTTACTACTGTGCTTTCAATTTGACAACGAGCAAGCCTTAGCTGCAGCAAAACCAGAGTTATTAAAATGGCAAAAGCGCTTAAGCGCAGCCATGCTAAAAAAAGGCGTTGTTTTAAAAGATATGCGTAAACATTTAGTATTTACATTAGAAGCACCCGATTGCTAAATCAGGTTTATTACCGAGGATAAAAAGTAGATTCGGGGATTAAATCCCCCGACTATAAAGTATAAAACCCACGGATGTTTTTAGCGTTTTCAAGATTAAACTGATTTACATGCGTAATCAGCTCAGGGAAAAATGCTAAAAATACAACATTCAATTCATCATAATGCTTTGCTATATCATCAACAGCACCAGCAAAGGTATTAGTAAAGCGAATGCGCTTGGCTATATTATCAAGTGCTAGCCCTACCCCATCAAGGGTTTCGTACTCTTTAAACCAATCGTTGTCGGTCATGTGTTTTACAACGTGCTGCATTCGCGGCGGCATTACAGGCATACGCTTATGCAAAAGCGCAAAGCTAGTTTGTTTAAAGTCGTTTAATGGCTGTAGATTATATTTTTGCCAATGCATAATTAAAAAGTGATCAAACACCACATCAATAGCCACCCCTGCAAAACGCTTACGCTTAGATGAAAAATACTGTTTAGCCTCTTTAACTATAGGATGAGAGTCAGTAAATTTATCCACTAAATAGTGATTATCGAGCGCATTCTTTACCGTTATAGGTATCTGGTTTAAATGCCGTTGACCACCAAAGTCGCCCAGTAAATTACCAAAGTGCGAATCGGCCGTAGGCTGTGCTAAATAAAGATGAGCTAAATAATTCAACGTGTTCTCGGGTTTGGTTAATACCTTTTAGATAATAACGCAGTTGTAGATGACATTCATATAAAGGAAAAGTGAAAGGCTTTAAGCTTCAAGGGAATGATATTTTAGTTCGTGATTTTTTCACCAATAAAACACAGACTCCTGCGCTCCCCATAAAAAAGACAACACAAACCTGCTCCCCACCCAATTACAATTATGTTTGATTAATTCAGTAAAGAGTCAGCCCTATTTTGCTATCAATGTTGCTGTATTTTTTCGGTACTGCATGAGTCATAAAACGCCTTGCTTAACCTTAACTATTAAACCTGAACTCTGGTTAAGAGATTTACTAACGTATTGAATCATATTTATATTTAATTTTATTTTCTCTAGCCAAAGGCTTTCAGTGAAAACAAGGCGAATTTACGCGTCAATAGCTGGCCTATTGCAAGTAAATTCAACGCAGTTAGCGCTGAAAATAGCTGCTTGAGATAAGTTTATTATCCGAAGCTCAGGTTATTAAGCTCACAGAGGCACAACACGTTATGACAACTACTTTTTTAAGCCAATTACAGCAAGTCGCACTGCAACAAGCCCTTATCAGCACCAAGCTTTTAAACAGCTACACATTAAAGAGCAATAACGCACCATCGCCCAAGCAACAAGCCTATAGCTTAATTGCTGTCGCGCTATACCGCTTTAATCTACAAAAAATAAAATGGTCATCTTTTTTAAAAACAGCCATAAATACAGCAAACAACACATGCCAATGGTTAGCCACCGAACTTGTCAGGTGCCAACAAGACTATAAAGCCCAACCTCATGACGCTGTAATTAGCGAACAAAGTGCATTCATTAGTGGTATTTTTAGCGAAGAACTCGCTTATATTGATAGTTTATTGGGGGCTGAAGCGTAAGCTCTTAAGTTTATTTAAGCAATTATGTAAACTGTCGGATGGCACGGCTGCGCCGCTTATCCGGCCTACCTTATTTGCGTTGTAAGGCGAAGATTCAGTACTTTCATCACTTTAAAAATAGTTTCCCAACGTGGTTTGGTTTTACAAAGGTTTGGGGGCAAATCTTGACTTCACACATCAAGCTATCTCGCAGTTTTTCGAATTGTAATTTGACCTTATCGTCTTCAATTATTAACTTATTTAGCCTACATACCGTTTGAGATATGGCTGAATAATGTTGAACATTCGAAGGTTTGGGGTCAAATCTTGACTTCACACATCAAGCTATCTCGCAGTTCTTCGAATTGGAAGGTTTGGGGTCAAATCTTGACTTCATACATCAAGCTATCTCGCAGTTTTTCGAATTGTAATTTGACCTTATCATCTTCAATTATTAACTTATTTAGCCTACATACCGTTTGGGATATAGCTGAATAATGTTGAACATTAAAAATAACGGCTAACGCTTTTAAATTTTGCCCAGTTAAATCTTGGCATAATTTAATAGCAAACATACGTGGCAAGTTTTTCTCTTTTCGCCCTTTTTTAACCGTTACAATATCATGTGTATCTATACAAAAATATTTAGCTAAGTAATCAATTACATCATCCGTTGAGCGTTTTTTAATAACAATACTTCTTTCGCTATCTGGTATTGCTATATACCCCTTTATTTTTTCAATAAATGCGTCACAACCCAAAACTGAAAGTAACTTTTTAGCGCCATAAAACGTACTTACCTCTTTATTATTTTCATATTCAACAAACTGTTTGTACGCAGCATATTTACGATTTTTTCCTTGAAGCGAAAATATAAAGTCTCGAACTAGCCATTTTGGCGTCGCTGTTTTTTTGATGAAAGCTGAATAGCTAGACCATTTATAGTCAATGAGTACATCTACTAACGGTGTACTTGTTTCTATTGGGTTACGATGTATATAACGGCTAACATGTAGTAAGTAATTATCAGCATCCACCAGCACCGCCTTGTAGCGACCTCTAAACAGTGCACCATCTGTATTATGTGCTCTATTAAAATATTGCGTATAGAGGCCATTAATATGCTTCATGGCTCTGCCTAAATTTGCATCTGGGGTTTTTATTAACAGGTGGTAATGATTGGTCATTAAACAATACGAATGTACTTCAATATTAAAACGAAGGCTTGCTTGCTCAATGCAGTATAAAAAACACTTAAAATCGTCATCACTCAAAAAGGTATTTTCACGCCCTCTTCCGCGATTCATCACATGATAAAACGCATTTTCATACTCTATTCGCAGTGGTCTAGACATAATAATAAACTCAATGAGCAATAAACTATAAATCTAGACCATTAATGTATGAAGTCAAGATTTGACCCCTTTGGTTAACTCACTCAATAAGCAGTAAACTATGAATCTAGACCATTGATGTATGAAGTCAAGATTTGACCCCAATGACCCTCTAAAACATTAGCTTTTTGGATAGTTAGGTTTGAAAATACTTTTATAATAAAATATATACAAAAATAATTATTTTATTAAGTTATGAATACTTTTATATACTTCTTCAGAAATATCTTCAATACTTTTGATAGAACCACCTTTAAGGCAATTAATTATTTTCCAATTTTTGGAGTTCGATGCAAGGGAGTTGTAAACTGTTGCCACCTTTTCTAAATAGCTAGAATCTTCTTCATGAAGGTCTTTAGCTTTATCAGTATAATCTCTGGTGTTCTTCAGTAGCACAAGTTTTGATGAGCTCGCAGCATCTAAATTTAATAAAATATTAATATCAGCTTTTGGAAGACCATATACGTTATATTCTAGATTTTCTATCCATAGTTGGAGCTCTAATCTTTCAGAGCCAGATATTTTAGCTGATTGATGCGCAATGTTTGATGAAACATAACGATCTATAATCACTACTTTACCTGCAGATGAAGCTTCAAGTATTGAAGCTTTTTTCTCGAAACGATCTCCAGCATATAGCATCGATGCAAGCTTGGGAGGTACAACATCTAACCCACCAAACTCTCCGTTCAAATAACAACCAACTTCTTTACCAAAAAATGTTTCCGAATAGCACGGAAATCCCATTAAAGTAACATCAATTCCTGATTTCGATAATCTATCCGCAAGTAACTTAGCCTGTGTATTTTTCCCGCTACCATCAATACCTTC
Source organism: Pseudoalteromonas sp. 120-MNA-CIBAN-0494 (assembly GCF_040308885.1). NCBI lineage: Bacteria > Pseudomonadati > Pseudomonadota > Gammaproteobacteria > Alteromonadales > Pseudoalteromonadaceae > Pseudoalteromonas > Pseudoalteromonas sp. 120-MNA-CIBAN-0494. The sequence goes on from NZ_JBEOOE010000002.1 coordinate 53,350, forward strand.
AATTGCTATAATCATTTAAATTTTATTCTCTATGAAATTATTAGTAATAAACTTTTTTAATACTTTGAATTAAAGAACCAAACGCATTCTTAATTCTTTTAGGAATGAAGGGTCAATATTATTCTTTTTCAAGATTTCAAGATGCTTTGACTTTCTCATTTCTGGTGAATAATAATCTGAAATATCTGACTCTTTTTTTATGTCTTTCAAAGTATTAAAAACAGTATTAGCTACATCAAGCAACTTCCCTTCTAATTTTCCATTTTCTATTTTAAGTTTTTGGTCTAAGTCGCCAGTGAACATACCAGCATTAAACACTGTTAAATTAGGCTGCTCATGCTCTATTTCTATGTGGTTGTAACCAACTAAGTAAATTAAATTTGAAATTATAAGTTCACTATTGGGTGCATTCAGAATTTCATCGAATTCTAAATTAAGAAAGTTTTCAGAATCAAAAAAATCATTTATTTGCATATTACCCATTATTTCTCCAAAATTGAACTGCTGCTAAACTTTCTTCATAAGTATCAGTCACGAGAGAAAAAGCTTTAACAATTTGATCTATATCGCTATTATCTTCACTATATTTCAATTCACCACTACCTATCGGTGCTAGGTTAATTTTATTTGTGATGATACTTGATTTTACAAATTTTCTGCCTACAACTACACCAGTTACATTATACTTTTTAACGACATCTAAGTAAGCCTTGAGGTCTTTTATAGTTACATTTTTGATAACAGGCTTGATATAGAGGTACAGAGGAACGTTAAATTTTTCTATCAACTCAAAACTTCTGAACCTAGACTCTGGTGAAGCTGTACCGCGTTCAATAGTATTCCAATGGCTAATTGTTGTCGAGGAAATGAATATCGATAGCTGTCCAATATATGTAATATGAGGTATTAATCTCTCTACATCATCTGAAGAAACGAATTGTTTAGTGGCAAATTGTATCAAATTATTTTTTTTTAAAAAATACTGAATTACTTCAACAGTAATACTCTTATTAACTTGGTCCCAACACTCGGAGTAGCAGCCCAAAGATATTATGGTACCATTTTTCCCTGGTATAAATTGGCTGTGACTTTCAATTTTTTTTATTAGTTCTTGGCTGCTCAAGGCTAATAACTTGTCTGCATTAATCTTATAATTTAGAGATGGGAGGTAACAGTAGGAACAACGAGATTTACACCCTAATGTCGAGTTCACAAATAACCTATCACTTGTTCCATATACATACATTACACAGTCCTTTTTATAGTAACGCTAAACCTTACTTGATAGAACACTCGGTCGCTATTGAAAAACTAATTATTATAACCTTTAAATCAACTAATTATTAGGACTTTTTACTTGTTAAGTTTCGATGATTTATTATATTCAATGATATAAATTTAAATGCCTAACCCGACACTAAAATATGAGTAGTGCAAACCCACTACGCTACACCTTAATAATAGAGATCTTGAACTCAAGAATACCTTATAATAAATACTTACCTTGACTTAAAGCGCTTCTTCTATATAAATCAAGTAAATAATAGTCACATCCAACCATAGGTACACAATGAAAAGGCAAAACATCGTCCAAGTTTTAATCCTTTTATTAGGTCTAATCTTAATGCTTTCAGCATTTATTGTAGAAAATAGTAATACCAACACAATCCTACTAAGTATTGGTTGTTCGATAATATCCGTCGTCATTATTAACTTTGTGGATTATCACATAACATTACCCGAGAAAAAAACAACTGAGATAGTGAATAATTGGAAGTTAATTTCAATATTTGAAACTAAACAAAGCATGAATAAAGAAGCTAATATTTGCCTTGAAAAAGCTAAAAAATTAGACATTGCAGCTTTAGGCTGCAAAGGACTCCTTAATTATTGCGGAGATACAATTAAAGAGAGATTAAATGATGGGTTGGAGATAAGGTTTTTAATCCCTAAAAAACATTCTGCGTATATACATCAGAGAGAAAAGGATGAAGGGGCTTCAAAAGATGAGATAAATAATAATCTTGAATTTCTAGTTAGCTGGTCCACAAAAACTATTAAAGATTTAGATTTAAATCCAAATCAAATAGTCATTAAAGAGTACGATCATTTACCAATAGAGTCTATTATGAAAGTAGATAAAAATTTATTTACAGGTCCATTTATGGTGGATAAAGTTAGTCAATTGACGATGGCATACCAATATCGAAAGGGCGGCATTGGTTATGAATATTATGAAAAATATTTCGATTCCATATGGAGTAAAAGTACGTCAATAAATTTGGTAACTAATTAAAAATGAAAAGAATACTTATCACGGGTGTGTTTGCGTCAGGCAAAAGTACTTTAATCCAAATGATAAAAATTGAACTGGAAAAGTTGGGGAAAAAAGTTTTCGTTTTTAATGAAGTAGCTAGAGAATGCCCACTGAACTTAAACTATGAACAAAATCTATTAACTACATCATGGCTTGTCATGAGACAAATGGAAAATGAAATAAGTAAACTTAATAAAGAATATGATTTTGTTATTTTTGATAGAGGGCTACCTGATATAGTTGCTCATACTAGAGTAATTATTAGTAGCAAAAATGAAGATTCTATATTTTATGAAAAATTAAAAGAGCTAGGTGAGGCAAGTCTTAAAAGCTTTGATTATGTATTTTTATCTTTGATGTCTGAAAAATTTCAAATTCAGACTGATGGATTAAGAGTTAATGACCCTTGCTACCAGCATCGATTGGAGTCTATCCATACTGATTATCTGCGGGATACTAGATGTAAATTTGAAACACTACTCGAAGTAAATAATGAGCGTTTGATACAAGTATTATCAATAATATAAAGAGTAGTTTAAAAGGAAGAGCTAACGTGGCAAACCGATGTAACTTCACACCAATTATGCTTTGAAAGATTGAGCGTGATGCTCGGGTGCGCTGAGAGGTGACGAATAACCGAAGCGTAGCTTCGCAGTATGAGGAAGTGAAGGCATGGATGCCGACAGTAACCCAGCTTCAAGGATGAATTATTTGCAGCAGAGTTAAGTTTGAAAATATATAGCCCCTCTTTGGCTGCTGTCGCCAGCGCGACAAAACCTTGAATAAGGTTTCTAATATTTAAAAGTACGAAACGTATTCGCGTTATAGGTGATAATAACCTCAAACACCTATTCAAATACTGATTCGGACTACCGCCCGCGCGTCAGCAAGCTAAACGCCTACAATAAATAACACATACTCTTGGTTTTTGAGCGAGTAAGCATATTTGTGATTTGTTGGGTTTCGTTTCACTCTACCTAGGGCGTGTTGATCTTTGTGGATTGAAATTTGTTCAATCTAGGGGCGATTAAATCGCGGCGCGAGGTTTGTAACCTAGTGGACTAAGTAAAAACCGAGCAACAAAGAGTTAATCGTCCCTAGAAAGAACCCAAAGGGCAGCGCATGTTTGGTATTTATGCTGCGTTATCGCCTATTTATGGGGAATAACCACACTACATAGGCTCTGCCTTGCCTAAAAACCAAACATACTGTTGCAAATTCAACCACCAAAGATCAACACGCCCTAGCCTATGCAACTTGTGTTGTAAGGCGAAAGTTAAGTGCTTTCATAACTTTAAAAATAGTTTCCCAACGTGGTTTAGTTTTACCGTTAACTGCTTTATATAAGCTTTCACGGTTTAACCCCGTTGCTTTAGCAATATCACTCACGCCATGTTTTTTTACTAATAAGCCAAGTGCTTCAATAAAGGTATTTGGATCATCATCAGCTAAACACTCTTCTAAAAATGTATTAATTTCTTGCTGTGTTTCCATATAGTCAAACGGGTTAAAATCTGATGTTTGTAGCGTCATAGTAATTACTCCAATTCACTTAAAAGAACTTTTGCTTTGGTAATGTCTTTACCTTGTGTGCCTTTGTGTCCACCATTGAGTAGTAAAATAACTTCACCACCTCTAATTATGTAATAAACACGATAGCCTTTCCCTACGAAAATTCGCATTTCAGATATGCCACCACCAACAGATTCACTATCGCCAAAGTTTCCATTTATGGCGCGTGTAATACGTTTAGCTATTGCCATAAAAGCTTGACGATCTTTGAGCTTTTTAAGCCATTTATCGAACTTGTTGGTTTTCTTAATACGATATTTCATAAAACCATTGTAGCCCAAAGGCTACATGCGTACAATTTTATTTAAGGGATACAGAATTTTAATTTAACAATCAACGCGCCAGCAAGCTGTACGCCTACAATAAATAACACATACTCTTGGCTTTTGAGCGAGTAAGTATATTTGTGATTTGTTGGGTTTCGTTTCACTCTTCCCAACCTACGCGCATATTATTTATGACGAATTACTATGCACAAAAAAGCCGTTGCATTACTGCAACGGCTTTTATAATTTTGATAAATTTCCACTCTACAGTAGAAATTTTTTCAAAAAATTAATCGCGGTATGTCTCAACCGGTGGGCAAGCACACACTAAGTTACGGTCGCCGTATACGTCGTCAATACGTGTTACGGTTGGCCAGAACTTGTTTTTAGCCACGCTTGGCACTGGGAATGCTGCGTAAAAACGGTCGTATGCACGGTCCCATTCGTTACCTAACACGTCGCCTTGGGTGTGCGGTGCAAACACTAACGGGTTGTTTTCGATTGACCATTCGCCAGAGATTACTTTGTCGATTTCGCTCTTAATTGACACCATTGCTTCGATGAAGCGGTCGATCTCAACCTTAGACTCAGACTCGGTAGGCTCTATCATTAACGTGCCCGCTACTGGGAACGACATAGTAGGTGAATGGAAACCGTAGTCTTGTAGGCGTTTAGCTACGTCCATTTCAGTAATACCCGACAACTCTTTAAGCGGACGCAAGTCAACAATACATTCGTGCGCAACACGGTTGTTACGGCCACGGTATAAAATTGGAAAGTGCTTGCTTAGCTCATGCGTTAAGTAGTTAGCATTTACAATTGCCATTTCAGTGGCTTGTTTTAAGCCCTCTGAGCCCATCATGGTAATGTAAGCCCACGAAATAGGTAAAATAGACGCTGAACCATATGGCGCTGCCGATACCGCTCCGTTACCTTCGTTAGTACCTGGTACGTTAATAATGCTGTGGTTAGGCATAAATGGCGCAAGGTGCGATTTAACACCAATTGGGCCAACACCTGGGCCACCGCCACCGTGTGGAATACAAAAGGTTTTATGCAAGTTTAAGTGCGATACGTCTGAGCCAATAAAGCCTGGGCTAGTTACGCCAACTTGCGCGTTCATGTTTGCGCCGTCCATGTAAACTTGGCCGCCGTGCTGATGAATAATGTCGCAAATTTCACGAATTGTTTCTTCGTATACGCCGTGTGTAGATGGGTAAGTGATCATAATACACGATAAGTTTTCGGCTACCGCTTCTGCTTTCGCTTTAAGATCGGCCATGTCTACGTTACCGTTTTTATCACAATCAACCACCACAATTTTCATGCTGGCCATTTGTGCCGACGCTGGGTTAGTACCATGCGCCGAGCTTGGAATTAAACATACGTTACGGTGTGCATCCCCGCGTGACTCGTGGTATTTACGAATGGCAATTAAGCCTGCGTATTCACCTTGAGCACCTGAGTTAGGTTGCAATGAAACCGCATCGTAACCGGTAATGTTTACCAACCAATCATGCAGTTCGCCCATCATAATTTGATAGCCTTGTGCTTGATCTAGCGGACAAAATGGGTGCAAGTTTGAAAATTCAGGCCAGGTAATTGGGATCATCTCAGCAGTCGCGTTTAGTTTCATGGTACATGAACCTAACGAGATCATTGAGTGATTAAGCGCTAAATCTTTGTTTTCTAGGCGCTTAATATAACGCAGCATTTCAGTTTCGCTGTGGTACGAATTAAAGTTAGGGTGCGTTAATACTTCGTCATCACGCTCTAAGCTTGCTGGAATTGACGTGCTGCCATTGTTTTCAATATCGGCTGCAATTGCATCAACACTTAGGCCATGGCCTTCGCCTAATACAATATCAAATAACTGCGCTACGTCTGCACGTGTGGTGGTTTCTGATACGGCAATTGAGTATTCGCCATCGCGGTTAGTAGCAAAGTTAACACCGCTTGCTAGTGCACGCGCAATAACGTCGGCTTTGCTATCGCTTACTACCGTTAGGGTATCAAACCAGGTGTTGTGTTTAAGGCTCACGCCTTTAGCTTGTAAGCCTGCAGCTAAAATATCGGCAAAGCGATGAATACGCTGAGCAATAGTTTTTAAGCCTTGTGGGCCATGGTACACAGCGTAAAACGCTGCCATGTTGGCAAGTAATACTTGCGCGGTACAAATGTTTGAGTTGGCTTTGTCGCGGCGAATGTGTTGCTCACGCGTTTGCATTGCCATACGCAGTGCATCGTTACCTAAACGGTCTTTAGATACGCCAATAATACGACCTGGTAATGAACGTTTGTACGCGTCACGTGTTGCAAAAAATGCAGCATGTGGGCCACCGTAACCCATAGGTACACCAAAACGCTGCGCCGAACCTAATACTACGTCTGCGCCTAATTTACCCGGTGCTTTTAATAGTAATAAACTCATAATGTCGGCAGCAACACAGGCAATTGCCTTTTTGCTTTGTACGCCAGCAATTAGGTCGGTAATGTCTACCACTTCACCAGTTGTTGATGGGTATTGAAATAACGCGCCAAAAATCTCATGGTTAACAGCGTCGGCTGCTTTGCCAACAATTATTTCAAAACCAAACTGCTCGGCGCGGGTGCTTACTACGTCAATTGTTTGTGTGTGTACGTCGTCGGCAATAAAAAATGCATTGGCTTTTTTCGCTTTAGATACACGTTTTGCAAGGCCCATAGCCTCTGCTGCAGCGGTTGATTCGTCAAGTAACGATGCACTTGCTAAATCTAGGCCGGTTAAATCTAGGGTCATAGTTTGAAAGTTAAGTAACGACTCTAAACGCCCTTGCGCTATCTCTGGCTGATATGGAGTGTACGCAGTATACCAACCTGGGTTTTCTAGTACGTTACGTAAAATTACGTGCGGTACATGTGTTGGGTGGTAGCCTTGGCCAATATACGATTTGAAAACTTTATTTTTGCTTGCTACTGATTTTAAGTAGCTTAGTGTTTCAACTTCGGTGCGGCTTTCGCCCACGGTTAAAGGCTGCTCAAGGCGAATACCTGCAGGTACAGTTTGACCGATCAGCTCTTCAACACTCGATACTTCAAGCGCGCTAAGCATATCGCTTACTTGCGCTGGGCTTGGCCCAATATGGCGGCGAATAAAATCTTGCGTTTGCTCTAACTGCTCAAGAGATTTGGCGTTTGACATGTGTCCAGATTCCTATGATCCAAAAAATGTGATTATTACTAATGGGTAACCAGCAATAACTTAAAATTAATATGATTTAATAACTTACAGTGTATGGAAAGGTAAGCAGCAAAATCATAAAAGCCCCAATGTTTTAAATAATGGGGCTTTTTACTCACTAAAGATTAATCTTCGTCAATAGTGTTTGCGTAGTCTTCTGCATTTAGTAGGTTTTCAAGCTCAGACTCGTCTGATGCTTTAATGCGAAATAACCAGCCGTCACCAAACGCGTCAGTGTTAACTGTTTCTGGTGCGTCTTCTAGCTCTTCGTTAATTGCAACAATTTCGCCACCAATTGGTGCGTAAATGTCTGATGCTGCTTTTACCGATTCTGCTACTGCACACTCTTCGCCTGCATCTACTTCGTCGCCTACTTCTGGAAGTTCTACGAATACCATGTCGCCAAGTAACTCTTGCGCATGTTCAGTAATACCAACAGTAAACGTACCGTCACCTTCGTTGCGAACCCACTCGTGTGAAGAGGCATACTTTAACTCGCTAGGGATATTGCTCATTTTGTTTTGTCCTTTGGTTTATATTGGGTGATAGCACCAAAATTAAATTTATTTATACTTTAAAGTATTGATTTACCGTTACGTACAAAGCCAGGCTTTACTACTTTTACGGTAACTAATTTTTTACGCATTTCTACCTGAGCGGTGTCGCCCGTTGAACGTGGTACACGTGCAAGCGCTACACTGTAACCCAGTGTTGGTGAAAAAGTGCCAGAAGTAATAACACCTTCGCCACCATCAACAATTACTTTAGAGCCACTGCGCAAGATACCTTTTTCTTCTAGCACTAGGCCTACTTGTTTATCAGTGCTTTGCTCGGCGCGTTGTTGTACTAGTACATCACGGCCAATAAAGTCACGGCTTTGTGGTTCCCATGCAATAGTCCAAGCCATGTTAGCCGCTAGTGGCGATACACTTTCGTCCATATCTAGGCCATAAAGGTTCATGCCTGCTTCTAAACGTAGCGTGTCGCGTGCGCCTAAACCAGCTGGTGCAACTCCTGCGTCTAACAGTTGTTGCCATAAATCGGCAGCTTGCTCTTTTGGCACTACAATTTCGTAACCGTCTTCGCCAGTATAACCCGTTGTGGCAATAAATAAATCACCTGTTTGCACGCCAAAAAACGGTTTCATACCCTCTATTGCTGCATTTTGCTCAGCAGTTAATAATGTGGCAGTTTTAGCTTTAGCGTTAGGGCCTTGCACTGCAATCATGCCAAATTCGTTACGCTCTGTAACGGTAACAGCAAAATCGGCTGATATTTTAGCAAGGTGAGCTAAGTCTTTTTCGCGAGTTGCTGAGTTAACAACTAGGCGGTAAGAAGTGTCACTGAAAAAGTAAATTATTAAGTCGTCAATTACGCCGCCTTGCTCATTTAGCATTGGGGTATATAACGCTTTACCAGGTACGGTAAGTTTAGCAACATCGTTTGCTACTAGTTTTTGTAAAAATGCTTGTGCTTGCTCGCCTTGTATATCAACAATGGTCATGTGCGACACGTCAAACATACCGGCATCATTGCGTACTGCATTGTGCTCTTCTATTTGCGAGCCATAGTTAATAGGCATTTCCCAGCCATGAAAATCAACCATTTTAGCGCCCGCTTCAAGGTGCTTAGCATAAAGTACTGTTTTAGAAGTCATGATATTCCTTCACTTTTAAATTAACCCAGTTATTTGGGCGTGGCCTCAATTTAATGAGGGGGGAATAATATGGCCTGCGTTTAACGCCTGCCAAATTGTAATTAAACACAGCCAAATATTAATACTAAGCTGTGAGCACCCAAGTTAGGGTGAATATTTTACGCTGCGGCGCCTTGAATAAGGGCAAAGCCTTGGGCTTGCATATACTCTTGCCACTTTTGCAGCTCAGGGGTTTTAGCCACCAGCACAAATTGTTGCTGGTCGTTTTTATTTATGGCTGTGATAAATACGTCACCGCTTTGCGTACCGTAACATAATTGCGCATCTGAAAGACGTAAACCCGGTGTTAATTTAAAGGCTTCTACAATTGAGTCAAAGGCATTACTGCCGCTTAAAATAAAGCTTGCTAGGTCGGTACGCAAAACATAATCAATGTCATAACGCAGTTGTTGCTCGTTTATAAGTGCTTGTAATTGCTGGCTGGCGCAGTGCGGTAATATAAATCTAAAGGCGGTTTCGCTAAAGCAGTAAACGGCATAACTATAATCAGAGTTAAAGTCGCCATCAAGGGTGCCAATTAAGCCCAAGCCACTGGCCGTTAATTTAGTTAAATCGTGGCCTAGTATATTACTTAAAAATACCGATGCTTCGGTGCCGCTAAAGTCTATTACAACGTGGTTGTTGCTGGCCTGCAAAGAATTAATAACCGCGCTGTTAGCTTTGCTATGGCGGGCAAACATAATGGGGCTAAAAGTCATAACAAACACCTATCAAACTTATAATATCAAAAGTATATTGCTCCCGCTGTACAACAACAAATTGTAATTATTAATCAATTGATAAATAATGCTTATATATATGGCGATATTAATTGTGATTTTAAATATGAAAAACATTTCAACAGATAGTTTACGCACTTTTGTAATGGTAGTAGAGGCCAGCGGCTTTGCTAAAGCCGGCGATTTACTTGGCTTATCGCAACCTGCGGTTAGCCTGCAAATAAAGCGCTTAGAAGATTTGCTTGGTTATAAATTATTTAAAAAGCAAGGCCAACGCCAAGTGCTTAATCAATATGGCGAGCTATTATTGCCAATGGCTAAACAAATGATGCAACACAACGATGCCATTTTGCAGCTATTTACCTCAGAAAGTATTACCGGCCGAGTTCGTTTGGGTATTCCAAGCGAATTTGCAGCGCGTATTCTGCCCTCTATTATTGGCGACTTTGTAGCTTTATACCCAGAGGTATCGCTGGAAGTTAAATCGCGTTTAAGTAAGCATTTATTATCGCAAGAACGCCAAGATCAGTTTGATTTAGTACTGGCACTCAACGAGCAGCTCGACTCGGAGCAATTTCCTATTTTTAAGCAAGATCAGCTAGTATGGGTGGGCGACTTGTCGCTAGCACAAAACGACACTGTTACTTTGGTCACCGCTCCCGAGGGGTGTATTTACAGACGCCGAGCTATTGAGGCGCTAGAAAGGTCGGGAATAAAGTATCGTATTGTGTATAGCAACGCCGATTTAACCGGGCTTATTGCTGCGCTAAAAGAAGGTTTAGGCATTACAGTGCTGGCTAAAAGTACTGTACCTAACGAGCTAAATTACCAACTTAAAACCAAATTTTTACCATCCTTGGGTGATATTGGCATTAGCTTAGTAAAAACGGCCAGTGAGCCAGAAAACGCCGTTTTTAAATTGGCCGAATTTATTAAGCTTCGCTTAGGCTAACCTGCTTTATACACATACTAGCTAACAAACCTTCATATATTAAAAGTTATATATATGAAGATTTTTAGTTATAAGAACTTACATATGCAAACACTGAATAACATTGATTCTCATTCGTTAACGTGTTTAAATTGCGCCAATTTAGTTAATTGACCCAATTTAGGATAGTCTCAATGACACATAAGTTTTTAGTATCTACCCTTGCAACTGCGGTTGCCTTGTCTATTAGTGCAACTGCAATGGCAAAAGATATGGGTAAGGTAGAGCGTAACTTTGAACAAATTACAGTTATAGGCTCACAACAAGCTATTAACGATATTCCAGGCTCTGCAACGTTTATTTCGGATGCTGAACTGCAAAAGTTTGAATTTACCGACATTTCTCGTGTTTTAGCCTCTGTACCGGGTGTTTACGTACAAGAAGAAGACGGCTACGGCCTGCGCCCTAATATAGGTATGCGCGGAACTGGCACTGGTCGTAACGACAAAATATCAGTAATGGAAGATGGTGTACTTGTAGCACCTGCGCCTTACTCGGCTCCTTCGGCTTATTACTTCCCTACTATGGGTCGTATGGAGTCTATTGAAGTATTAAAAGGTGCTGCATCGGTTAAATATGGTCCACGTACCACAGGTGGCGTTTTAAACTTATTATCGCGCAGCTTACCAACCGAGCCTAATAGCTCAACAGGCATGCTTGATGCTGCCCTAGGTAGCGATGGCTACTATAAAGGCCATGCTTATTTTGCCAAAGAAAAAAACAATACCGCGGGTTTAATTGAAGTATTTACCTACGGCGCAGATGGGTTTAAAGACCTGCCAGTTGGCGATGACAACACTGGCTTTGAAAAAACTGATTTACTATTAAAGTTAGGCCATACATTTGGTAAAAATGACGCGCATAACCTTGAGCTAAAAATTAAGTATTCAGACGAGACATCAGACGAAACTTACATGGGCTTAACCGATGCAGATTACCAAGCAACGCCATACCGTCGTTATGCGGCATCGCAAAATGATGAAATGAATACCCGCCACAATGCTTATCAACTTAACTATGCATATCGCTTTGGTGCAGGTTATGAACTACTTGCTACGGCATATTTAAACGACTTTCATCGTAACTGGTATAAAGCCAGCAAAGTAAGCGAAAGCTACCTTGAGCAATACAGCGAGTTTGAAGCCAACCCTACCGCACAAGGTATTGAAGGCATTGCTATAAAAGCAAATAACCGCGACTACCAAGCTAAAGGGATTCAGTCTGAGCTGCATATTCCTGCTGGAAATCACTATATAACTGTGGGTATGCGTTACCATGAAGACGAAATGGATCGCTTTCAGTGGCAAGACGAGTACACGCTTAATCAAGATTTAAGCATGACACTAACAGAACGCGGAGTACCGGGTTCAGACAGTAACCGCGTAGATAGTGCCACTGCACGTACTTTATTTATTCAAGACGAATGGACACTAGATGCATTAGTGATCAGTGCTGGCCTGCGCTTCGAAGACATTACGATTACCCGTGAAGAGTGGGCAAAGTCGGATCCTACACGTAGCAATGGTTTAACTAAAAATGTGTCGAACGACACCGAAATTTTAGTGCCGTCACTCGGTGCAACTTACACAGTAAACGACAACATCACTCTACTTGCTGGTATTCAACAAGGTTATGCACCAGCCGCGCCAGGTAATGCCGACCAAGAAGAAGAAAAAAGTGTAAATATTGAATTTGGTTCACGCTATAACGTAAGCGGTATTAATGGTGAAATTATTGCGTTTTATTCTGATTACGACAACATGCACGGTAATTGTACTGCCGCTGTAGGGTGTAGCGATGAGAACATTGGCGATCAATATAACTATGGTGAAGTAGCTGTTTCTGGCGTTGAATTTAGTGCAGGCCATACTTTTAACACCGATACTGTTATGTTCCCGGTTAAGTTAACTTACACCTACACAGATTCTGAATTTAAAAACACTTTTGATTCAGAAATTTGGGGCACAGTAGAAAAAGGCGACGCTATGCCTTACGTGCCAAAAAACCAAGTAGCACTCTCTATGGGTGCTGAATTATCAGCATTTGTTGTACACAGCCAACTGCGCTATGTATCTGACTCACATGCAGATTTAACCGACTCTGGCTTAAATGCGATTAATAGCCGTGTGGTATGGGATTTAGCCGCTAAATACCGCATCGACGACAATCAAAAAGTATACTTAAGCGTTGATAACTTGTTTGATAAAACCTACATTGCTAATCGTGCTAATGGCGGTATTCAACCAGGTAAGCCTCGTACCCTACAGTTGGGCTACACTTACAGCTTTTAAGCTTTAAGCTGGTTAAACGGCTCACTAACAGCGTTAATAATTTTTTATGTAGGAAACACTACACATCTAAATTATTGCCTTGTTATTGAACCGTTTACCTGCGCTTTTAAGGCAATACTGCTTACTAACAGCGTTAGTAATTTTTATGTAGGAAACACTACACATCTAAATTATTGCCTTGTTATTGAACCGTTTATAACAACTGCACTAAATTACGAACACAAAAAAACCGAGGTTGAATTTTCAACCTCGGTTTTTTTATTGCTTCAACGAGCCAGTTAATAACTTAGTTATTAACGCTACGTTGGCGTAATACTTCAAATAAACAAATACCTGTGGCTACCGATACGTTTAAGCTTGAAACCGTTCCCGCCATAGGTATTTTAACTAACAAATCGCAATGCTCGCGGGTTAAACGGCGCATGCCTTCGCCTTCGGCACCCATAACAATAGCCATTGGCCCTGTTAAGCTGGCATCAAATACGTGGTTATCTGTTTCGCCTGCAGTGCCTACAACCCAAACACCAGCGTCTTTAATTTCGCGCAATGTACGTGCAAGGTTAGTAACCTGAATAAGCGGTACTGTTTCGGCTGCGCCACAGGCAACTTTACGCGCTGTGCCGTTAAGCTTAGCTGAGCGATCTTTAGGTACAATTACAGCATGTACGCCAGCGGCGTCGGCACTACGTAAACATGCACCTAAGTTATGCGGATCAGTAATGCCATCAAGCACTAACAAAAATGGAGTATCTTCACGTGCAATAATCGCATCAAGATCTTTTTCGTTAAACGTTGGTGCTGCTTTTACGTTGGCAATAATACCTTGATGCTGCTCGCCTTTTGATTTGCTATCAAGGGCTTTGCGTTGCATGTACTGTACTGAAATACCAAATTTAAGTGCTTCATCAATAATCGGGGTTGAGCGTTTATCGTCACGCCCTTTAAGCGCGTAAATTTCTACAAAACGCTCTGGTTCGCTTGCTAAAATCGCTTCAACAGAATGAAAACCAAAAATTAATTCATTACTCACGTATTTTCTGCTCCTGGGGTATTACGTTTGCGGGCATTTTTGCCTACTCTTTTAGGCTTTTTAACGGCCTTTTTTTTCGGTTTTTTATTTGCTGTGGCATCTACTGCTTTTTTGTCTGCTGGTTGAGTTGCCGACTTATTTGCAGGTTTACCTTTATCTTTGCTTGCTGGCCTTTTTTTACCTTTAGGTTTTTCATCGCCATGCGATTTTTTACCCGGTACTTTGCCTGCTTTTAACTGTGAACGTACACTCGCAGGTGCATGCTCAGATTTATCAGTGCCTTTTGGCCCACGGCGGCGCGTGTATCGGTCTTGCGCTTTATCGCCTTTAAGGGTTAAGTTTATGCGTCTGTCTTCTAAGCTAACCGATGCAACACTTACCGTTACTTTATCGCCAAGGCGATATACTTTGTGCGTTTGCTCGCCTATTAAACAATGTTTTGCGGCATCATGGGCAAAAAATTCATTGCCTAAGTTGGCAACATGAATAAGGCCATCAATTTGCAAATCATCTAAACGAATGAATAAACCAAAATTGGTTACCGATGAAATAACACCATCAAACTCAGTGCCAACGTGATCTTGCATAAACTCACATTTTAACCAATCGGCTACTTCGCGAGTAGCATCGTCGGCGCGGCGCTCTGTGGTAGAACACTGCTCACCTAACTTATCTACTTCGTCATCTGTGTATGCGTATTCGCCTGAAGTATGTTGGCCTTGTGCTTTTAGTACCGCTTTTATAGCACGATGCACTACTAAGTCGGGGTAACGACGAATTGGTGAAGTAAAGTGCGCATAAGCAGATAAGGCTAAACCAAAGTGGCCTATGTTATCTGGTTGATACACAGCTTGCTTCATTGAGCGCAGCAGCATGGTTTGAATAAGCTCTGCTTCTGGGCGATCGCCTAAACGAGCTAGTACTTGAGTAATTTCTTTAGGTGTTGGCTCGTCGCTTAACGTGCTCTCAATACCAAGTTCGCCTAAAAACTTAGTAAAGTTACCTAGTTTTTCGCTATCTGGCTCGTCATGCACACGAAATAGCGTGCTGGCTTCGTGTTTTTCAAGTAATTTAGCCGCCGATACGTTGGCTAAAATCATACATTCTTCAATAAGTTTGTGCGCATCGTTACGAATAACCGGCACTATCGATTCTATTTTACGCTGTGCGTTAAATACAAAACGAGTTTCGAGAGTTTCAAACTCAATTGCACCACGCTCTTGGCGAGCCGATTTAAGCGCTAAATACATTTGCTGTAAATCGGTTAAATGTGGCACTACATGCGCATATTCTTTACGTAGTTTCTCATCGTTTTGTAAAATGGCATTTACTTTGGTGTAAGTTAAACGTGCATGCGAATTCATTATCGCTTCGTAAAACTTATAACCCGAAAGCTTGCCCGAATCTGACACTGTCATTTCGGCAACCATACATAAGCGGTCAACTTCAGGGTTAAGCGAACATAAGCCGTTAGACAATACTTTAGGCAGCATAGGAATTACTTGCTCAGGAAAATACACTGAGTTACCGCGCTCTATGGCTTCTTTGTTTAGCGGGGTGTTCATACCTACGTAATGCGACACATCGGCAATAGCAACCCATAAACGCCAACCACCTGACTTTTTAGGCTCACAATAAACGGCATCATCAAAGTCGCGTGCGTCTTCGCCATCTATGGTTACTAAAGGTAGGTCGCGTAAATCTACGCGGTTTTGCTTGTCAGCCTCGTCAACAAATTCGCCAAGGTGGGCTACTTGCGCTTCAACTTCTTCAGGCCAAACGTGCGGAATATCGTGGTTACGCAGGGCAACTTCTAT
Organism: Pseudoalteromonas sp. 120-MNA-CIBAN-0494; assembly: GCF_040308885.1. NCBI lineage: Bacteria > Pseudomonadati > Pseudomonadota > Gammaproteobacteria > Alteromonadales > Pseudoalteromonadaceae > Pseudoalteromonas > Pseudoalteromonas sp. 120-MNA-CIBAN-0494. The sequence goes on from NZ_JBEOOE010000002.1 coordinate 69,290, forward strand.
TTCCATACCTGGGGCTAAATGCTCGCCAAGTACGTCAATTACTTTACCTACCGCGTTCATATTTCGGGTGGGGTTTTGCGTTATTTTAACTTGCACCATTTGGTTATGGCGCGCGCCGTTTTCGCTTCCCGGTAAAATCATTATGTCTTGGGTAATACGCGGATCTTCGGCAACCACAACGGCAATACCATGCTCAACAAAATAGCGGCCAACAATAGGCGCGCGCTCGTTGGTAAGTACTTTTATAATACGTGCATCGCATTTTGAGCCAGAGCCACGTTTAGTGCCTTTAGCAAGTACAATGTCGCCATGTAACACCATGTTCATTTGGTGCTTAGCAATAAACCAATCTTTATTCTCGCCTTCAACTTCTAAAAAGCCAAAACCGTCTCTGTGGCCTACTACTTTGCCTTTAGTTAAACCGGCTTCGTCAATTAGGGCGTAACATTTATGCTTATTAAAATACAGCTGACCGTCACGTTCCATAGCACGAAGGCGGCGTTTAAATGCGATTTGCCGTTCTTCATCGTTTACCGCTAGTTCTTCACATAACTGTGCATAGTTAGCAGGTTTTGAACGCTCTTGAAGGTGAGTAAGTATAAACTCACGGCTAGGGACTGGGTTTTCGTACTTTTCTTGTTCTCGACTGAGATTTGGATCTTGGTTTGACATTCACTATCTTGTTAGTTTGGTTATGTAGGTATTTTAACCCATATAGCTAAAATGAGACAGGTAAAAGCTATTAAACTTTTAATAAAGCACTTTTACCTTACTTTTTGTATTTAAAAACTTAGCCTAACCGGGCTTAACCCGCCCTTAATTTTGTGGCGGGTTTATTCTGCTATAAGTTAAAATTAGTAACTAAAATTAGTAACTAAAATTAGTAGCTCAAACAAACTCATCAAGGCCTGTTTGACGCTAAGTTAGAATTATTTTTGCTGTAAATTTTTCCATAACAATTTACTGATATTATCGATAAAGATCGGATCTTCTGTTTCCATGGTTAACACTATTTGTTTATTCATTTGGGTTTTATTTTGAGCGTAAATCCAACGGTTTTTATTAAACTGTTGTGCAAAGCCCAGCGCACCTGCTTGTAATTGAGCTTCATCGGCAAAAATAGCTTCTACTACTTTGTTATCTAATAACTCTTGTGCCCCTACTCGCATACCCGACATAGCTAAACGGTTAAAAAAGGCTTGTGGAATAGCTTTATTAATAATAGGAAACATTGAGGGTAAAAATGGCACCATCACATCGACTTCAGGAAAACAAAAAAATCCTTTATCAGATTTCATTAGCCTAAAATCACAAGCGCAGGCCAATACTGCACCATTACCAAAAGTATGGCCGTTTAACGCGGCAATAATCGGCATAGGAAACGTAACAATGCGTTTTAATAACGCGGTTACATCGCTCATAAAGCCGGCAATTGTTTCTGGGGTATTACTCGTATTAGCCATCCACTCTAAATCGATTCCCAATGACCAATTTTTTTCACTGTTAGATGTAAGCACCACCGACTTAATATTTTTATCAGCTTCTATTTGATCAAGGTGCTGATTAAACTCAGCCAAAAACTCTGGATTATGGCGGTTTTCGGGGGTATTCATGGTTAAAACGGCCGTGCTTTCTTCGGTTTTTATTGCTATAAAACGTGTCATTTATTCCCTCATTTTTCATTATTTTAATTATTAATGCTGTTTCAGCAGCGCGTTTTTGTTATTAATACACTCAAGCTTGGTTTAGTGTTTTTACGCACAACTTTACAAATAAACGTTTAATTCCTGTATTTATCAATTTTAAACGCAGTAACCTACTAACGAGTGTAAGCTAAACGAATATTAAAAGTAAATTCGATTTTAGTTACATTACCTTAAATACAGCTAACTTTGCTTACATTTGTCACGAAAAATCAAAAATTCATCTTAACCATTGTCTGCAATATTTAGATGAGCCAACATAAGGAAATAACATGCAGTCGCAACAGCAAAGTTTAATTTACCTACACATTGCCGTATTACTCTTTGGCGGCACTGCGCTATTTGCAAAGTTAATTGGTTTAAATGCACTCGACATTACCGTGTATCGTGCAGCCATAGCCGGCATCGCTATTTTTATTTTGCTCGGCATGCAAAAAAAACCGATTAAGCTAAACCAAGGTAAAGATTACTTAATTGCCCTGTTACTCGGTGTGGCAGTAGGCATACATTGGGTAACTTATTTTGCGGGAATGCAACTTGCTGGGATCACCATTGGTATGTTGGCTTTTTTTAGCTACCCGGTAATAACCGTATTTTTAGAACCGTTTTTTCATAAAAGTAAGCCCAAAGCAAAAGACATTATTAGTGCGGCGGTAGTATTAATCGGCATTTATTTATTAATACCTAATACAAATTTAGGGAATGATGTAACACTTGGGGTGATCACTGGGGTTATTTCGGCGTTCTTTTTTGCCATTCGTAATATCATTCATAAGCGCTATTTTAATCAATACGGTGGCCCGCAAACCATGTTTTATCAAACCTTGGTTGCCAGCCTAATGCTTTGCGCGTTTATTGAAGTGCCTATTTATGCGACCACTAATCACGATTTGGTGCTTATTTTAGTTGCGGGAGTTATATTTACCGCAGCTCCACACTCATTATTTGCTGCCAGTTTAAAGCATTTATCGGCGGCAACCGCGGGGCTAATTGCTTGCCTTCAGCCACTTTACGGCACATTATTAGCTATTATTATTTTGCATGAGCGCCCCTCTATCGCCACTTTTATTGGTGGTGCATTAATTGTTAGCGCTGCTTGTTTTGAAACTTGGTCTATTGCACGGAAATCACGCCAATGAAAGTATTTGCCCATCGCGGTGCCAGTGGGCACTTTCCAGAGAACACCCAAAGCGCCATTATGGCGGCCTTACAAATAGGCGTTGACGGCATTGAAGTAGATGTACAAAGCGCACTTGATGATTACATGATCATTCACGACACTTGGCTTGATAGAACCACTAACGGCGTAGGTAAAGTGTGTAACTTTACTGCTGCTCACATTATGCAACTCAATGCTGGTAATGGCGAAAAAGTACCAACTTTACAGCAACTTTTTGATTGGAATAATAATCAAACACTCTTAAATTTAGAGCTAAAACATACTTTTAATCTTGAACAGTTTGCAGCTCAAGTTGAAAAAAACATTACAGAAAAACGCATATCAGCAGATAACATTTTAGTGTCGTCGTTCGATCATCATCAACTAGCCTGGTTAAAAAAACGCTTACCTTGGCTAAAAATGGGTGCACTAACGTCATCTATACCAATTAATTATGCAAAGTTTGCTGAAGACTTAGGCGCGTACAGTGTTCATGTAGATAAAAACTTTATAAATAAAGCCTTTGTAGATGATGCAAAACAACGTGGTTTAATAATTTATGCGTACACTGTAGACAAACAACAAGATATAAAGCTGATGCTAGATTTAGGTGTGGATGGTATTTTTACAAATTATCCGGCACAAACTAAAGCTTACTTAGGTGATTAATAATAACCAAATGGTCTGTACATAATGAGTAGCTATATGCGAATTTATAATTTTTTAGAAAAAACACTTTTTTTTACCTTAACGCGCAAAATTGTGGGTAATTTAAGTTTTGTATTTTTATTTCAGGCTATTACTTTATTTTGGCTGTATGAAAGCTTAACCCTAAACCAACAAAGTACTGGGTTATTTTGGGCATTAGCTTTAGTGATTGTGGCTGGCTTTATTTTCACCCTATTTTATATGCGATTTTTAATGGTGCGCCCAGTCAAGGCAATGCGCGACACGCTAATAAATATAAACCAGCAAGATGCAGACTTATCGGCAAAGTTACCCCATTTTACTTATGATGAGTTTCGTGAACTAAGCGAGCAATACAATCTTTTTACTACTCATTTAAATCAGCTACTAAACACAACCTACAATAGCGCCCAAGCAGGCGTGCAAAGTATCGAGCAAGTAACTCAGTCTATGCAACAGACTGAGCAATTAAGCGGACAACAAATACATTTAAGCCATACCATTATAAATGCCAGCAACCAAATAGCGCAGAGCTTACAAAATATAGTAAGTAATACCGACAGCGTGCATAAAGTAAATAATGAGCATTTAAATTTTGTTAAGCTTTCGGCAACAGAGTTGTCGGCCTTAGTGCAACAAGTAAAATTAATAACCGATATGCTAACCGGCTTTTCGGCAACTATTTCAGGCTTAAAAGAAAACAGTGAAAACATTCGTAGCATTTTAAAAATGGTGGAAGAGTTTTCTGATCAAACCAATCTACTAGCCCTAAATGCCGCCATTGAAGCAGCAAGAGCCGGTGATGCGGGACGTGGTTTTGCGGTAGTTGCCGATGAAGTGCGTACTCTTTCAATTAAGGTAAGTGGTGCAACGCGGCAAATTAGTGATTTTATAAACCAAATGAACGAGCTAGTAAACGAAACAAATAAAGAGTCAGAGCAATTAATTACTCACTCACACAATGCGCAAAAATCAATTAATAGTACTTCTAATGGTTTTACTAATATGCTTACTGAATTTGAGCATAACCAGCAACAGTTACAACAAATTGCCGAGGCTGTGCACTTACTTGAGCAAACACAAAATCAAACCCACCAATCGGTAGAGCATATTGTAGCGCTTGGCGAGCAAGCCAAACAAACCATAGATACAGCACTTAATGATTGCCAACAATCACAAACCCTCAGCCAACAAACACAACAACAACTAAAACGCTTTGTGCAGTAATACCTATTTTATTAAAAATAGGTATTTGCTAACAAGCTTATGGGTATAACAAGCGTTTTACCCATAAGCTAAATATGTTAAATTACCCAGCTATTTATTTAACCGTGTGATGCATGTGAGCGACGCAGTTCCTGATTATAAAAACCTTGCCCAACAAATTAAAGCGTGGGGACAAGAGCTTGGCTTTAGCGAAGTAGGTATTACTGATATAGACTTAAGCAAGCATGAAACGCAGCTGCAACGCTGGCTCGACGCCGGCTACCATGGCAATATGGATTACATGGCCGCTCATGGTATGAAACGCGCTCGCCCTGCTGAGTTAGTGCCCGGAACGCAGCGTGTTATTTCGGTAAAAATGAATTACCTGCCCCCCGATGCAGGTTTTGCCAAAACCCTTAAAAACTCAGAAAAAGCGTATATAAGTCGCTATGCTCTTGGCCGCGACTACCATAAATTAATGCGTAATCGCTTAAAAAAATTAGGCCAAAAAATAGAGCTCGAAATTGGCGAATACGGTTTTAGGCCTTTTGTCGACTCAGCCCCGGTACTTGAGCGCCAACTTGCTGAAAAAGCAGGCTTGGGCTGGCGCGGTAAACACTCATTACTTATTAATAAAGAAGCCGGTTCTTGGTTTTTTTTAGGTGAGTTATTTGTTGATTTACCGCTGCCCATAGATGCAGAAAACACCTTTGAAGGCTGTGGTAAATGCGTAGCTTGTATAACGCTATGCCCAACTGGCGCTATTGTTGAGCCCTACGTGGTAGATGCACGTAAGTGTATATCGTACTTAACCATTGAGCTACAAGGCCCTATTCCAGAGCAATACCGAACATTATTAGGTAACCGCATTTATGGTTGTGACGACTGCCAATTAGTTTGCCCGTGGAATCGTTATGGCCAACTTACCGACGAAAATGATTTTCATCCGCGCACCCAATTAAAAGATAAAGACCTGCTTGAGCTGTTTGCTTGGGATGAAGCCACTTTTTTAAAAAACACCGAAGGCAGCCCTATTCGTCGTATTGGCCACGAGCGTTGGTTGCGTAATTTGGCTGTAGGCTTAGGTAATGCTGAATTTAGCCCTAGCATTATTCATGCCCTAGAAGATAAAAGCTTAGCTTGCAGTGAACTGGTTTTAGAGCATATAAATTGGGCGCTGCAACAGCAACGCAATAAGCAAGGTACTATACTGCGTAAAACCGCAAGGCTTATCAGAATTGTTGAAAAAGGCCTACCCCGCGACGCTTAAATGTTTAGGTGTGGAGTAAGCACTTTTAATTAATCGCTACGGTTATAAGTGCTTACCAAAAATAGTTAAGCTGTAAGGGTTATTATCCATAATGGCCACCTGTGGTAACTCGCCCCACACACTAAAATTAAAGTGTTTAAATAGTTTAATACTGGGTAAATTATGACTAAAAATGAACCCTAGCAGCACTTTAATATTAAGTTGCTTAGCTTGCGTTTGGGCAAACTCCATCAGTGTTTTACCTAAACCTTTGCCTTGTGCTTTAGCGGTAATATAAATACTTATTTCTACCGTGCCTTCGTAAGCTACGCGCCCATAAAACGGTTTATAACTAAGCCATGCTAACACTTGGTCATTTTCAGAATATACATAAATTGGCCGCTGAGAAGTGTGACTATCAAACCAAGCTTGCTTGTCGGTAACGCTTACCTCTTCGGTATCGGCGGTAACCATTCTGCTGGCAATGGTTTCGTTATAAATTGCGACTATAGTTTTTAAATCTTCTGGGCGTGCTAAACGGATTGTCATAAGGTCTAGATAAGGTTGATCAGTTGCGTTTATATTAGCGTATCATTGAGGCTATAAACAATATGTAACCTTTTAACTTTAGGCTTTAAAAATGATAAAAATAATATTATTAGCATTAATGGCGTTACTTGTACCCGCATTAGCTCAAGCGCAAAGCACAGCTGAGCAACCCATTAAAAAACAAAATAACTGCCAAGACTTTACTAACGTTACTTTGCGTAAACTACGCTCAAAAGAGTTTGTTAACTTATGCCAATTTGAAAACCAACCGCTGCTAATTGTTAATACAGCGAGTAACTGTGGCTTTACGCCGCAATTTGCAGGGCTTGAAGCGGTTTATAATAAATATAAAGATCAAGGCTTAGTGGTATTGGGATTTCCTTCTGATGATTTTTTTCAAGAAGAAAACAACGAGCAAGACACCGCCAAAGTCTGCTTTGTTAATTACGGGGTTACTTTCACTATGTTTGCCACCAGCGCAGTGCGCGGCAGCGATGCAAACCCTATTTTTAAACACTTAAATAGCCAAACCAGCTCACCTAATTGGAATTTTTATAAGTATTTAGTGTCTGCTGATCGTAAAACAATTACGCGCTTTAACAGTAAAGTAGCCCCCGAATCAGAAAAACTAACTGCAGCAATTGAAGCGACATTAGCTATTAACTAGGTTAAAACCGTTACAATTAGTTTAAACTAACTAAAATACACGTTATTATGATTAAAAAACAACCAGATTAATTATTAGGAGATTTTATGACAGTGGCAAGCGCAAGACATATATTAGTAGATAGTGAAGCACAGTGTTTAGATTTAAAAGAAAAAATTGAACAAGGTGAAGACTTTGCTGTGTTAGCAAAAGCACACTCTAACTGTCCTTCAGGTCAAGATGGCGGTGCTCTTGGTGAGTTTGGCCCAGGTATGATGGTGCCAGAGTTTGATAAAGTGGTGTTCTCTGCGCCAATTAATCAAGTACAAGGCCCAGTACAAACACAGTTTGGTTACCATTTACTTGAAGTAACCAGCCGTTCAGAGTAACTTATTCTGTACCGTAAATTTTGAAAAAAGCCGCTTATGCGGCTTTTTTATGGAGTAATTATGCAACTATTTGGTTCTGTTACCTCGCCTTATGTACGCCGTATTAGAATATGGGCGCTGGAAAATAACTGTGATTTAGAGTTTATTAATCTGGATATTTTTTCAGCGCAAGATCGCCCAACTATGGTGAGCAAAAACCCAGCACGCAAAATCCCTATTCTCGTAGATGGCAATTTAACCCTTAGTGATTCAAACTCAATACTGCGTTATTTACTTGAAAAAACAGCACAGCCAAAATTAACTTGGCCGCAAGAGCACTTACTTACCACTATTAATGCCTGTAATGACTCTTTAGTGGAAATGCTTTTATGCCAGCGCTCTGGTTTTGATACGCAAAGTGATGCGTTATTTTTTAATTTGCAAAATGAACGTATTGTTGAAACATTACACTTTTTAAATGATCATTTAACTGATGATGAATTTAAAGGCTGTGAATACCTCAACATCAGTTTATACTGCCTGCTTGATTGGATTTGCTTTCGTGAACTAACCGACATTAGTCAGCATTCAGCGCTTGTTGCTTTTTATGAGCAATATGGCCAACGCCAAGCAGCAATAAATACCAGTCCTAGTCATTAATTTAAAAAGGTAAACACATGAGCGATATCGAGATTGAATCAGAACTAGTCAACTTTGTTGAAAAAGTACGTATGAGCGAAGTAATTTGGGCACTAGGTGCAGAAGATAATGGCTTTGTAGTGTGTGATTCAAATCAATTTGACGAGACTGACGTATTACTACTTTGGGAAAGCGAAGCGGCTGCTAAAGCTCAGTGTAAAGACGAGTGGAAAGAGTACAGCCCAGTAGAAATTGGCCTTGATGAATTTTTAGATGAATGGGTTGAAGACCTAAACGAAGACAATGCTTTAGTTGGCCTTAACTGGAATGACGACCAAGTATGCGTAGAAATTGAACCAGTAGGTTTAGCACGCGCATTAAGTGAATAATTCACTATAGCTTAATTAATAAAGCATAAAAAAAGCCAACTGCATTCGTGCTAGTTGGCTTTTTTGTTTTAATTAATGAGGTATAAGTATTTATACCCAAAACATACTCGCATCTTGCTATGTTTTGGGTATAAAATGTATTTTGTCATTATTTTCAAGGTACACCGTTGAAAACCCATCTTGGTCGCCGTCCTTTTTCAGCTATGGAGCTGCACACACTTTACACTGGCTATATTTATGGCGATATGCGCGTGGTGCGTGAACAAGCAAAACATTGGCATTTTTGGTTGCCATTAATTGCTTACTATACGGGCGCTTATAGTGACGAAATAGGCTGTTTAACACTTGATGACTTAACTGTTGAGCAAAATATTTTATGTTTTAGTTTTCATACCCACGGAAAAATAAAACCGCGACTTATTCCTGTACATCAAGCGCTAATTAATGCTGGCTTTAACGACTATTTAGCATTTATAAAAAGCCAAAACCAACAGCGATTAATGTTCGACTTGCCAGCTAAAACCGGTCGCTACAGCGAAAAAGTTCGCATTTGGTTTAGCGGCGAAGGCGAGCGCGCTGGTTACTTACAAAAATGTGCAATTCCAAACATTGACCAACTCGGAATGAAAACCGCTATAAGTAGCCTGCGGCTTAACTTTGAGCAGCAAGTACGTATTTATGCACTGCAAGCCAACTCTAAAGACGCGTTTAATTATTTAATGGGCTTTAACGAATACCCACACCCAAATTATAGCAATGTAGCAGTGTTAAATAGCATAATTGGGCAAATTCGCGTTATTAACTCACAACTGCATTGGCAGCGCTTTATCAATCGCGATAGTCACTGACAAACTTTGTTACTCTTTACTCGTCCAAATCCGGGGTTATTCGATTACTCCATAAAAGAAAGCTGCTAGGATATCCGCATATAATACCGTTTCTATTGAAGTAGCGTGGTAACGCTGTCTGCTTTAGTCATTTATAACAATAATAAACTAGGGATACTATGTTTCTTAAAAGCCTCTTAACCGTAAGTGTTGCATTCGCGATGAACGCCGCAAATGCTAACGAATTCGTAATTGAAAAACTCGCAAAACCAAGCAGTCAATCAGTGTCGTTAACACTCGATCCAAGCCAAGATACCTTTACTGGAATGACTGAAATTATTTTAGAAGTACTCAAGCCAACTAACTACATAGAACTAAACGGCGTGGCTTACGCAACTAAAATGGCACAATTACTTGGCGAGCAAAATTGTGACTTAAACAGCGAAATGCTCAAAACCGGTAAAGTAAAATTTAGCTGTGATGAGCAAATTCAGCCGGGTAAATACACCTTAAAAATTGATTTTTCAGCGCCATATAATCGCCAAAGTGTTGGGCTATATAAAACATTAGATCAAGGTACACCTTACTTATTTACTCAGTTTGAAATGAGTGATGCGCGCCGTGCATTTCCGGTGTTTGACGAGCCAAGCTACAAAATTCCATTTCAGCTCACTATTACCGCGCCTACCTCACAAAAAGTATATGCCAATACACCTGAGCTTAAAACTACAGTAAATGGCGACATGACCACCCACTTTTTTGATAAAACACCGCCTATTCCTTCTTATTTAGTAGCAATGGCTGTGGGCCCTTTTGAAGAGCTTAATGTTGAAGGTATGTCGGTGCCAGGGCGCGTAATTACCCCACAAGGTAAAATTCATTTAGCCCAGTACGCAAAAGAAAACATGCCAAAAGTACTAGGCGCACTTGAGGCGTATTTTGGTATTCCTTATGTGTATCAAAAACTAGATTCGGTGGCTGTACCTGAATTTCCGTTTGGTGCCATGGAAAACTCAGGACTTGTAACCTACCGAGAAGATATTTTATTGGTTGATTTAGCTGCCGCTACGCGCAGTAAAAAACAACGCAATGTGTCTATTATTGCTCACGAACTTGCACACCAATGGTACGGTAACTTAGTAACGATGAAGTGGTGGAACGATTTATGGTTAAACGAAGCGTTTGCTAGTTGGATGGCGGCAAAAATTACCAAGCAACTAAACCCTGAATTTGAATCGCACCTAGATTTACCACAAAATAACGTTATGCCACTTGATGCACGTTTGAGTACTAAACCAATTCGTAAACCAATTAAAACCGAAGCCGATATTATGGATGGTTTAGGCCTTGCTTATAGCAAAGGTAGCTCGGTACTTGCTATGGTTGAAAACTGGATAGGTGAAGAGGCCTTTCAAAAAGGTATTCAAAATTACTTAAAAGAATTTTCCTATAAAAATGCCGAAGCTGCCGATTTATGGCAAGCACTTGGCAAAGCTTCTAATAAAGATGTAGCGAGTGTTTTAAAATCGTTTATTGAGCAATCTTCCTACCCACTGATTAAAGTAGCTCAGCAAGGTAGTAAAATAACTTTATCGCAAAGTCGCTTTGTAAATGCCGGTGTTGATGCGCCTGAGCAATTATGGAATGTGCCTGTTGCAATTAAATATGGCGCGGGCGATAAAGTAAAAACAGCGAACGTATTACTTAATAAACAAAGCCAAACGCTAGATTTAGATTTTGCACCCGAGTGGATTTATCCCGATCAAGGCGCATTGGGTTATTACCGCTGGGTGATGGACGATGCACAGTTTAGTGCGCTTATCGACAATGCTGCTGACAAGCTAGATGACCGCGAACGTTTAGCGTTATTATCTGCTACCGATGCACTACTTGATGCTGGTGTTATATCGGCCGCTAAGTTAATGCAAACGCTTGAAGTATTTATAAGCGACAGCCACCCTCGCGTTGCTAATACCGCGCTGGGCTATTTAGTATCGCAACAACGCACCTTTAAAGACGATAGCAATAAAGACTTATGGCCTAAATTTATTCGTGGGGCAGTAACCCCTGCGGCTAAAAAATACGGCTTAGAGGCAAAAGCAGGTGAAGATGGCGCTATTTCACAACTTCGAGCAGCGGTTGTATCGCGTTTAGGTTTTGATGGCGAAGATCAAAATGTGATCAATAAAGCAAAACAGCAAACTCAGGTTTATTTAAACGATCCACAAAAAGTAGACCCGTACTTAGCAGGTACTTATTTAACTTTAGCTGCTTTTAACGGCGATAAAGCGTTGCTTGATCAATTTATGGCAACCTTTAAAACCACCAAAGATCCACAAGTACGTACTAATATGCTCTCGGCTATGGGCTACTTTGCAAAACCTGCACTGCAAAAAGCAGTATTGGCTTACAGCTTAACAGATGAAGTAACCGCATCCGACATGCGCACTATTTTAGCAGGACAAAGCTATACTGATGAGCGCCAAGCGCTGTTTATTGACTGGGTTTACAGTAATTACGATAAAGTAACAGCAAGCTTACCGCCGTTTTTTATCCCTAACCTACCGTATTTTACAACTGCAAATTGTGATGCAAATAGCTTTGCCACAACACAAAGCTTCTTTAATACTAAGTTAGCTGAAATACCAGGTTACGCTCGTACTTTAAGTAAACTAGAAGAAAGTACTAATGATTGTATTGCACTGAAAAATCGTGAGCTTGAATCGGTTAATAACTTCTTAAAAGGTAAGTAGCTAGATTAAGGTTCTAGGTTTTATTTTAGAGCCTAGAGCTGATAACAAAACCAAGCTTCGTAGCTAATAATTTACTGCGAGCTTGGTTTGTTTTTTACTAATACCTAGCATTTTGCGCTGTGGTGTTAAATTTACCAGGCTTTAAAAAAGCGCGGCATACTGCCTTGCCTACTTATAACCTAAACCCAGCTTGGCCGATATTTTGTTAAATCTGAAGCCTGAAGTCTGAAGTCTGAAAGCTGATTTATAAACCTTTACTATTACCCGCCTAAAATCATCGTTAGTTTAGCAATAAAATCTTTTGCTGCTTGCTCAGAGTTTATTTTAAACGCGACACCATAATGAATCGGCTGTGCACTTTTATAAATGCGCGTAGGAAAACGCGTCATTTCGCTACTATGAAAATAGCCCTGAGTACGCACTACCCCATCAATATCGGTAAAATCATCACTAAACACTTCAAATGCTGGGCGAATTATAATTTTACCTTTGCCGCCTTCACTGTGCGTGTAAAACGCTTCTTTTGAATTAACTAACATGTATTCGGCAATATTCTTTATTTTAAAATTACTTCTACACTCTAATTTAATTAGCTGCTCAGTAAGCTCGTCTGCACTATAAGCCACGTTGTAATCCCTATTAGTTAAATTTGCGCATAACCTTAACGCATACGCATTATAAAGTCTGAAATTTATTTAAATTAGTCCTCAGCTACATCACAAACAAAAGCAAGTTTGTCGTTGTTATAACTCATACGGGTAATATTGGTATGGCAATAGGGTGTTAAATCCAGCCATTGCGATACAGTGTTATTGCCACTAAGGTTACGTTGGTAAACACGGTTGTTAAGCGCATAAGCCAGCGTACTGTCGTCTTTTAAGATAAAGTCTTGTACTTGTAGCGGCAATCTAAGTAAGTTTTCTACCTGCTTAGTTTGTGGGTTAAAACGCGCTACAATATGTTGCTCATTTTGGGTGTAACTAAATATAAACTGCGCCATTGTATGATTGTAAATAAGCGTACGACCAATGTTTTTTGCCACAACTTGCCCTTTTGCCGCTGCAACCAAGCTATATTGTAATGTATGTGGCTCACCTAAAATAAACATTACTAAATCGTTATTTATACCCCATGCGTGATATCCCACTGGCTCTATCCAGTCAAAAATACGACTTGCTGCAACTTCGCTATCAAGCGGATATTGCCATAGCTTTTGCTTGCCATTGGCCTCTACCACAATTGCCGATAAGCTTTGTTTATTTGGCATTACGGTAGGTGAGTATTCGCTTACTGGCGTATTGGTTATATTAATAATTTGTTTTGTTGCAAAGTCGTAGTAAGCAATATCGGTTTGGCTTTGCTCAACACTTAATACTTCATGGGTAAAGTAAACACCATTATTGTGTATATGAGGCTGATTATTATAACTATCACTGTCGCTCACAATAGTGACTTGCAGGCCATAAGGAGTATTTAAATCGGCTAATAATACTTGGCTTTTGGGCATACTTGCCTGTGCTACTGAGAGCGTTAAAGCGCTTATTGAAAACAACCCTAGTAGTGGTTTTAAAAATTTCATGCTCTATCTCGTTTTATTTTTAAGCACCCCATGATAACGTTATTTGCTGATTACGTCACTTGACCTAGACCAGCAACATCTTTATAACTAACCGGGTCTTATAAAAGAGAATTAATATGTCAGCTAAACATCCTATTATTGCAATAACCGGCTCTTCAGGTGCGGGGACAACTACCACCACGAATGCAATTAAACATATTTTTCGTAGCCTTAACATTAGTGCGGCTTTTATCGAAGGGGATAGCTTTCATCGTTACACTCGCCCTGAAATGGAAAAAAAAGTACGTGACGCGCAACAAGAAGGCAAACATATTAGCTACTTTGGCCGCGAAGCCAACGACTTTGGTTTACTAGAAACCCTATTTGATAGCTACGGTGAAACCGGCCAAGGTAAACTGCGTCGTTATTTACATACCTTTGACGAAGCGGTGCCTTACAACCAATTGCCCGGCACATTTACTCCGTGGCAAAACCTAGAGCAAAATACCGATTTATTATTTTACGAAGGATTGCATGGCGCTGTTGTAGATCAAGAGCACAATGTGGATGTAGCAAAACATGTAGATTTACTTATTGGTATGGTGCCCATTATCAACCTTGAGTGGATCCAAAAGCTGATCCGCGACACCTCTGATCGTGGTCACTCACGCGAAGCGGTAATGGGATCTATAGTGCGCAGTATGGACGATTATATTAACCATATTACTCCACAATTTTCACGCACCCATATTAACTTTCAACGAGTCCCTACCGTAGATACCTCTAACCCGTTCAGCGCAAAAGACATTCCATCACTCGATGAAAGCTTTGTGGTGATCCGCTTTAGGGGCATTGAAGATGTCGATTTTCCGTACTATTTACAGATGATCCAAGGTAGCTTTATGTCGCGTATTAATACCTTGGTAGTGCCTGGCGGTAAAATGGGCTTGGCAATGGAGTTGGTACTTACCCCACTCATTAAAGATATTATTTTAAAAAAACGAGCATTAGAAAACCTAGCACCACTGGATTTACCTATTTGATATTGGATAACCCACTGCCCTTTTTTGTTAAAGCCAACTCACGTACACTGCTGATTTTGCTTAAAGTGAGATCAGCATGTCGCAACCATTAAAAGTTATTGTGGGCTCTAAAAACCCAGTAAAAATAAATGCTGCTAAGTGCATTTTTAGCATATATTTTCCAGAGCGTGACATTGACTGCCAAGGTGTAAATGCTCCCTCGGGTGTGCCTGATCAACCTATTGGTGAAGAGCAAACTCGCATTGGCGCACAAAACCGAGTGAATTACTGCAAAGAGCACTACCAAGCCCACTATTATGTGGCCATGGAAGGCGGTGCAGAGCAATTTAGTTACGGTGCCGCAACCTTTGCCTATGTAGTTATCGATAACGCGGTAAATCAAGTTGTAGGACGCAGTAGCAACCTACCTTTGCCGCAAATACTGTATAACGCATTACTTAATGGTGCAGAGCTTGGCGATGTTATGGATAAGACTTTTAATACCACCAATATAAAGCAGCAAGGCGGCGCTATTGGTTTACTCACTAATAACCACGCCACCCGCGAAAGTACCTATACTCAGGCACTTACTTTGGCCATGGCACCTTTTTTACATTCAGCGCTTTATTGCCAAACAAATTAATTTTAGGAAGTTTAATGAAATACAGTTACGTGCTGTTTGATGCAGACGAAACCTTGTTTAGATTTGATATTTTAGCGGGCATGACTCGCATGTTTAAAACATATAACGTAGATTTTAGCCAAGCCGACTATCTTCATTATCAAAAAACCAATAAGCAACTATGGGTTGATTACCAAAATGGCGACATTAGTGCCGACTACTTGCAGGTTACTCGCTTTAGCGAATGGGCTACTAAACTAAATGTGCCAGCAAAAGAGCTTAATGATGCATTTTTAGATGCTATGGCAGAAATATGCGAGCCGCTACCCGGTGCCATAGAGCTGTTAAATAAACTTAAGCCCCACGCTAAGTTAGGTATTATTACTAATGGTTTTGCACGTTTACAAACCGTGCGCCTTGAGCATACTGGTTTAAAAGATATGTTTGAATGGTTAGTCATTTCTGAATTAGTGGGCATAGCTAAGCCTAATAAAGCTATTTTTGACCATACCTTTGAATTAATGGGTAACCCAGATAAAAGCCAAATATTAATGGTTGGCGATACTGCCACAAGCGATATTTTAGGCGGTAATAATGCGGGGATTGATACCTGCTGGTTACAACACTCAAACGAGCAGTTGCCCGAGGGTATAAAGCCTACCTATACCGTTACTCATTTGAAGCAGTTACAAAGTATTTTAGAGCTGTAGGTAGCTACGCACTTAAAGTATTTTCAATAGGCAAAAAAAATGACGCTAATTAGCGTCATTTTTTATAACTGTGTGAGCAATAAATTAGGCTGGCGCTAATTCAAGGCCGGGTGCAGGCATCGTTACAGGCGTTTCAAAGGTTGCCCACTCCCATGCTGACTCAGTAGCCATTAATTTACGTAGTAATTTATTATTTAAATCGTGACCCGATTTAAATGCAGTTACTTTACCTAAAATGTTATGACCTGTCATAAACATGTCACCAACACAGTCTAATATCTTATGCTTAACAAACTCATCGCTGTAGCGTAAACCGTTTGGATTTAACACTTTAAACTCATCAAGTACTACTGCGCTATCCATGCTGCCACCTAATGCTAGGTTGTTAGCATGCATATATTCAATGTCTTTCATAAAACCAAAAGTACGTGCACGGCTAATTTCTTCAATAAAGCTTTTCGTCGTAATATCTAAACCAATACGTTGGCGACTTTCATTGATAGCTGGGTGATCAAAGGCAATTTCAAAGTCGATATGAAAACCGTCATACGGTTCTAACTCGGCCCATTTATCGCCTTCTTCAATACGTACTTTTTCTTTAATACGAATAAAGCGTTTTGCTGCATTTTGCTCTTCAATACCGCCTTTTTGTAACAAATAAATGAATGGTAATGCACTACCATCCATTATTGGCACTTCTGAGCTATCTAATTCTACAATTAGATTATCAATACCCATTGCAGCAACAGCGGCAATAAGGTGCTCAGTAGTTGATAAGCGAACACCATCTTTGTTAATTAAACAGGTACATAATTGCGTATCACCAACGGCTTCAGGTGTTGTTTCAAAATCAACAACCGGATCAAGGTCGACACGACGAAATACAATCCCAGTATTTGCGCTCGCAGGTCGGAGAGTTATTGTGACCTTCTCACCTTTATGAAGTCCAATTCCTATGGCTTTGACTACTTGTGCAATCGTTCGCTGTTTAATCATAGGTTCGCTCACTTAAATTCAGTTACAGTTAGACGGCGGATACTAACATAAATACGCCGCAATTGCAATATTCGTTCACATTTCAAACGAAATACTGTTTATATTAATCAGCTTGTTTACGTAAAAAAGCAGGAATATCAAAATAATCTCCGCCTTCTGACTTATCTGATTTTTTGTTACTTGGCGCTGCAGCACTCGTTGTGCTTTTGTTAGCACTAGATGAAGTTGTTTTTTCGTCACTTTCAACTTGCGTCTTTGCTGTGTTTTCTTCAGCGCTTGTGCCTTGGCTTGCAAAGCTTGGTACGTACATGCTGCTACTTTGGTTTGAAGTGCTGGCTACATCAGAACCTGATGCTTTTTTAAAGCCATTATCAACAATGCCAAACTGCGGACGACGATCGCCACCTAAGCCAGTTGCAACTACAGTTACACGTAATTCATCGGTCATTTCAGGGTCAATTACTGCACCTACAACCACAGTAGCATTTTCTGATGCCAATGCTTTTACGTGGTTACCAACAATCTCAAATTCTTCAATCGCAATGTCCATACCCGCAGTAATATTAACCAAGATACCTTTAGCACCTGTTAAATCTACGTCTTCAAGTAATGGGCTTGAGATAGCCGCTTCTGCTGCTTCTTGTGCACGATCAGGACCTGATGCAGACGCAGTACCCATCATTGCAGGACCCATTGCTGACATTACTGTACGTACGTCGGCGAAATCCACGTTGATCAGACCAGAGCGAGTAATTAACTCTGCAATACCCTGAACCGCACCAAATAATACGTCGTTAGCTTTAGCGAACGCATCTAAAAGTGTAGTCCCTTTTCCTAAAACTTTAAGCAGTTTATTGTTTGGAATTGTAATAAGTGAATCTACAATTTCTGACAATTCATTAATGCCTTGTTCAGCAGCTGCAGCTCGCTTTTTACCTTCAAAGTCAAAAGGACGTGTAACTACTGCTACGGTTAAAATACCAAGCTCTTTTGCAATTTTTGCCACTACAGGCGCTGCACCAGTACCAGTACCGCCGCCCATACCTGCTGCAATAAATACCATGTCGGCACCTTCAAGGCTGGCACGAATTGTATCAGCATCTTCTTCTGCTGATTGACGACCTATTTCAGGGTTTGCACCGGCTCCTAACCCAGAGGTTATTTGCGTGCCTAATTGTACAGTAACGTGCGCTGCTGAGTTACGTAATGCTTGTGCGTCTGTATTAGCAGCAATAAAGCATACGCCTTCAATTTGCTGTTTTACCATGTGCTCAACAGCGTTACCGCCGCCGCCGCCCACGCCAATTACTTTTATTACAGCTTCTTCGCTATGTTGTTCCATCATATCAAACATGTTTACTCTCCGACTTGAGTACTAAAACTCGCCTTGGAACCACTTAGTAATGCGGCTCCATAAATTATTATTCCCTTCTGCTTTCAACTTTTGTGCATTCATTGATTGCATGGTACGCCCGTATTGTAACAAACCAACAGCGGTTGCGTACGAAGGATCGTCCACATAGTCTGTCAAACCAACTATCCCAATTGGTTTGCCTATTCTTACCGGCATTTGGAAAATATCTTCTGCTACTTCCATTGCGCCGGCCATTTTAGCAGTTCCGCCTGTGATAACGAGACCTGCTGCAATTTGGTCTTCTAACCCTGAGCGACGAATTTCTTCCATCGCTAATTCAAATAATTCTCTAAATCTTGGCTCTACCACTTCCGATAATGTATGACGTGACATTAATCTAGCTGGGCGTCCGCCTACACTCGGTACTTCTATGGTGTCTTCATTACTGGCCATTTGGCTACTAGCACAGGCGTATTGTACTTTGAGTGCCTCTGCATGTGATATAGGTGTGCGAAATATTTTTGCTATATCGCCAGTTACTTGGTTACCCGCCACCGGAATAACCGCTGAGTGACGCAGTGCACCATTAATGTATATAGTGATATCCATAGTGCCACCACCAATATCAAGTACTGCTACTCCCAGCTCTTTTTCATCATCGGTCAGTACCGAGTAACATGAGGCAAGTGCAGTAAAAATAAGCTGGTCAACTTCAAGCCCACAACGCTGTACACATTTTTCGATATTTTTTGCCATATCGTTTGAGCACGTAATAATGTGAGCACGTGCTTCCATACGTACGCCGCTCATACCGAGTGGGTTTTTAATCCCCTCTTGCATGTCGATACTGTATTCTTGTGGTAACGCATGTAGCATTTTACGCTCTGCTGAAATAGGCACTGAGCGGGCAATATGAATCACATTTTCAATGTCTTCATCGGTTACTTCGGTGTTGTTAATTGCTACTACACCGCTTTCGTTTTGGCATTGTATATGCTTGCCAGAGATACCAAGGTACACTGAGCTAATACGACAATCAGCCATCAATTCGGCTTCGTCTATGGCTCGGCGAATAGACTCAGATACTAAGTTTAAATCGTTTACGCCGCCTTTATCCATACCTCGGGATATCTGCGTGCCTACACCAACAATACTGAGTTTGTTGTCTGCGGTGATTTCACCTACCGTTGCAATCACTTTTGAGGTGCCAACGTCTAATCCAATCACTAGGTTTCTTTCTGCTGACTTAGTCATGCCTTACTCTTATTTTGTAATTGTTCTTCTTGCAATGGCTTAAAGCTGACTGCAAGGCCAGTATCGTAGCGTAAATCGATTGCATCTATTTGAGCATCTGCACGCTTTTCCATGCGTGGATAAACGTCTATAAAACGCTGTACACGCTTAGCTTTATCTTTGCGCCCTAAATTTAAGCGCACTCCATTATCTAGCCACAACTGCCATGAGAAACGCTCCGATAACGCTAAACTTTTTAACGTTAATGCGTTTACTTTTAGCATTTCGTCAAATTGCTGAAACGCAATCCATGCTTCTTGCTCACTGCCCTCTGGGCCATATAGTTGAGGTAAGTTTTTACTTAACTTATTACTTTTAGCTTCAAATGCATCGCCGTTTTGATTAAGTAACAAGTCACTATTCCAATGCGCAACAGCGCGGTGCTCAACTACATAAACTTGCAGTGTGTCGGGCCATTGTTTACGCACCGATACACTTGCCACCCAAGGTAAATCTTGTACCAATTGCTGTACATGCTTTACATTAAGGTCAAAAAAGCTAGTTAAATCTGCTTTTTTAATCGCCCTAATAATAGCGATTTCGTCGGTATATTTAGGATTACCCTGCACCATTAAGTGTTTAATTTGGGCATCTTTATTTTCTACCAACCAATCCGATACACCTGTAGTAATTTGCACTAAGCCGATTACCACAGCTAGAAAAAAACTCACCCCAAAAATTAGCGACCAGTTAAGTTGCTGTTTGATTTGTAGCGTTTTTTCTAAAAGGGGATGCATATTAAAGTGTTTGCTCCAAAATGCGAACAACTAATTGCTCAAAACTTGCACCATGTGCTTTTGCCGCCATAGGTACAAGCGACTTTTCGGTCATACCGGGTACTGTATTTACTTCTAATAAGTAAAAATCACCTTGCTGATCTTGCATTGCATCTACGCGTCCCCAGCCGCTAGCACCTACTAAATCAAATGCATCGAGTGCCATTGCTTGTAAGTGCTCGGTATCTGCAGGCGATAAATCTGCCGGGCAATGATACTGCGTGGTGGTTGCTTGATATTTAGCTTGGTAATCATAAAAACCATTGGGGGTTGTCATTTCGATTACTGGCAACACTTCATCGCCTAATACCGTTATGGTAAATTCGCGGCCACTGATCCACTGTTCAACTAGCACTTGGCTATCAAACTTAAACGCATTACTCAGTGCATCTTCAAGCTCTTGTGGCGTGCTTGCTTGTGCCATACCAATACTTGAGCCTTCGTGTGACGGCTTTACCATCACTTTTTTAAATTGCTGCATTATTGCCGCTGCATCAAAGCCTTTTTTGGCATCAACCACGGTATAAGGAGCGGTACTTAACCCTGCCGATTTAAATAAATGCTTACAACGCACTTTATCCATAGCCAGCGCTGAGCCTAGTACGTTACTGCCAGTATACGGCAGGTTCATAAATTCAAGCGCACCTTGCACTGTACCGTCTTCGCCACCACGACCATGCAGTGCAATGAACACTCTATCAATTGCTAACTCATTTAGCTCCCATAACGGGCGCTCTTTTGGGTCAAAGGCAATGGCGTTTATGCCATGATTTTGCAATGCATTTAATACCGCTTGTCCTGATCTTAATGACACTTCACGCTCTGCTGAGTTACCCCCTAACAGCACCGCTACTTTACCAAACTGCGTATTTAACTGTGTCATACTTCACCTTGTTTAAGTTTTTCTATCGACATACCCGTAGCGGCTAAGGTTTTTACTAATTGCCCTATGTTGCCAGCTCCTTGGGTTAATACTAAATCGTTATTTTGTAAGCAATCGGCTAATACGCTTGCCAGCTCTGCGCTATTAGCTACGTGGCGGGGCTCTTTACCGCGCTGGCGTAAACTACGGCATAAGCTTTTACTATCTGCGCCTACAATTGGCTCTTCGCCAGCACTGTATACATCGAGTAATAACAACTGATCAACCTCGGCTAATACCTTTACAAAATCTTCGTACAAGTCGCGAGTACGAGTAAAGCGATGAGGTTGATACACCATAACTAAACGCTTATCTGGCCAGCCTTCACGAGCAGCGGTAATAGTGGCGGCCACTTCTGACGGATGATGCCCATAATCGTCAACTAACATTACGCTACCACGTTCGTTTTCAAATTCACCGTAGTGCTGAAAACGTCGGCCAATACCTTCAAATTTTTGCAATGCTTCTAAAATAGCGAAATTAGCAATATTTTGATCTTTTGCTACCGCTATAGCTGCAGTGGCATTAAGTGCATTATGCTTGCCTGGCATATTTAGCGTTGCGGTTAAGCTCTCGCCTTGTTTATTGGTTACCGTAAACTTGCACGTGTTTGCCGACTGGCTAAAGTCGCTCATGCGATAATCCGCATCGCTCGACTCACCATAAGTAATCACTGGGCGACCAAAACGCGGTATAAGCTCGCTCGCGACTTCAGAGTCAATACACACTACAGCTAAGCCATAAAACGGCAGGTTATGAATAAAGTCCACATAAGTGTCTTTCATTTTTTCTAGGCTGCCGCCATAGGTTTCCATGTGATCTTCTTCAATATTAGTGATCACCGATACCATTGGCTGTAAGTGTAAAAATGAGGCATCGCTTTCATCCGCTTCGGCGATTAAAAAGTCGCTTTTACCTACTTTTGCATTGCTGCCGGCACTATTTAACAAGCCACCAATTATAAATGTTGGATCAAGGCCAGCTTGTGCATAAATACTGGCAATTAAACTGGTTGTTGTAGTTTTACCGTGTGTACCCGCAATAGCTATACCGTGGCGAAAGCGCATTAGCTCAGCGAGCATTTCGGCGCGGCGTACCACAGGTACTCTTGCGGCCTTTGCGGCTATAATTTCTGGATTTGTTTCATCAATAGCACTGGAAACAACCACTACATTGGCATCTTTTACGTTATTTTCGTGATGCCCAATAAACACCTCTGCACCGGCTTTAATTAACCTGTCTGTCATAGCGCTGTGCGCAATGTCTGAACCGGTAATCCTATAACCTTCAAACGCGAGTACTTCGGCAATGCCGCCCATGCCTGCGCCGCCAATACCAACAAAGTGGATGGTTTCAATGCGACGCATTGCTGGTCGTGTATATTGCTCTCTTATTGACGTTTGTTTCACTTATGCTCTCTTATTGGTTACTTGCTCACAGTGCATAGCTACGCTTGCTGTGGCATCTAAAATGGCTTGCTGTTTTGCATTTGCCGCCATTTCTTTAATTAATGAAGGTTTAGCTAAATATGGGCTTAAAAGCGCAACAATTGATTGTTGATTAAACTGCCCTTGTGGCATTAGTAATGCACCATTTGCCACAACTAAATACTGTGCGTTAGCTGTTTGATGGTCATCCACCGCATGCGGAAAAGGTACAAACACTGCCATTTTACCAGCAGTGGCAATTTCACTCACAGTGAGCGCGCCCGAGCGGCAAATAACAATATCGGCCCAGCCGTAAGCTGTGTCTATATCATCTATAAATTCAGCTACTTTTGTATTTTCAGTGCTAAATTTATGCGACTTATAAGCAGCTTCAACACTGCCTAAGTGCCCTTTACCCGTTTGGTGCCAAACACTTATAGCATTGGTATTACCCAGCTCTGCAAACGCAGCAGGCAAAGTTGTATTAAGTACTTGCGCCCCTAATGAGCCGCCTACCACTAAAATATTGATTGGGCTTGATACTTCTCGCACTGCAATATTTGCCACGCTTTCTCGCACTGGATTACCAACTAACTCGGCTTGCCCTGTAGCAAATGCACTTGGAAAAGCCGCCAATACCCGATTAGCAAACTTAGCAAGCCACTTATTGCTCATACCGGCAATGGCGTTTTGCTCATGGATCACCAGCGGAATACCTAAACTTTTAGCTGCAATACCTGTTGGGCCAGTTACATAACCGCCCATAGCGAGTACCACATCGGGCTTTTCGCTTTTCAATACCTTACGCGCTTGTAATATTGCATTAAGCACCATGAATGGGGCTTTAATAAGACGCTTTATTCCGTTACCACGTACGCCTTTTACATTAATAAAATTAATATCAATATTATGCTTAGGAACAACCGTTGCTTCCATTCTATCGGGAGTGCCTATCCAACTTACTTGCCAGCCTTGCTGCTTTAAGTAGTCGGCCACAGCAATACCCGGAAATATATGTCCGCCAGTACCACCGGCAACTACAACACACTTTTTACTCATCGCTTAGCTCCACCTGACGTGGCTTGTTTGGTCGCCATTTTAGTTTCAAAATCAACACGTAATAAAATACCAGCAGCAATTGTCATCATGAGTAAACTCGACCCACCGTAAGAAATAAACGGCAGTGTTAACCCTTTAGTAGGTAAAATACCCGCACTTGCGCCTACGTTCACCATGGTTTGAAAAGCAAACCAAATACCTATTGCCAACGCTAAATAGCCTTCGTATTCTTTACCATTTTTAAGCGCATTTTGGCCAATTAGTAAGGCTCTAAACACTAAGGTGCCTAATACTATTAATATGCTCGATACACCAACAAAACCAAGCTCTTCGGCTATTACCGCAAAAATAAAATCGGTATGCGCCTCGGGTAAGTATTGTAGCTTTTGTACGCTGTTACCTAGGCCTTGGCCAAACCAATCACCTTGACTGTAAGCCATTAACGATTGCACTAACTGATACCCTTTGCCAAATGGATCGTCCCACGGTTCTAAAAAGCCAATAACCCGCGCCATACGGTATGGTTCTAGCACTATTAGCCCGATAACCAAGGCAACACCGGTTAGAATTAATACAAAAAACTGCCAAAGTTTGGCACCAGCTAAAAACAATAAACCCACGGTAGTTACAAACATAACGACCACAGTACCTAAGTCAGGCTGCATTAAAATTAATCCTGCATAAGCCGCAAATACTAGTATTGGCTTAATAAAACCTTTTATGTTTTCTTGGACTTCGCTACGTTTACGCACCAAATAACCTGATATATAACTAAAAAAGAATAGCTTAGCCAGCTCAGATGCCTGAATGTTAAACGGCCCTATGGGTATCCAACGAGTTGAACCGTTTACTTCTCGGCCAACAATAAGCACTATAAGTAATAAGCCTAAACCCACTAACAACAAGTACGGATTCGCTTTTTTCCACCAGCTCATAGGCACTGAAGTGGTGATCCAAAATAAACAAAACGACAAAGCTAAAAATATACCGTGCCGAATAGTAAAATGATAAATATTACCAAATAATCTGTCTGCTGTAGGCATAGATGCACTGGTAACCATGACAAAACCCACCCCCATTAACATCAGCATGCAATACAATAATGGTACATCGTAGAGCTGCGCCGAAGGCTTGGGCGTTAGTGCTTCTTTAATATCGGCAAAGGCCATCATGGCTGTTCCGCCATAACACATTGTATAAAGTCATCGCCGCGTTGCATGTAGTTATTGTACATATCAATACTGGCACAAGCTGGGGCAAGTAACACAATATTACCGGGCTCGCTTAATTGCTTAGCCAGTGTTACCGCTTCGCTCATATTATTGGTTAAATGGCTTTTATTGGTTAATGCCATTAAATCTTTGGCATCTTTTCCAAAGCAAATTAGCGCTTTAACATGCTGCTGTAAGTAAGGTGTAAGGGCGTTTAAATCGGCTCCTTTTGCATCCCCACCAGCAATAACTATTAATTGTTGGCCATTAGTTGCAAGGCTATCTATTGCAGCAATAGTAGCCCCCACATTAGTGGCTTTAGAGTCATTAAAGTATTTAACTCCAGCACGTTCAGCAACAAACTGACAGCGGTGTGCAAGGCCATTGAATTGGCTAAATGCTGTACTGTATTGTGCTTTACTAATATTAAACGGGCTAAGTAGCGCCATTACCGCAAGAGCATTTAAATAATTGTGCTTGCCGACTACCGCCAAGCTAGTTACTGGTAAAAAGGCTTTATTAGCCTGCATAAAATATGTTTGTTGCTGATATTCGCCAAGGCTGTAACCGCCCTGGTTAGCACCAAAACTTAATTGGGATTTTGCTTTACTATGCGTGGCTTCGTCGTCTGCATTGGTTATCACTAAAGCTGCGTTATTATAAATACTCAGCTTGGAATCTATATAAGCTTGATAACTGGCGTAACGATCGAGGTGATCCTCTGAAACATTCAGCACGGTGGCGCTAATTGGCTGTAAACTTGTTGTGGTATCTAGCTGAAAACTAGACAACTCCAATACGTACACATCAACGTCGTTGTTACTTAAATCACTTTGTAGTAAATCAAGCACTGCGGTGCCAATGTTGCCACCTAATGCTGCTTTATAACCAGCAGCAAGTAATACCTGCTGCGCCAGTGTGACTACTGTGGATTTACCATTAGATCCCGTAACAGCAACCACAGGTTTAGTATTAATACGGGCAAACAACTCAACATCACCAATCACTTCAACGCCTGCGTTTATAGCTTTAGCAATTGCTGGAATTGTTAAGCTAAGGCCTGGGCTAATAATGATCATATCGCTGGCGCAAAGATCGGCACTGTCCAAATCACCAAAACGGGTAGTTAAGGTTGGCGTATTTTGTTTTAGCCAATCAATTCCCGGTGGGTTTATTCGGCTATCAACCACGGTTGGTGTTAAACCCTGAGACACTAAAAAACGCACAATGCCCAGGCCGGTTACACCGAGTCCGAGCACTGTTATTTGTTTGTTTTTTATCTCACTTAAGTATCGCATTTATCGAATCTTTAACGTCGCAAGGCCAGCTAACACTAGCACGATTGAAATAATCCAAAAGCGCACAATAACCCGCGGCTCTGGCCAACCTTTTAATTCGTAATGATGATGGATAGGCGCCATTCTAAAAATTCGTTGCCCGCGTAATTTATACGAGCCTACTTGTAAAATAACCGACAAGGCTTCCATTACAAATACTCCCCCCATAATAATAAGCAGTAACTCTTGGCGAACTAATACGGCAATAATACCCAATGCACCGCCTAATGCTAATGAGCCTACATCGCCCATAAATACTTGCGCTGGGTAAGTGTTAAACCATAAAAAGCCCAGCCCTGCGCCTACTATTGCGGTACATACCACAACAAGCTCACTGGCCAGCGGTAAATATGGAATATGTAAGTAATTCGAAAAATTCACATTACCAGTTAAGTAAGCAATAATTGCCAGTGCTGCTGCCACTAAAATAGTGGGTACTATGGCAAGGCCATCAAGTCCATCGGTAAGGTTTACCGCGTTTGATGTTCCTACTAACGCAAAGTAGGTAATAACAATGTAAAACAAGCCTAGTTGCGGTAATACATCTTTAAAAAATGGTACAACTAACGAAGTTTCATTGGCTTGAGTGCTGGTAAAAAATAATGCACAAGCAACAACTAAGGCTATAACTGATTGCCAAAAATACTTCCACTTAGCAATTAAACCTTTAGGGTCTTTACGAATAACTTTTCGGTAGTCATCCACAAAGCCAACCACTCCTAACGAGCCAATAACAAATAACGTTGCCCAAACATATTTATTTGATAAATCGGCCCATAATAAGGTACTGGTAAAAATAGCCGCTAAAATCAGTAAGCCACCCATAGTAGGTGTTCCCGATTTTGATAAATGCGATTGTGGACCGTCATCGCGCACTGTTTGCCCTATTTGCATACGTTGCAAAGCGCGAATTAACTTAGGCCCTAAATAAAGCGACATCATTAATGCGGTTAAAATCCCTAAAATCGCACGTAGGGTTAAGTACGAAAAAACATTAAAGCCCGTGTAATATTGGGTTAAATACTCTGCCAGCCAAACTAACATTAAAATACTCCATTGATGGCTTGTTGCTGGCCATTAACTAAATCGGTTACTAAAAGCTCCATGCGAGAACTGCGTGATCCCTTCACGACTATGGTGGTTTTTTTATCTACTTTTTTAATACTTGTTTGAATTTGTTGCAGCATTTGCTCACGGTTTGAAAAGTGCCTATTTGGCAGGCCATACACATCACTGGCATAGCGACTTAATACACCTAAAGTAAACAGCTCATTGATGCCTTGCTCTAATGCATATTCGCCTACTTCTTGATGATATTGACGTGCTTCTTCGCCAAGTTCACCCATGTCGCCCAGTGCTAAAATACGATGCCCTTGCATGTCACTTAGTAAATCAATGGCGGCTTTAACCGATTTAACATTGGCGTTATAGGTATCATCAACCACAGTTAATAAGTCTGAAACATTAATTAAATTAACGCGGCCTTTTACATCCCCCATGGTTGCCAGCGCATTGGCTATATCCTCAAGGGTGACATCAAACTCACTGGTTAGTGCTGCTGCAATAAGTGCATTACTAATATTATGCTTACCTGGTAGCGCAAGCTTAACCGGTATTTGTGCGTTTTTAGTGCATAGGGTAAAGCTAGCGCGAGCATTTTCATCTAGGCTAATATTTTCAGCCCAAATATCGAGTTTTTCACTGCTCGAAAAACGCGTTACTTTACGGCCATCGAGTTTATCTAGCCAATATTGGCTAAACTCACTGTCGCAATTAACAATGGCAACGCCATCATCTTTAAGCCCATCAAAAATTTCGCCTTTGGCTTTAGCCACACCCATTAAGCTGCCAAAACCTTCTAAGTGAGCGGCGGCTACATTACATACCACGGCAACATCGGGTTTGGTCATAGCGGTGGTATAAGCAATTTCACCTAAATGATTTGCACCCAACTCTATAACGGCAAAACGGTGTTGCGGCTCTAAGCGTAATAAGGTTAGCGGTACGCCAATATCGTTATTAAAATTACCTTTAGTGGCTAGTACATCACCATGCACAGATAAAATTGCAGCGCACATTTCTTTTACTGTGGTTTTGCCAACGCTGCCAGTAATGGCAATAGTTTTAGGAGCTACTTGCGTCATTACTGCGCCGCCTATAATTCCCAATGCTAAACGGGTATCGGCAACTATAAACTGTGGAATATCAACATCAACTTTGTGCTGCACAATAACGCCAATCGCGCCATTTTGTTTTGCTTGGGCAATAAATTTATGACCATCAAAATTTGGCCCTTTTAGTGCTAAAAACACTTCACCACTGCAAATGCTGCGAGTATCTGTATTTATATTTAGCACTGGTTGATTATCACCTTGATAATCGGTTGCTAGCACGTTAGCTAGCCAATCAAAATCCATCGGGATCATGCTTGAGTCCCTCTTACTGCTTTTTTTAGTTGTTGTTGTACGTAACGGCGATCGCAAAAATCGATGCGCTGATCACCTATTATTTGATAGTCTTCATGGCCTTTACCAGCAATAAGAATAACCTCGTCTGCTTTGGCATTGCTTATAGCGTAACTAATAGCTGTTGCTCTATCGGCCTCTAAATAAGCTTTTGTTGGCTGTGCTAAACCTTGTGCTACATCGGCAATAATGGCGTCAGGATTTTCTGAACGTGGATTATCACTGGTAATAATAACCTTATCCGCATTTTGCTCTGCCGCTTGTGCCATTAATGCCCGCTTGCCTTTATCGCGGTCGCCACCACAACCAAATACACAACTTACTCCACCAGGTACATGCTGCTGTAATGCTTGCAACGCAAGCGCAAGCGCCTCAGGTGTGTGAGCGTAATCAACAATACAGGTTGGCTTGCCTTTGGCGCTAAATGCTTGCATGCGTCCGGCTACCGGTTGCAATTGCGCACAGCCTGCAATTAATTGTGCTAGCGGATAACCTAGCCCCAATAAAGTTGCAAGTGCCGCAGTTAAATTATATAAATTAAATTCGCCAAATAACGGCGACTTTATAGCAATATCGCCCCAGCTTGTAGTTAATTGTGCTGCTATGCCTTGCGCTGAATAAGTAACGTCTGAAAAGTACACAAACTGTGCATTTTTAGGTGGTAAGTTTTTTCGCCCGTAACACACTAAACTGTTAAAGCTGTATTTTTCGAGCCACTGTTCTGTTTGTCCATCATCTTGATTAAGAACCACAAGTTCAGGTTCAAAGTCTTTAAACAACATTAGCTTAGCATCACCATAACGCGCCATGTCACCATGGTAGTCGAGGTGATCGCGCGATAAATTAGTAAATACCGCCGCTTTAAATTGACACTGTGCAACCCGCTGCTGTACTAATCCGTGGGATGACACTTCCATCGCCACCAGCTTGGTATTTTGCTGCTTTAAATCATTTAAAATTCGTTGTAAATCAACCGACGATGGCGTGGTATTTATTAGTGGTGTTAGATTATCTGGATGACCATAGCCTAAGGTGCCAATAATGGCCGACTGGCTGTTACAAAACTGCGCTAAATGAGCGATCATAGCCGTGGTGGTCGATTTACCGTTTGTACCTGTCACACCAATTAAATCAAGCATGTGGCTTGGCTGATGGTAAAAGCGACTCGCCAGCTCAGGGAGCTTTTTAGTCAGCTCTGACACTAAGTAAAGTGGCTCAAAACTAGTTTCAAATTCGCATAATCTGTCGGCAATAATTGCAACCGCGCCATTTTCAATTGCCTTCGCAATAAATTGTCCGCCATCTAATTGATGACCTTTAATTGCCACAAATACATCACCGGGCGTTACTTCCCGGCTATCAAGGCGTAGGTGCCCTACCTGCTGCGAGGGGGCATCTATCTCTATATATTTTAAAATTGCTTTTAAATCACGCATCGTTCTCTTTACCTTTTACGTACGCTACCTTTTCCTTATCGGGCGCTACGTTTAATATTCTTAATGCGTTAGAGACGATTTCTGCAAATGCAGGGCCAGCAGTGGCACCTCCATAGTACACATCGCCGCCGGGTTCGTTAATCATCACTACCACTGCTAATCTAGGATTACTTGCAGGTGCAATACCGGCAAAGTAGCCTACATATTCGTCACCGTAGCCACCAACAGCTGCTTTTTTAGAAGTACCTGTTTTACCAGCAGCGCGATAACCATCTACGTTAATTCTGCGCGCTGTACCGTCTTTTTCAAATACACTTTCCATCATGTGTACAACCGCTTCTACGTCTTTTTGTTTAAAAACACGCTCCCCCTCAGGGATGTCATCTTGCTTTAAAATGGTTAATGGCCGATTAATTCCGCCTGCGCCTAACATGGTGTAAAAACGTGCCATTTGCGCGGTACTTACCGCAATAGCATAACCAAATGATAATGTAGCAATTTCGAAGTCAGACCAACGGCGATTTGGATAAAACAACCCACTGCTTTCACCCACCATACCGGTGCCAGAATCCGATCCAAATCCTACCTTTTGAAATAATCCCACTAAATAATCTTTGGGTACCAACTGAGTTACTTTAGCAACGCCCATATTTGAGGAATATTTTAAAATTTCGCGCAGCGTCATCTCACCGTGGTTACGGGTATCTTGTACTAAGCTGCCGCCTAATCGCATCCAACCTGGGTAGGTGTCAATGGTGTCATCGGCCTTAATTGCGCCGTAGTCTAGCCCAGCTAAAATGGCTAGAGGCTTAACGGTTGAACCTGGTTCAAACAAATCTGTAATAGCACGGTTACGGCGCTTATGCGGGGCAGCGTCATTTAAATTATTAGGATTAAACGATGGGCTATTTACCATAGCCAATACTTCGCCGGTTTTAACATCTACCACCATGGCAGAGCCAGATGTGGCTTTATAAGTAAGCACTGCCGATTTTAGCGCTTTGTAAGCAATACCTTGAATGCGCTGATCAATACTTAAGTGAATGCTTTCGGGCTCTACACGCTCTCGCTCGTCAAGTACTGCAACTTCACGGCCTTGGGCGTCTTTACGAATTGTACGACGGCCTTCTTCACCTGTAAGGGCATTTTCGTAAAGCTTTTCTATGCCTTCAATACCCTTACCATCAATATTTGTGAAGCCAATAATATGCGCAGTTACTTCGCCTGCGGGATAATAGCGTTTTGACTCGTCGAGTAAATGAATGCCTGGTAGGCGTAAATCACCAATGTAATTTGCCACTGCGGGGGTTACTTGACGCTTTAAATATACAAAGCGGCGCGTAGGATCGTTTAGCAAGCGTGAGTTTATTTTTTTAGGTTCTAAACGTAAAACATCGGCAAGCTCACGCCAGCGCAAATCGTTTTTATAATAAAGTGCAGTACGCTTATCTAGCTCAGCAGCATTTTCTGCTAATGCTTGGTGATCTTCACCATTTTTACGTGCTTGCCTTAGTACTTTAGATACCAATGATTTGTGCAGTGCTTTGGGGTCTGCATACACACTCACTACAGGTACACTTACCGCTAATTCTTTACCATTGCGGTCAAATATCATGCCTCGTTGTACATGCAGTTTTTCAACTCGCACCGTACGCTTATCGCTTTCTGAGCGGGCTTTATCTGGTTCTAATATTTGCAAATAAGCAGCACGGGCTACCAGTGTTACAAACACTAAAAACACCACTGCGCAAACTAAAGTAAAGCGCCATGTGATTAAATTATTAACCGGTTTTTTGCCGCGAGTTCTCATTGTAGTATTATCACCTGCTCATCTTGGCTGGTTGGCCGTTTCATTTTTAACTGCGATATAGCAACTTCTTCAATGCGTGCATGCTGAGAGTAAAACTCTTCTTCTACTAATAAGTAACGCCACTCTAAATCTAATTCGTCGCGTTGTTGCAGTAACGAGTCTTGCTCGATAAGTTGCCCTCGCGCAAGGTGCGTTATTTGCACCAAAGTTAAACTAGAAGCGAGTATCACAACCAATAAGGCCGAGGTAAGCTTATTAGCACCTAGGCCTTTAATTATTTCAAAAAATAAATTAGGTTGACGATAGCTCGCTTTTTTACTCATCCCAGCCTCTGCGCAATCCTAAGTACAGAGCTACGTGAACGTGGGTTACGCTCTACTTCTGCAGCGCTTGGCTTAATGGCTTTACCCACAGCTTTTAATGTCAAATTTTGATTTATTTGTGCGTCAGTTAAAGGTAAACCTCGAGGTAGCGTCTCGCCACGGCTTTGCTTTCTAATAAATTGTTTTACAATACGATCCTCTAAAGAGTGGAACGAAATAACAACTAAGCGACCACCTGGCTTAAGAACTTTAATCGCAGATTGTAATGCTGTTTGAATTTCTTCTAATTCACTATTTATATAAATGCGAATAGCCTGAAAAGTTCGTGTAGCTGGGTGTTTAAATTTATCTTTAACCGGTACCGCTTCATCTACCAAGTCGGCAAGCTGCTTAGTGGTGGTAATTGGCGTATGTTCGCGAACTTCCAGCACTTTGTGCGCAATGCGCTTACCAAACTTTTCTTCACCTAGCTTTTTAATAACATGGGTAATATCGTCAAGTTCAGCTTCGGCCAGCCACTGTGCAGCACTGCGCCCTGTGGTTGGATCCATGCGCATATCCAGCGGGCCATCTTTCATAAAGCTAAAGCCACGCAGTGCATCGTCAAGCTGTGGCGACGACACGCCAATATCAAGTAAAATGCCATCAACTTTGCCAATCAGATCGTTTTGCTCAGCCACATCGTATAGGTTTGAAAAGCGTGTATGAGCAATTGCAAAGCGTGGATCATCTGCAAATTTTTCAGCCGATTTAATTGCTTGTGGATCTTGATCTATGGCCTGTAGGCGACCTTCACTACCAAGGCGCGCTAATATTTGACCTGAATGACCGCCACGTCCAAAAGTGCCATCCATGTATATACCGTCTGGCTTAATTGCAAGTGCATCTATGGTTTCGTCCATAAGCACGGATACGTGTTCAAATTGTGCTGTCATTAGCTATTGTTTGCCTTTTATTGTGCCGTTAGAGTGTGAAATTATCTAAATCTGGGTGTGGTTCAAAATCACCAAGCCTTTCAAGCTCTGTATCTTGGCGCATTTGCTGATGCCAACGCGCTTCATCCCATATTTCAAATTTATTCATTAAACCAACTAGCATGATTTTTTTGCCAAGATCTGCATGGGCGCGCAACGAAGGCGCTAGCAAAATCCGGCCATTTTTATCAAGTTGATATTCAGTAGCATTACCCAGCAACATGCGCTGCATACGACGGGCTCGTGGGTTCATATTAGATATTTTTGCTAGGCGGCTTTCTATTTCTTGCCATTGTGCCAATGGATATAACCATAAACACGGCTCATTTAATGCGACGGTACAAATAACCGTTCCCTGATCTTCAGACAATAGATCGTCTCGGTACTTAGTGGGTACCGCAAAACGTCCTTTATCATCCAAACTCAGCGAACTTGCGCCACGAAACATAAAAAGCCTACTTTAAAATTGTTTTAATCAACACTTTTGATTAACCCGATCCATTTTGATCCACTATAAACCACTTTTTACCACAGTGCTCCAGTTTAGGGCTTGACAAGGCTTTTTGTCAAGTAATCAGGCTTCCTTTAACGCGTCTCAAAGCTAGAAAAAATAAGGCTTAGCGTAAAGCGATTGAATTAAGTGGGAAAAAATGGAATTCGTGGTGAGATTTTTTCTTATCATTTTAAGTAACCTTTCGTTTACACTTTTTGCTTACTGAATAACCAGTGAACAATTACAAATTTTAAGGCGTGATTTAGCCATTTGTAAAATTTACTCAATTATAGGGCAATTGTTACTACTCAAGTTAAAGCCAGCCAACCTAAAAACTAATATACCAATACAAATCATGGGTTTAGATTTATTTTAAAGTTGGTTTGATCATTGCAACTATAAATTTACCAATAAATTTTTTAACTTTATTTTTATTAAGGATTGATTATGGCTACTGCAACAAATACTAAAACATCAACAACTACAGCGACTAAACCTGAAGTTAACGAAGCACCCTTTACAGAAAAAGCAACATCGGCTGCACACGACGCAGTAGATGCACTTTCTAGTAAAGCAGCCGTAGCAGAGAGCAGCGTAAGAAAAGGGGCAACTAGCTCTGCTGAAACACTGAGTGAAAAGCAACTCATTGCCCGTGAAAAACTAGGTGAATATACATCTAAAACACGCACCCTTGCAGCAGAGAACCCATTAGCAACAGCTGGAATTGCATTTGCCGCAGGTATGCTAGTAACTGCATTGTTTCGTCGTAAGTAAACAATGATGAATAATCCACAAACAACAGCGACCAAGGATGGTGACGCTCAAAATCAAACGGCCCAAGACGCGAGCCAAAAGGAAGATTGGCAAGATCATATTGCTAAGCTTTTAGCCTATTCTGAGCAAATTAAGGATGACTACAAAACGCAAGGCAAACTTACCAAACAATTAGCAAAAGCTGAGTGGCATTTGTCGCTCAGATCACTTGCACTCATTACTATACTTTTGGGTTGTTTTGCCAGCGGTTTGATTTTGTTGTGGATTGTTTTATTGGGCGCAATTGGCTTTGGAGTTTATGAGTTATTTGCCTCTGTATGGCTAAGTATAGCAACCGCAACTTTACTACAAATTATAGGCTTAATTTGGCTTTGGAAAAGTGCTATTTATTTAAGTAACAAAATTGGCTTTAGTAAAACATTACGTAGCTTAAAACAGTTATTTAACCTGAACTCTGGTTAAAAGATTTACTAACGTATTGAATCATAGCTATGTTTAAATTTATTTTCTCTAGCCAGAAACTTTCAGTGAAAACAAGACGAATTGACGCGTCAATAGCTGGCCTATTGCAAGTAAATTCAACGCAGTTAGCGCTTAAAGTAGCTGTTTGAGATAGATTTATTATCCAAAGTTCAGGTTATTTAACCTTCAAGGAGATAACAATGCTGGTTAACTATTTAATTCAGTCGCCAAACAAAGCGGTGAATAATCTTAGTAAACAAATGGATTTACAAAGTGAATTAAAACGCCAACATCACATGGCGTTTAAGTACAGATTAAAACGCTTTGCGGTTACCAAAGTTGGTATTTCAAGCGCATTTTTAGCCGGTGCTGTTGTGCAGGCTAGTAGTACTAAATCTGGTTTAATCAAAAAATATGCCTGGCTAGCAAGATTATTAGCTTAATGGATAAAACCAGTGCCGCGCAATAAATAATAGCGCAGCACTAATTGATAGCTTTAGCCTTTGTTAAGCGGCTTAATTGATCATTGATCATAAATCGGCGATTCTAAATATTACCAAACTCACCGTTTTGATAATCACGAATAGCTTGCTGAATTTCAGCTTCAGTGGTCATTACAAATGGCCCCATGTGAGCGATTGGTTGTTGAAGCTCATCACCAGCTAAAATAAGCACACCTGCTCCTTGCTCTGTATATAAGTCAATGTCACTACCTGGTTCTAGTATTAACAGCTGTTTTGCTGCAATAACGTTACCTGCTTGCGTAGTTAACGAACCGGTATGAATATATAGCATCACTTTTTGCTGGCTAAGTGGTGGCAACTCAAAACGCTGTCCTGCAGGTAAAGTTACATCAGCTAAAGCGGCATTTGCAGCGAGCGTTTGTAGGCTTGATGTTAAAGCCTGATCGGCAAACTGCCATGTGCCTGCCAATGCTTTAAGTGTTACTCCATTATCATTTGTGGCAACTGGCGCAGGGTGCGCTGTTGTATCTTGGTAAATTGGTGCGCGCATTTTTTCTGCACTGGGCATATTGATCCATATCTGAAAACCATGTAACCCTTCATTGGCATCTGCCAATGGCATTTCACTGTGCATTACCCCTTTACCTGTACTCATCCATTGTACATCGCCTGCTTTTATGGCCTTTTTATTACCCATTTGGTCACGGTGTTCAAAGCCACCTTTAATAATATAGGTAAAGGTTTCCATACCACGATGAGGATGCGCAGGAAAACCGCCAATGTAATCGTTTTTATTATCTGACTTTAGTTCGTCAATCATTAAAAAGGGATCTAGGTGCTTGCCATCAAAACCGGGAATTCTACTAATATTAACGCCATCACCATCTTGGGTTGCGTGCGCACTTAGTTGTTTAATTACTTTCATTTTATTGCTCCAATAAAGTAGATAACACTATTTAAGCACACTGAAAATTTACGTATATATGTTTAATTCGTACCATTTATTCTTTTTAAACGAATTTTAGTTTTTATCCTAAAAAATTACAGTTTGCTATAACCGTTATTAAATGACTTGCTGTTAAAGTAGTTATTACAGCTGATTTTTGATTTAATAAGCAATGCTTTAATCCTTATTATTTATATGGTTATTAAACAAAAAGTTAGCTACAATTATTTTTGGCGTAAATCTCTATTAAGGCATTATTATTTTTACCACTTCACTTAAAAATCAGCTTTACCGTTTGCTTATTTTATTTAGCATTCCTGGGGTCGCTGTGATCATTTTTACGTTATTACTAGAACGTAACTATTCAATTAAGCAAAGTGAGCTACAAGCAACCAATATTGCCAACCGTTTTTCATTACAACAAAAAAATATGCTTGATGATATTGAGCGTTTAGCGCGCTATATCGCACAACAAGAAAGCAAGCATGATGAGCTGCTAACCACCTGCCCTGACTATTTTGAGCTATTTAAGTCACTCTACAATAATGTTGCTAATATTGGCATGATTGACTTGCAGGGGAATATTAGTTGCGCCACATCGGGGCAAGTAAAAAATATAAATATTGCAGATAGAGATTATTTTAAAAATGCATTAAATAGCGACATGCTATCTGTAGGCTATTTTCAGCTAGATCGAAGTTTACAAACAACAACGGTGAATTTTGCGCTGTCGTTAAAAAATACCGCTGGGGTTACCAAAGGCGCTGTTATAATTGTGATTGCCTTAGATTGGTGGAATGCAGCAATAAATGAAATTAACTTACCTGATGGATCGTTAGTTGCCATTGTTGATTCTAACACTAAAATTTTAGCTCACTACCCCAAAAACACTACTTTAATAGGTAATAGCATTGCCCAAAGTTATGTGGAGTCGATGCAGGCTGATTCTCATTTTATTACAGATGAGCAAGGTGTTATCCGTATTTTTTCTCGCTCAACTATTTATAACGATCCACATAATAACAACTTAGATATTTATATTGGTTTACCCGTCACCGATGTTTTAGCACAAATAAATCATAACTTTATAATCTCTTTAACTGTATTTATAATCTTTTTATTACTGCTAACATTTATTGCCTACAAACTACTTAAAGTAAGTATTTTTACACCTATTAATAACCTAACTAAAGCAACCGACAGCTTAGCAAATGGCGTTATGCCATCTGAGCAAAATGACACTCCTAACAGCCCCGAACTCAAGGTTTTATATCAACGCTTTAAAATAATGGCTGAAACTCGCTTAGCTACTGAGGCTAACCTTAAAAATAAACACGATGAGTTAACCAGTTTATTAAGTGCGCTGCCAGATAGTTACTTAAAGATTAACAACAAAGGTGATGTTTCTAATATTGGGGGATCATTTAATATTCCTGATGTTACGCAATCGGTAAACAACTTAACTTTAGCTAGTTTTGTTACTGAGCGTAATGCACAGTTAATTCTCAATAACCTCCCTACTTCAACTTCAAAAAGCTCAAGTAACTTAGAGTTTACCTTGCAAAGCCAAACTGATATTAAAAGCTTTGAAGCCAGAATAAACCCAATGCAAACTAACCATGAGTTTGTAGTAGTGCTACGCGATATAACCCAGCGCAAACAAAATGAAGAAGCCCTACACTTAGCGTCGCTTGTGTACGGTAACAGTAGTGAAGGAATGGCTATAACCGATGAAAATGGCATTATATTCGATGTTAACCCTGCTTTTAGTAAAACCACGCTTTTTTCTAAAGAAGAAGTAATTAATAAAACGATCAGTGTTTTGTCCTCTGGCAAGCACGATAAGACATTTTATCAGGCTCTGTGGGCAGAACTAACAAGCACGGGGCGTTGGCAGGGAGAAATTATTAATCGCCGTAAAAATGGTGAGCTTTACGTGGAATGGTTAACTATAGATACTGTGTATGATGACAATAACATGCCGGTTCGTCGTATAGCCATATTTACAGACTTAACAGAAAAAAAACAAGCCGATGCGCTTATTTGGAAACAAGCTCACTTTGATCACCTTACTGACTTACCGAATCGATTAGAGTTAAAAAAACGTTTAAATGAATGTTTTACGCGTGTAGAAAATAATGCCGAGCAACTGGTTATTATGTTGCTCGACATAGATCACTTTAAAGACGTTAACGACACTTTAGGGCACCATTATGGTGATGCTTTACTTAAATTTGTGTCGCAGCGTATTTTAGAGTCAGCAAAAAATGCCGAGTTTGTTGCCCGCATTGGCGGCGACGAATTTGTAATCGTATTTAGTAAAATTAAAGAACAGCATATAAAGCAAATAGCTGAAAATATTTTACTTAGCTTGTCATCGGCTATTTATATTGAAAACGAAGAGTTGTTTATTAGTGCCAGTATAGGTATTGCCTCAGCCCCTAATGATGGCGAAAATACTGAGCAGATACTCAAAGCAGCCGATCAAGCAATGTATAAAGCAAAAGTTAATGGCCGTAATGGTTTTGAATTTTTCTCCCATGACATGCGCGAAAAAGCGCAAATGCGCATGCTGCTACTTAAAGAATTACGAACAGCAATAGAGCTTGAGCAGTTTGAATTGTTTTATCAACCTATCGTCTGCCTAAAAGACTTGCACGTACACAAAGCTGAAGGATTAATTCGTTGGCGTCACCCTGAAAAAGGCTTAATAAGCCCTGCTGACTTTATTCCGTTAGCTGAGGAAACCCGACAAATAAATATACTTGGGCAATTTGTTTTCTCCCAAGCATTACAAACACTCAATGATATAAAAGCACACATAACCAATGATTTTCAGCTGAGCGTTAATGTATCGCCAATACAGCTATCTACCCCAGATAGCGGGATAGATGAGTGGGGAGCTATGCTTAATGCAGCAAACCTGCCTGCATCATCAATTGTTGCTGAAATAACAGAAGGCTTAATGGTCAACCCTGAGGCTTTAACACAAAGCCGTTTAAAGGCACTGGTTCAGTCGGGAATGCAATTAGCCCTTGATGATTTTGGCACCGGTTACTCTTCTCTCGCTTACTTACAAGAAATGGATACCGACTACCTTAAAATAGATAAACGCTTTGTTGATAACATTAATAAAGGTAGCCAGGAGCTGGTATTGTGCGAAACCATTATCGTTATGGCGCATCAGTTAGGGTTAAAAGTAATTGCTGAAGGAATAGAAACCAAGCAGCAAATGCAACTGTTACTTGAAGCTGGTTGCGACTATGGGCAGGGCTATTTATTTTCAAAACCCTTACCTAAAGAGCAGTTTATGAGCTTACTAACCACAAGCCAAATCATTGCACTAAAATAACCACAGCGTTAGGCACCAAACATTACCCAAGTACTCTATTATGAGTACTTGTAAAGTTACTTACCTATTAAGCTCTTTCACATCAAGATGATCGGCAACATAGGCTCCGCGCTCACCTCTTTTTTTATCTGGGCCTATTGTACTATCTATTGCAGTTTGTTGCTCTGAGGCAGCATTAATTGTCGCCCCTAAAATTACAATATAAGCACTAATGTATAGCCACATCAGCATAATAACCACCCCACCTAACGAGCCATAAGTTTCGTTATAACTGGCAAATTTCGATACATAAAATGAAAAACCAATTGAAGCGACTATCCATAAAATTGTCGCAATAACAGATCCTAAGGTGATCCAACGCCATTTAGCAGGTTTACGATGCGGCGCGTAACGGTATAAAAGCACTAAGGCAAAGTTAAAAGTAAATGCTAATAATGGCCATGAAATAAACGTGATGAGTAAATCTATATTTTCTTTTAATCCCACTAAATTAAGTACTACCGGTAAAATACCAATAATTAACAGCGCAAAAATAGCCACCACAATAGCGCCAATCGAAAACAGAAAGCGTACAAGTTGTGCTTTAAAAAATGAGCGTTTTTCATATTCCTGATAACTTATATTACAGGCTGTAATTAATGCTTGGCTGCCCTTTGAACTACTCCAAATAGTTAATATTAATGTGCCAATTGCGCTCAAACTCAAGCTAGTACTTGAGCTTTGGGCGATACTGGCTATTTGCGACAAAATTAACTCTCCGGTACTCTCTGGTAGCAGCTCAATTACCTGACTTAAATGCGCCCCTATATCTGTAGGTGATGCAAAATAGGCATAAATAGATACAAGTGCAGCAAGCGCTGGAAAAATAGCCAGTAACGCATAAAATGCCACGCCTGCGGCCACTAACGATAAATTATCACGACTCATTTGAGTAAAAATACGCTTAGTAATATCCCACCAACCAAGCAACGGAATATTTACTGGTTGCTGTGCATCTTGACCACGTTTTACATCGCTCATTTTAACTCCTTTGTTATATAGCAGTAAGAGAGCAAAATGTTTGCCAACACCAATGCGCTTGGTATTAAACTTGCTATTATTGTTTATAAAGATGATTTAACACGGATAACCCCCATGCTCAGTGCTTTAAATAACATTATAACTGCAGTTAATGCAGCCCCTGCTACT
Source organism: Pseudoalteromonas sp. 120-MNA-CIBAN-0494 (assembly GCF_040308885.1). Classification (NCBI taxonomy): domain Bacteria; kingdom Pseudomonadati; phylum Pseudomonadota; class Gammaproteobacteria; order Alteromonadales; family Pseudoalteromonadaceae; genus Pseudoalteromonas; species Pseudoalteromonas sp. 120-MNA-CIBAN-0494. The sequence continues at coordinate 110,439 of NZ_JBEOOE010000002.1, forward strand.
CCAAGCATTAAAGCCGATGTATTGTCGTGGGCGTTTTTGCAAGAGCAAAGCATGCAATTCCTACATGTAGTAGTGCAAACCTTACCCACCCTATTTTTAGGGATTATTATAGTTGTAATAAGTTACATCCTTGCCAGGCCGTTATCACGCCTATTAATTAAACCTATTGAATATTTAACCGATAGTGCACTTATTCATCTGGTTATAAGGCGAAGTATAAGTATTTTAATCCTACTATTGGGTATTTACTTGTTTTTACGTTTAGCTGGGCTGACACAGTTTGCCGTAGCTATAATGAGTGGCACAGGTTTGATAGGGCTTATTCTCGGTTTTGCATTTAGAGATATTGCCGAAAATTTTATAGCTAGTTTATTATTAAGCATACAACGCCCTTTTAAAATAGATGATGTAATTGAGGTAGAAGGCCGCCTCGGCATAGTTAAAAAAGTAACCGCTCGCGCAACCACTTTAGTTGACTACGACGGTAACCATATTCAAATACCTAATGCCACTGTGTACAAAAATATTATTAAAAACCTCACTGCCAACCCTAAAATGCGCGGCAAAGTAGAAATAGGCATAGGGTATGATAACGATATACGCAGCGCACAAACCCTAGCCCTCACAATTGCAAACCAACAAAACGCAGTATTAACCGATCCACCTGCGCAGGTATTAATTAAAAACCTAGGCTCATCAACAATTAACTTTACGTTATTTTTTTGGGTTAATAGCGAGCAGTTCAGTACCACTAAAGTGGCCTCACAGCTAATGCGAGAATTAGTATACGAATTTACTAGTCATAACATCAGCATGCCAGACGATGCCAGAGAACGCATTATACTTAGCGATCCTAACCTTGAAGCTGTAAACCCAGAAAAAAGTGAGCCTATAGCGCCAACTAAAAAAGTATCAGAAACACAAACTCAAACTAAGAACTTAGATGACGTAAGTAGCGACACCGATGAAATACGCGAGCAGGCCGATCAATCCCGCGATCCCGAGCAAGGTAAAAATATTATCTAGTTAAAAATCAGGGAGCTAGTTTTATAAGGTCGTATCAGGTTATATCGAGCCTACTTTTATTTTAGACACAAAAAAGCCCGCAGTTTGCACTGCGGGCTTTTTATTGAATGAGTGAGTTAGCCGTATAAGCCGGGTTCTGTCCTTTCCGAAGAAAGTGATAATCATTCGTCTAGGCCATAAATCGCTCTATGGCTCAAGCAACCTACCCGGTTCTGACGTGGGCCACGCGTTCATTATTTAAAATGATAGAACCCTATTTGGTCTTGCTCCGAGTGGAGTTTACCTTGCAACCGACTATTACTAGCGGCCCGGTGCGCTCTTACCGCACCCTTTCACCCTTACCAATCCGAAGATTGGCGGTCTTCTCTCTGCTGCACTTGTCGTGGGCTCGCGCCCCCCAGCCGTTAACTGGCACTCTGCCCTATGGAGCCCGGACTTTCCTCCCCCTGATCATTTTCGTCACAGGCAGCGATTATCTTGGCTAACTCGGCGCGGATTATACCTGAGGATAATGCCAAGCGCAGTAAAGATTTACCCTTTTTCGTCAATTATTGTTTTATACAGCGCATTTTTTTTCATACCAAAGTAATCGGCTACAATACCGCAGGCTTTTTTCATTGGCATTTCGCTTTCAAGCAGAGCTAGCATTTTACGTGCTTCAGGCGGTACGTCGTCTATTAGCTTAGGTTTACCCGGCAACATGAGTACTATTTCGCCGCGCTGCTTGGTAGGATCGTTAGTTAAAAATGCTTTTAACTCACTCACACTGCCATTAAAAAATGTTTCAAAGGTTTTAGTCAGCTCTTTAGCAAACACCACTTGCTGATCATCGCCAAGTGCCTCGGCTAAGTCATCAAGGCTTGCCATAATACGATGGGTACTTTCATACATTATGCTAGTAATGCCAGAATTTACTGCATCAATAAAAAATTCTTGGCGTGCTTTACTTTTTGCTGGTGTAAAACCAACAAATTGAAAGCGATCAGTTGGTAAGCCAGAACAACATACCGCGGTAATTGCAGCGCATGCTCCAGGAATGGGTGTAACATGTGCGCCTTGCTCGCGGCATAAATTAACCACCGCATAACCAGGATCGCTGATCAAAGGTGTGCCCGCGTCTGATACCAAGGCTATATTTAAGCCTTGATTGAGTTGGTCGATAATTTGTTGTGCTTTTTGCTTTTCGTTATGATCGTGTAAAGCAAAGGTTTTAGCCTTGATACCAAAGTGGCTAAGTAGCTTGCCAGTATGGCGTGTGTCTTCAGCAGCGATTAAGTCAACTTGCGATAATGTCGCGATTGCACGCTGACTTAAGTCGTCATAATTGCCAATTGGGGTGGCTACAATGTAAAGAGTGCCAATTTTCTGTGAATTCTCCTCATTTAACATTGAGGTCTCCTGCGTCAGTCAGTAATATAAGCAAATCGCGTTAACGTATTGGGAAATCATTGTGCGACTTAAACTAGTTAGTCTATTAATTATATTGTCAGGGTTATCGGCGTGTAGCACAACCGAAAAACCAACTAAAAACAGTGATAACTTCAGTAACAGTGCCAATGCACTAAAAAACCAAGCTAATAGTGCGTTATCTATCTACCAATTGGCGCAAAACCGCCAAGGTGCCGATAAAATACAGCTACTTTATAGTGCCCGCGATGCTGCAGTGAATGAGCAAAGTTGGTCGTTATTAGAAAAGGTATGCGGTGAGTTAGAATTAACCCCAAGTGTTGATCAGATTCAAAATCGTCTTTATATTGCGTTTGCGCAAAAGCAGCAAAATAAAAACGCTCAAGCGTTAGTTATTTTGCAGTCTTTAGATGGTCAACTTAAACAGCCTGAACATTTTGCCTGGCATCAATTTTTAACCGCCAGTGTGTATGCATCGCAAGACTTTGCGAAACGCGCAGCCCCTTACTTTTTTGCAGCGTCTGAGTCTGCTACTAAAAACAATATTGATATTGCACAGCTAAACCAAAACTTATGGGATAACTTAAAAAAGCTTTCCTCTTATACACTTGAACGCTTTAACAGAGGGTCGGTTATTCAACAAGGTTGGGTTAACCTTGCTTTGTACCATCAAGTTTATGCTGGCAGTGCCGTTGAACTTGACCAAGCTATTAATAATTGGTTGAGACGCTACCCCGGGCACCCTGCTAAAGTAGTTTTATCTAAACAAGATGAGTTAGTGAATGACTTAACGCCTGTAATAATAGAGCGTTTAGTTGTACTACTGCCGCAATCTGGTGCTAATGAACGCTTAGGTGATGCACTTAAAGCCGGCGTGCTCGCAGCACTTGATCAGCAAAGCATTAATGAAACCATTTTTATTGATGAAAACAGTGATGTTGATGAAATTACGGCTAAAATAGCGCAAATAAAACCCGACTTTGTTGTTGGTCCACTGTTAAAAGCGAATATAGATAAACTTGCTAATGCGCAAGTGCTTATAGACATACCTACTATGCATTTAAATACCTTTGATGGTGAGCGGCTTTCGTTACAGCACTACTTTTTTGCCCTTAATCCCGAGCATGAAGTACAACAAGCATTAGAGCACTTTTTAGCTCAGGGCTACCAAAAGCCTATGTTACTTGCGCCTAATAATGCAAACGGGCAGCGTTTGGTTGATTACTTTAACCTGCAGTGGCAACGCTATAGCGAAACCAAACCACAAATTGGCTTTTATAACAGTAATCAAGACATGCCTGATACGATTACCAGCTTACTTGAGGTTGATAAAAGTAAAGAGCGGATCAAAACCGTTAAAACTTTATTTAAGCAAGAAGTCGAAAACGAAACACGCTCGCGCAGCGATATAGACGCTATTTATATCTTAGGCGATGCAATAGAAACCCGTTTAATAAAGCCGTATTTAGACGTTAATGTAAGTACATTTGCTGATAGGATCCCGCTTTATGCTAGTTCTAAAAGCCATAGTAGCCAAATTGATCGTACCGATAAAGGCGACTTAGATGGCTTATACTTTACCGAACTTCCTTGGATGTTAAAGTCGCAAATTAAACAGCATAATCTTCGCCAGCAATACGAAACATTGTGGCCAGAGCACGCCGATATAAGTCAGCGTTTATTTGCTATGGCCTACGATGCAGTAACTATATTGCATGACATTAAACAACTAAGTCTTTCCCCTGGGAATCAGTTTAGCGGTTTAAGTGGTAAGCTCTCGGTTAATACCAGCGGGCATATTGAACGCACATTAGACTGGGCACAATATACCAATCGTCGGATTAAGGCAGTGCAACTAAAAACACAACGCCCTGTACCATTATTTATGCAATCAGCCAGTGACTTATACATTACCGAATAACTAAGGGGGCGACATGTCTTGGTTTAAACAGCTGTGGCAAAACAGTCGTGAAAAAGGCCAGTATTATGAGCTCCAGGCACAAAAGTATTTAGTTTCTCAAGGGTTAACAGCAATTGAGCGTAACTATTACTGCCCCTTTGGCGAACTTGATGTAATTATGAAAGACGGTAACACTTTGGTTTTTGTGGAAGTTAAGTTTCGTAAAAACCACGCTCGCGGCGGCGCTAATTACGCATTAAGTATACAAAAACAAGCACGCTTAAAACGCAGTATTTATCATTACTTAGCCGCTAAAAACCTAACAAATCAGCCGTTAAGAATCGATTATGTAGCAATCACTGGAGAGCCGTCTATGCATATTAACTGGCTCAAAAACGTATTTTAAAAACAAAGAACTAGGTATAAATTGTTGGTATTCTATGCAAGACACAATTAAAGAAATTTTTACAGAAAGCATTCAGGTACAAATAGCAGCGGGTGAGGTATTACCCAGTGCATTAGAGTCAGCCGCTTTTACCATTGCTCAAAGCCTGATCAACGGCAATAAGCTTATTTGTTGCGGTACAGCTAACTGCCATATGCTTGCTCAACACATGGCAGGTGTTTTAGTTAATCATTATGAAACCGAGCGCCCTTGCCTGCCTGCTATTGCGTTATCGCAAGAGAGTATTAACTTAGGGCAAAGTACTCAGGTTGACGATTACGACACGTTTGCTCGTCAAGTACGTGCCTTTGCTCAACAAGGTGACTTACTGCTGGCACTGGCTATTAATGGTAATGAAAAACAAATTATTTCAGCGGTAGAGGCGGCACTAACTAAGGATATGAAGGTCATAGTTATGGTTGGTGATGACGGCGGTGAGCTAGTTGGTTTACTTGGCCCTAATGATGTTGAGATTAGAACGCCTTCTAAACGCCCAAGCCGTATTATCGAGTCGCATTTAGTTAACTTACATTGTTTAAGTGAACTGGTTGATTTAACGCTTTTCCCGCAGGATGAAAATTATGTTTAAACGCTCCCTTATTATTTTAGGCACGGTTGTATTACTGCAAGGGTGTGCAGCCGCAGTGGTTGCTGGTACTGCTAGTGCAATAACAGCTGCAAACGATCGTCGTACAATTGGCTCTCAGATCGATGACAGCAATATTGAAATAAAAGCTAGCATTGCAATTAGTGAAGTAGATCGCTTGCATAAATTTGCTCATATTAGCGCTGTAAGCGTTAATGGCATTGTTTTATTAGTTGGCCAAGTTGCCAATGAAGAAATGAAAAACGAAGCTAATAGAGCCATTGAGAGTGTTGCTGGCATTCGAAAAATACATAACCAAATTCGTATTGGTTCAAATATTGGGGTGACTACCCAAACTCATGACTCTTGGTTAACCTCAAAAGTAAAAGCACAGCTATTAACCGCTAAAAATATTAGCAGTAATAATATTAAAGTAGTGACTGAAAATGCCGAAGTATTTTTGATGGGTTTAGTTTCTGACGCAGAAGCAGAGCAAGCAGTAAATATTGCGCGTAATGTATCGGGTGTTGAGCGCGTAATTAAAGTATTTGAATATTTGTAAAGATAGCTGGTTCAAGGAATATAAAAGCCTTGTAGTTAACACTGCAAGGTTTTTTATACCGGTGGGAAAACCCGCCGTTACAACAATCAACCTTAACCCACGTCTCGCAGCCCACTCCCGCAAACTTTAAGGCATAAAGCCTTAAGCGAAACTTTGTGCTTGGCTTAATCTCTACCTAATACCTAAAACCTTTTACTTTTATACAGACATAAAAAAACCGCTTATTAGCGGTTTTTCTTTTATCATTAACAGATTATAAAATGTATTATTTTATAACACGTAAATGCGAACCTTTTTTCTTTTCAGGCTTTTCTGGTGGTGTTTCGTCAACATAATTTGCTGATGAATCAACACTTTCAAAATCTGGAGCAAAATCGTCTTCGTCCTCTAAAAACTCATCTGCTGTAAAGACCGTACCCTCGCCATTTTCACGCGCGTATATTGCAAGTACAGCCCTTAAAGGCACATACACTTGCATTGGCTGACCACCAAACCGCGCGCTAAAGCTAAGCTGCTCATTATCTAACGAAAACTGCGTTACCGCTGAAGGACTTATGTTTAATACAATTTGTCCATCTTGCACAAACTGTGTTGGCACTTGTACTGCAGGGTAATCAGCGTCAACCACTAAATGTGGCGTGCATTCGTTATCAACAATCCAATCAAAAAAAGCGCGTAATAAATAAGGACGATTAGGCGTCATTATAAACGGATCTCACGCTCAGTTTCAGTTAAAGAAGCTTGGAATGATTCACGCTCAAATAAGCGGATCATATACTCTTTAAGCTCTTTAGAACCTGCACCGTTAAGCTCAATACCAAATTCAGGTAAACGCCATAATAGTGGAGCAAGGTAACAATCTACTAAGCTAAACTCTTCACTCATAAAGTAAGGTGCTTCGCTAAAGATTGCTGCAACCGCAAGCAATGCTTCTGTTAGCTCTTTACGAGCTTGAGCAGCATCTGGTGCGTTGTTAGTGATTTTGTCAGCTAGGCTGTACCAATCAGTATCAATACGGTGCATCATTAAACGGCTACGGCCACGCATTACCGGGTAAACAGGCATTAGTGGAGGATGAGGGAAACGTTCATCAAGGTATTCCATGATGATATTTGCCTGATATAAACCAAGCTCACGGTCAATCAGTGTTGGCACTGTACCGTAAGGGTTAATTTCGTGAAGTGCCTCTGGCAGGTTATCTTTTTCAGCCAAATGAATATCTACACTTACACCTTTTTCAGCAAGTACAATGCGTACTTGGTGGCTATACATACAGTTAGCACCAGAAAAAAGGGTCATTACAGGGCGCTTATTGGCAGCTACGGCCATGCCTACCTCCATTAAATAACTAAAACAGCAATAGGGGCTTAAGCCCCTATTGCAAAATTACCTTTAAACATGTTCAAACTTAATGAACATCTCTCCAGTATTCTTTCTTAAGCATAAATGCCAAGATAAATAGGATGAATAAAAATCCAATTACCTTAATACCTATTGCTTCTGACTCAAGACGTGAAGGTTCACCCACGTACTCAAGGAAGTTGGTTAAATCGCGAGCAGCTTGGTCGTATTCATCTACACTTAATTCACCTGAGCCATCAGTTTCAGTAGCAATAATTCTGGTCACAGTATGACCATTCACTTCTACTTCTTCTGTAATAGCTGTTGGTAAGCCTTGTAGTTCTTGCAGAACATGCGGCATACCTACAGATGGAAACAATGTATTGTTTACGCCAAATGGACGTGACTCATCTTTGTAGAACGATTTTAAATACGTATATATCCAATCAGAACCACGAACACGTGCAACGTTAGTTAAATCTGGTGGCGCAGCACCAAACCACTTTTCAGCATCTTCTTTCGCCATCGCATTGGTAATATGGCTACCTACTTTTGAACCGTCAAAAATTAACTGTTCTGCGCCAATTTCCGTTGGAATACCGATATCACGAAAAGTACGTTCATAACGCTGGTATTGCATTTGATGACAAGCAACACAATAGTTCATGAACAATTTAGCACCGCGTTGCAACGAAGGCTGATCTGTTAGGTCATTACCAGCATCTAATAATGCCACTGAAGGACCTGCAGCCATTGCCGGCAACACATTAATTGATAAAGCAAATAAACCAATAAGTAGCTTTTTCATCATTTCAGTAACCTCTCAGGCAATGGCTTAGTTTTTTCATTCTTACTGTATACAAATAACAGTACGAAGAACATAAAGTAAGTCACAGTACATATCTGCGAAACAATTGTTTTCATGTCAGTTTGTGGTGTTGCACCAACCCAACCTAAAAGAACAAAAGTAACAACAAAGCCTGCAATGTTCCATTTGTGGAAACCACAACGGTAACGAACTGAGCGAACTGAACCACGATCTATCCAAGGTAATAACGCAAGCACTACAATAGATGCACCCATTGCTGCAACACCCATTAACTTATCAGGGATCGCACGTAAGATTGCATAAAATGGCGTAAAGTACCAAACTGGAAAAATATGCTCTGGTGTTTTCAGCGGGTTAGCCGCTTCAAAGTTTGGCGCTTCTAAAAAGAAACCACCCATGGCTGGCATAAAGAACACCACCCAACAGAACAATATTAAGAAACCAACCACACCCACAATATCTTTTACTGTGTAATAAGGGTGGAACGGGATCGCATCAAGAATATCTTTTTTATCAGTATAATATTCATGGAACTTAAACTTAGGTTTATCTTCTTCAGCTACCGTACCTTTTTTACGCTTGTTATCTACGCCTTCAGGGTTATTTGACCCTACTTCATGTAGTGCAACTATGTGTAAAAATACTAAAATCACGATAACTAATGGTAAAGCAATAACATGCAATGCAAAGAAGCGGTTAAGCGTTGCACCCGATATTACGTAATCACCACGGATCCAAAGTGTTAAATCATCACCTATAACCGGAATTGCTCCAAATAGTGAAATGATTACCTGTGCACCCCAAAATGACATTTGCCCCCATGGTAATAAGTACCCCATGAATGCTTCGGCCATTAGCGCTAAGAAAATAAACATACCAAATACCCACAGTAATTCCCGTGGTTTTTGATAAGAGCCGTAGATCATGCCACGGAACATATGTAAATATACAACGATGAAAAACGCTGATGCACCGGTTGAGTGTAAATAACGTAATAACCAGCCATAATCAACATCACGCATGATGTATTCAACTGATGCAAACGCCCCCTCAGCAGAAGGTACATAGTTCATAGTTAACCAAATTCCTGTAAGAATTTGGTTAACTAGTACTAACATAGCTAGTGAGCCAAAGAAGTACCAAAAGTTAAAGTTTTTAGGTGCTGGGTACTGTGCAATATGCATGTTCCAGACACGTGTCAATGGTATACGGTCGTCTAGCCAACCAATAATCTTACCAAACATTAGGCCACTCCTTGTTCTTCGCCCACTAATATAGTGGTTTCATCAAGAAAAGTGTATGGTGGTATTTCTAGGTTTAATGGTGCAGGTACCGATTGGAATACACGGCCAGCCATATCAAACTTAGAACCATGACATGGACAGTAAAAACCGTCGTCAGTCCCTTCCACTTTTTCACCAAAGCCACCTTGTAAAAAGCTAGGTGAACATCCTAAATGAGTACAAATACCTACAGCCAAAAATATTTCTGGACGCAATGAACGGTAATCATTTGTTGATGATTCTAATTGTTGTGGCTCTTGCGAATGCGGGTCACGAAGTTGATCTTCATGTCCTTTCATTTGCTCAAGCATTTTTGGGGTCCGTGATACAACCCATACAGGTTTACCACGCCACTCGACACGTATTAATTGTCCTGGCTCAAGTTTGCTTATGTCTACTTCTACAGGCGCACCCGCAGATTTAGCTCGCTCACTTGGATTCCAAGACGCAATAAAAGGAACAGCAGCCCCAGCCGCACCAACACCACCAACAACAGAGGTAGCTATGGTTAAAAAGCGACGTCGGCCATTGTCTACAGGCGCATTGCTCATCCACTTATCTCCACTATGATTCTCAACACTTGCTATATTGAGAACATCAGTTACAGCAGGTTAATTTTTTTGAATTATAAAATAGAAACGATCATATTTAAATCCTTGTTTAAAACAAGGTTACTCACAGCCCCATGCTCGAATAATCCTGACTTGCTCAAAAAATAGATTAAGTTAGCTCGAGTATGAAGCCGAATGACTATCATATCGCTTCTGTAAAAATAATATACTGACTCAGGTCAACCTCACCAAAACAAGCAGTAACAACTGCATTTGCTAGGGCTAAACCTGCTCACATTATTTGCCAGCCAATTGTAGCAAAAAAATTCACCAATTAACTGATGGATTTAAACTAATTACGATAATTATTTAACTTTTTTAGTATTCACTGAGTGTTTTTTTACTTTTGCTCATTAAACACGCTGAGTTTATCAATTACCTATCGTCAAAGTTACCATTTATTATGTCGCGAAAAACAAAAAACCCAGCATAAGCTGGGTTTTTGAATTCTTGATAACGTAAATATTAACGTTTTGAGAACTGTGGACGCTTACGCGCTTTCTTAAGACCCACTTTCTTACGTTCAACTTTACGTGCATCACGAGTTACGAAACCTGCTTTACGAAGTTGTGGACGTAGTGACTCGTCAAACTCCATAAGTGCACGAGTAATACCGTGACGGATTGCACCAGCTTGACCAGTTGTACCACCACCAGAAACGGTGATGTGAAGATCAAACTTTTCAGTCATATCAACAAGCTCTAGAGCTTGATGAACAACCATACGTGCTGTTTCGCGACCAAAGTACTCTTCTAAAGAGCGCTTGTTGATTACGATGTTACCAGTACCTGGGCGTAAGAACACGCGAGCACTAGAACTTTTACGACGACCTGTACCGTAGTATTGATTTGCCATGATGGTGCTCCTTAAATGTCTAGAACCTGAGGCTGTTGTGCAGCATGGTTATGCTCAGTACCTGTGTAAACTTTAAGTTTACGGTACATAGCGCGGCCTAAAGGACCACGTGGCAACATGCCTTTAACAGCTTTTTCGATGATCATTTCAGGCTTTGCAGCTTGAAGTTTATCAAAAGTAGTAGACTTAAGACCACCTGGAAAACCAGAGTGTGAATAGTACACTTTGTTTTTGAATTTGTTACCAGTTACAGTAACTTTTTCAGCGTTGATAACGATGATATAATCACCAGTATCTACGTGCGGTGTATATTCAACTTTATGCTTACCGCGTAGGCGGAGAGCGATTTCAGTAGCGATGCGACCTAAAGTTTTACCTTCAGCGTCAACTACGTACCAGTCACGTTTTACTGTTTCTGGTTTAGCAACAAACGTTTTCATTTATAAAAATCCAATGTTTTTCAATTAAAACCACAAGTAGTTAATATTAACTACTGCTCTAAGTTTGCTATAACCCCTTCGAGTTTTAGACTTTTGCGCCGCTCACAAGTGGCTAGACTATATGAAGGCATAGAACGCAACGTGGCAGGAGCGGGAGTATATCAGCACTTTTATTGCATTACTACCGGCGGGTTGTTTTTTCCACAAATTTTTTAACTGCTAGGCACTTTATATTAAAAAGACCTTCGCTGTGTATTGGGTTCTAGCATTGAGCCCCTTCCTCAAAAGAATAAATTAGCCCTAAGGCGCTAACTTTTATGCTAAATGCTCTTTCGCTAAATACTCTAGCGACTGCATTTCTTGTAAGCGACTTATGCAGCGTTTAAACTCAAAGCTTAAATTACCTTGAGTATAGAGCTCTGTAATGGGTTTTTCTGCCGAAATTATTAAAGTCACGTGGCGTTCGTAAAATTCATCTACTAATGCAATAAAGCGTCTTGCTGCGTCGTCATTCACTTGCCCAAATTGTTTTACGTTAGACAAAATAACTGTGTTATATAAACGGCTAATTTCCATGTAATCTACTTGGCTACGCGCGGTTTCACATAATTCGCTAAACTCAAACATTACAACACAATCAGATACTTTACGGGTTTTAATCATGCGCCCTTCAATTTCAATGGCGGTATTAGATTTACCCTGTTCGTGTGATAACTTATCAAAGTATTCAAATAGATTTTTATCGGCTTGCTCATCGAGTGGGCTGTGAAATATCTCTGCCTGCTCTAAAGTTCTTAATCTGTAATCTATGCCCGAATCGACATTTACTATTTCTGTATTTGCATTAACAAGCGCAATCGCGGGCAAAAAGCGCGCGCGCTGTAAGCCATTTCGATACAACTCATCGGGAATAATATTCGACGTAGCAACTAACACTATGCCACGAGCAAACAGTGCTTCCATTAAGCCACCGAGTAACATAGCATCGGTAATGTCTTGAACGTAAAATTCATCAAAACAAATTATATCGGTTTCGGCTTTAAAAATATCAGCTACTATTTCTAGTGGGTTTTCTTTTTTATTTAATTTTTTAAGCTCGTCATGTACTCGGTGCATAAAGCGGTGAAAATGCACGCGCATTTTACGCTGCCCCGGTAGTGCTTCATAAAAGGTATCAACTAAATACGTTTTACCACGCCCTACTCCGCCCCAAAAATACAAACCTTTTATAGGTGCAGGCTCTGTTTTATTAAATAGCTTTGCAAAAAAACCGGTAGGTTGCGGTTTTGCTTGAGTTAAATCATCATATAAGCGCTGTAAATGACGTACAGCATTTTCTTGTGCTGCGTCGTATACAAAGTCATCACGCTTGAGGTCTTGCTGGTATGTTTGCCAAGGAGTCATATCTATTTACAGTTAAAACGCAGTTTAATTTACAAAGCATATTAACACGCATCATTAGTCAGGGTATATTAGACTTAGTTTGATTTAAGATATTCGTTAGTTATTTTCCCAAAGAGGTGATATTTATGGGTACATTTACATGGGTCGGTTTAGTTATTATTGTTGCTATAGCCGCATTTTTCATCGGTGCATTTGTCACTAAAAAACAGTTCAAGCATGATGAATTAGAAGAGCAGGTTGAACAAGCAAAAAATACGCTAGAGCAATATCGACAAGATGTAGCTGATCACTTAGCAAATACTGGTAAGTTAGTAACTAAAATGAAAGACAATTACGATCAGTTACTTAGCCATGTTGAAGAAACTAATCAGTTTTTACTAGAGGACAGAAATAAAGCACCTGCTGAACCTTTTTTCTCTAAAGAGATGACTGAGCAGTTACAAGCTTCACTTAAAGAGCGCCGCTCAGATCGCTCTAACGCCGATGCACAGCCGGCTGATTACGTATCGGGTGAGTCTGGTTTGTTTGCTGGCGAAGCAAAATCTTCAACAGCATCTTGATGAACTTTTTTTCAACCCCATAGTCTTTAGATATAACAGCTTTGTTGTTTTAAAGGGCCTGTTTTTCTTTCGAGGTTGAATTTGCAGCAGTATGTTTGATTTTTAGGCAAGGCAGAGCCTGTGCCATGTGGTTATTTCACATAAACAGGCGATAACGCAGCATAAATAACAAACATGCGCTGCCCTTGGGTTCGTCCTAGGGGGAATTTACTCATTGTTGCTCGGTTTTTACTTAGCCCACTAGGTTACAAATCTCGCGCCGCGATTAAACCCCCTCTAGATAGAACAAATTACAATCCTGCAAAGGTCAACAGGCCCTAAATAAACCGAAAAGGGCTGCTTTTAAAGTAGCCCTTTTTGTTTTCGCTTATCCTAAGTGGAGTAAACCCTGACTATGAAAATGAAATTATCACTTATCAGCGCAGCTATTTTGTCTACTAGCCTATTATTGAGCCCGGTTACGTCTTACGCAAAAATGCCGATTGCAGTAAATGGCCAACAATTACCAACACTTGCGCCTATGTTAGAGCAAATAACCCCTGGTGTTGTCAGTATCCAGGTTTCGGGCTCAAAAGAAATACGTCGCCGCGCCGATCCGCTGGAGTTCTTTTTTGGTAACCCACAACCTCGCAGTCAAAAACGTCAATTTAGCGGGTTAGGCTCAGGGGTTATTATTGATGCTAAGAAAGGTTATGTGGTCACTAACAACCATGTGATCCAAGACGCCGAAAAAATGATAGTCACCCTTGAAGACGGCCGAGAGTTTGAGGCAACCAAAATTGGCACTGATAAAGAGTCTGATATCGCCTTATTACAAATAGATGCAGATGATTTAACCGCAGTAAAGCTAGCTAACTCTGATAATTTACGGGTGGGCGACTTTGCTGTTGCCATTGGTAACCCATTTGGTTTAAGCCATACGGTTACATCTGGCATAGTAAGCGCACTTGGTCGCAGTGGCTTAAATATTGAAGGTTACGAAGATTTCATTCAAACCGATGCCGCTATTAACCAAGGTAACTCTGGTGGTGCATTAGTTAATTTAAATGGCGAGCTAATTGGAATTAACACCGCAATTTTAGGCGCATCTGGCGGTAACGTAGGTATTGGCTTTGCTATTCCTTCTAATATGATGAAAAACTTAGTTGATCAAATTATTGAACACGGTGAAGTTCGCCGTGGCTCGCTAGGAATATCAGGTCGCCCTCTCGATGCTGGGCTTGCCAAAGCACAGCAGCTTGACGTAAAACAGGGCGCGTATGTTATGCAAGTAATGGATAACACTGCAGCCAGCAAAGCGGGCATACAAGCAGGCGATGTTATTATTAGCATTAATGGTAGTGATATTAGCGGCTTTCATGAATTACGCAGTAAAATAGCAACCTTAGGCGAAGGCCGAGACGTTAAATTAGGTATTTACCGCGATGGTAAGATAAAAACCGTTAAAGTAACCCTAGATGGCGCATCTGGTATTACCGCAACTGGCGAAGAATTACACCCTGCATTTCAAGGTGCCACATTAGAAAACGTTAAGAAAAATAACGCTAAGGGTATTGAAGTTAGTACGGTAGATCCGCGCTCTCCTGCAGCGCGTGTTGGTCTTGAAGAAGGTGATATTATTGTGCAAGTAAATCGCCAGCGCGTAGAAAGCATAAATGATATGAACCAGATCATTGAAAACATCAAAGGCAACATTGTATTAGGGGTAAAACGCGGTCGTGAGTCTATATTTGTACTCATTCAATAATTTATAACCGTTAAAATGCAATAAAAGTAACAGCGGCACTTGCCGCTGTTATTTTTTTTGGCCATCATAAAGAGATTGCTCACTAACAATAAGAATCTTGTGCTAAAAATCTTAAAATTTATACTCCCTCCTCTATTTGCAGGCCTAGGTATTGCTTTTTTAGTGGTTTTTTTTAGTCCTAATATGCGCACTGCATTGCTGCCTAATGTGCCACTGCCCAGTGCTATGAGTAGCAACCATTTAAGCTTTTCAGATGCGGTTAAGCGTGCGGCTCCTTCGGTAGTCACCGTTTTTTCAGAAAGTATTTCTAAAGAACCACGCTATAAACGACAAAACACCGTACAAGAACTAGGTTCGGGCGTGATCATGTCGCAAGATGGCTATATTCTTACCAATTATCATGTGATTAATAATGCCGACCAAATACTGGTTATATTAACCGATGGCCGACGCTTTTTTGATGTACAGCTTATTGGTTTTGATACTATTACTGACCTTGCGCTCTTAAAAATTAATGCCGATCACTTACCTGTTATTCCTGTTAACGATGACTACTCATCAAGTGTTGGCGACATTGTACTGGCCATTGGTAACCCTTTAAATTTAGGGCAAACCATTACCCAAGGCATTATTAGCGCCACCGGCAAACAAAAAATCACCGACAGTCCTTATAATAATTTATTGCAAATGGACGCAGCCATTAATGTAGGCAATTCGGGCGGTGCATTAGTTAATTCCAATGGTGATTTAGTCGGTATTACTTCTGCGCAATTTAAAACTCGCGAAAACTTAAACATACAGGGAATATTTTTTGCGGTTCCTTACTCTTTAGTAAAAGAGGTTATGGCAAAACTAATTCGCCATGGCCGAGTGGTTCGTGGCTACTTAGGCTTTGAGGGGACAGCTGTAGATAGCACAGGCAAAGAAGTAAACGACAGCCTAACGCCCGTGGCAGGTATGCGTATTACTAACTTAGACCCACTAGGCCCAGCTTGGCAGGCCGGTATTGAAGAGCAAGATATTGTAATTGAAATAGCAGGACTTTCGGTAGCAAACCCACAAAAAGTGTTAGAAAAAATAGGCAATACCGAACCCGGTAAAGAAATAGAATTTGAGCTGTACCGCAATGGTAAAATAGAAAAAATAATGGTGACGGTTGCAGAGCTTGAAACTAAGCTTTAATAAAAAGGCCGGATAGCAAATTAGCTTATCCGGCCTTTAAAAATACCTTAACTAACTAAATAGTTATTTAACTACTTCTACGTTTAATATTAGCACCTAACGCGCTGAGCTTATCTTCAATGCGCTCATAACCTCTATCAACATGATAAATACGATCAACTATCGTTTCACCTTGCGCCACTATACCGGTTAAAATTAAACTGGCTGATGCACGTAGGTCGGTTGCCATAACTTGGGCACCGCTAAGAGTTTTTGTATCACCACAAATAGCTGTGTTGCCTTCTAAGCGAATATTTGCGCCCATACGTTGTAGCTCAGGTACATGCATAAAGCGGTTTTCAAAAATAGTTTCGGTAATGGTGGCACTACCATTAGCCACTACATTTAATGCGGTAAACTGCGCCTGCATATCGGTAGGAAAACCAGGATGCGGAGCTGTTTTAATATTAACGGCTTTTAATTCTCTGCCGCGCATATCTAAATAAATGCTGTTGTCATGTACTTCTAACAATGCATTGGTTGCACGTAGCTTTTCAATTACCGGCTCAAGTGAATGAAAATCGGTCATCTTACACAGCACTTCGCCACCGGCCATAGCAGCAGCAACTAAAAAAGTACCTGTTTCAATACGATCTGGTAAAATACGGTGCTCACAACCCGCTAAACGCTCAACGCCTTCAATTTCAATACGGTTTGTACCCGCACCCGTAATTTTAGCGCCCATAGCAATTAAGCAATTAGCCAAGTCTGTTATTTCTGGCTCACAAGCTGCATTTTCAAGCACAGTTTTGCCATCGGCTAAGGTCGCGGCCATCAATAGGTTTTCAGTAGCGCCAACGCTAACCATCTCCATAAAGATTTCAGCGCCTTTTAAGCGACCATTTACTTTGGCATTAATATAGCCGTTTTCTACGTTGATTTGTGCGCCCATGCGCTCTAAACCTTGAATATGAATATCCACAGGTCGAGCCCCAATAGCGCAGCCACCAGGGAGTGACACTTGTGCTTCACCAAAACGCGCCACTAAAGGCCCGAGTGTCAGTACCGATGCACGCATTTGCTTAACTAGGTCATACGGAGCAAGTGTTTTATCCACTGTTGCGCCGTCAATCACAAGCGTGTCGCCTTGCCAATTAACACTCGCACCTAAGGTTTTTAATAACGCTTCGGTGGTAACTATGTCACGCAAGCGCGGTACATTAGTAAACGTACTTTTACCATCGGCTAATAATGCGGCAAATAAAATAGGAAGTGCCGCATTTTTAGCGCCAGAGATAGTAACTTCACCCGCAAGCGAAGTGCCACCTTGAATTACAAATTGATCCATGTAGGGGCCTTTTTTATTGCGGTAAAATAAATTTTTGTTCGCGTTTCCACTCTACAGGAGTAAAAGCGCGAATTGATACTGCGTGAATGGTGCCATCTGAAATAGTATTCATTAATGGTCCATAAACTAGCTGTTGCTTTTTCACTCGGCTTAAACCGTCAAAGCATTCGCCAACAGCTATTACTTCATAATGGCTACCATTGGCTTTAACATGTACTTCTGCTAATTGAAGTTCATCGCGTAATAATATTTCGACTTGGCTAGTTTCCATAACTCTCACTCAAATAGGGTTGTAACTTGACCCAATTGCATTAAATTTTGCAATTGTTCAGGTGGATTTTGCAACTCAAGGCGAATGCCTTGTTGCTTGTACTGCGCAAAAGTGTGAATTAACCAAGCTAAGCCTGCTGTGTCAACCCTAGATACGTCACTAAGGTCAAAGTAGCAGATTTTATGCTTGGTTATTGCCTGACTGCCCAGGCCTTTTTCATCGCCAATTGAACTTCGAGTAAGCTCACCACTGACTCGAAAATGTTGCTCATCAACTTGGCTTATCACCAACTTAGTCATTGGTGTCGCTGCCTCTAAACTGTACTGGCAGTTGGCTCTTTTGCTCTAAAAGGTTACTTACGTGGTCAATACCTTGTTGGCGTAACATGCCTTGTAGCTCACTTTGCTTTGCATCTAGTAAGCTAATACCTTCTGCAATCATATCGTAAGCACGCCATTCACCACTTCTATCTTCACGTACTTTAAAGTCAATTTTAATATCGGGTTTACCCGCTTCAATGATCTTGGTTTTTACTACCACCACATCTTTACCTTTAAAAGGTTGTGGTGCGCCAAACTCGACTTGTTGGTTGGTGTATTGGGTAAAAACACCTGCATACGTTGCTACTAGGTACTCTCTAAATACCACAATAAAGCGCTGAATATCTTTAATTGCGCGCGCTTTTTCAGCTTCATCGGTTATTGCACGCACTTTTGATACTTCGCTGCCTAACACTCGCAGTGCCGCATATTTGTAGTCAATGTAGGGCATTAATTCTTCTTCAACAATGACACGTAAATGCTCATTATTTTTAATAATTAATGGCTGATCTTTTGTGATCCGCTCAAAGGTATTATCTGCCACTTGACGTACCATTTTGTTAGGATCTGTTAGCTTAACATCGGCAGCTTTAACTACCTGTGCAAACGTTAGGGTACTAAGCGCTGCAATAACTAAAAACTTTTTCAACATAATAATTACTCACTACCTTGGTTGAATAAAAACTGCCCAATTAACTCTTCTAGCACTAAGGCAGACTTAGTATCGGTAATAGATCCACCGTCACCTAGCGCTTTACTTTCTACGCCAAATAAATCATCAATTGCTTGATCTTGTTCGTTATGTACCACAGTTAAACCTAAACAACGCTGCTCTGCAGATTCTGGTGCAATAACAGGGTTAATCCCTAAGTACTGCTCACCTAAAATGCCTGACGTTAAAATAGAGATTGAGCTAGTGTCTGAAAAACGACATAAATACTGTGCATCAATGGTCATATTAACAACTGGTAAAAATTCTTGCGGATGAACATAAATAGATTCTACCCGGCCAATAACCACACCGCCCACTTTAATGGGTGCACGGGGCTTTAATGAGCCTATGTTTTCAAATTTAGCATTAAGTGTGTATGTGTCACCTGAGCCACTAATACCAGTGTTGGCCACTTTAAGCGCAAGCATAGCAAATGCTAAAATGCCTAATGCGACAAAAAAACCAACTAAAATCTCTAATTTCCGTGAATTCATTATCTATACCCTACTAGTTGGTAAACATTACCGCTGTCAAAAGAAAGTCAAACCCTAACACTGCTAAAGATGAGTGCACCACGGTTTCTGTGGTTGCTTTACTGATCCCCTCAGAAGTTGGTACACAATCATATCCTTTATAAAGGGCGATCCAGGTCACTACAATAGCAAATACAACGCTTTTAATTATGCCATTGAGTATGTCTTGCTGAAACGAAACTTGTGATTGCATAATTGACCAAAAGCTTCCGGTATCAACGCCTAGCCAATCAACGCCGACTAAATGGGCACCAATAATAGCCACTGCCGAAAATATTAATGCTAACAACGGCATACTTATTAAACCAGCCCAAAAACGCGGTGCAATTATACGTTTCAATGGATCAATGGCCATCATTTCGAGTGATGACAATTGCTCGGTTGCTTTCATTAAGCCAATTTCAGCGGTGAGCGCACTGCCCGCCCGCCCAGCAAATAGCAATGCAGTAACCACAGGACCTAATTCTCTGAGCAAACTCAGCGCAACTAAAGGGCCTAAGCTATCCTCTGCACCATAACCAACCAGCACTGTATAGCCTTGCAGCGCTAATACCATGCCAATAAACAACCCCGACACCACAATAATGAGCAACGATTGTGAGCCCACCATATAAAGCTGGCGAATGAGTAAGGGGGTGCCTTTTTTAAAGTTAGGTATGTGCACAAGTGCACCAAATAACATGTTCGCTGAGCGCCCTAGCGCTGCAAAACGACCTAGTGTTTTATGCCCTATTTTTTGCAGAAAATTCAACATCATTTATTCTCTCCAAGCAACTCATCTGCATATGTTTGTGCCGGGAAATGAAATGGCACAGGACCATCCGATAAGCCTTTTAAAAACTGCTGTACCAAAGGAGATTCGTGTTGACGCATTTGTTCTGGCGATCCACTGCCAATAACACCTTGATCGGCAATTATTATAACGTGATCGGCAATGCTCATGACTTCGTTCACATCATGGGTCACAATTAAAGACGATAAACCAAGCACTTCATTAAGTGATTTTATAAGCTTTACCAGTACTCCCATAGAAATAGGGTCTTGGCCTGCAAATGGTTCGTCATACATAATTAATTCAGGGTCAAGTGCTATAGAGCGGGCTAAAGCTGCACGGCGAGCCATACCACCTGACAACTCCGACGGCATTAAATCTTTAGCGCCTCGTAAACCCACAGCTTGTAACTTCATTAATACCACTAAACGAATAAGGTCTTCACTTAGCTTAGTGTGCTCTCGAATCGGAAAAGCTATATTATCGAATACCGACATGTCAGTAAATAATGCACCACTTTGAAAAAGCATACTCATTTTGGTACGCGCTTCATATAGGGCTTTACGTGACATTTTTGGAATGCTACTGCCTTCAAATAAAATATCACCAGAGTCAGGCTTTAGCTGACCGCCAATTAAACGCAACATGGTAGTTTTACCAATGCCGCTTGGCCCCATAATGGCAGTGATTTTACCTTTAGGAACACTAAAACTCATATTTTTATATATGATTCTATCGCCCCTTGAAAAGCAAACATCCTTGACTTCTACTATTGATTGCGACAAGTCGCTCTCCATAACAATATTCACTCGTATTCCTATTTTAAGGCTTTTTCGACCAAGATGGAAAAAACAATTCGTAAGATTTTGTAATGTAATTGCCAAAACAGTTATAAGGCTCGCTCAAACCACCTTAACCTTGGCTTAAACCTTTGCATAGCATACCCTAAATATTTATAAAATAAGTGATTAACCGCTCTCTTCGCCACTGTTTTATTTATACTTTCAGATTGGCTTTTGTTACTATTCGCGCAATATGTATTTTCAATAACTGGTTCAATACAATGGTTACCTCATTTGTTATTTTAATTTTTGGTCTTGCTGGCCTAGTTTGGAGCGCTGACAAGTTCGTTTATGGCGCCGCAGCACTGGCGAAAAACTTTGGTGTGCCTACTTTAATTGTAGGGTTAACTGTTGTTGCAATGGGTTCATCAGCGCCTGAAATGATGGTTTCGGCTTCTGCCGCTTTAGCCGGTAAAACCGATACTGCCATAGGCAATGCCGTTGGCTCAAACATAACCAATATTTTATTAGTACTGGGTATTACCGCTTTATTGCGCCCGTTGTCTGTTTCATCAAGCACCTTAAAACGTGAAATACCTTTGGTATTAATTATTTCGTTAGCTACTTGGTATATTTTTTCAGATAACTATTTTTCATACCCAGAAGCAATTGCCCTACTTATTGGTTTTGTTGTATTTATTTTTGGACTTATTATTATCTCCCTAAGAGCTAAAAATAATAACGATCCATTTGTAAACGAAGCCTGCGATGAAGTACCCGATAACGTTCCCACTAAAAAGGCAGTTTTTTGGCTCATTGTAGGCTTGATATTACTTCCTGTTAGTTCTCACTTTTTAGTTGGCTCAGCTGTCGACATTGCAAAATTCTTTGGCTTAAGTGACTTGGTAATTGGCTTAACTATTATTGCTATTGGCACCAGTTTACCAGAACTGGCAGCGTCTGTTGCAGGTGTGCTTAAAAATGAAGATGACCTAGCACTGGGTAATATTGTGGGCTCAAATATTTTTAATATTTTAGCCGTGTTACCACTTGCCGGTATTATCAATCCATCGATAATCGACCCTTCTATTGCTAATCGTGATGTACTGATTATGATTGCAGCAACCTTGGCACTTATTGTTATGTCATTGAACTTTAGAGGCGCACAGCGTATCAATAGAGTAGAAGGTGGTTTACTGCTAAGCGCATTTTTGATTTACCAAGGTTACATCTTTAGTCAAATAGGGTAAGAGTTGTCTATGACCAAGCTAAGTTTTATCGAGCAAGGGCTACGTGTTCTTGATATCGAGCGCCAAGCACTTTTTGATATAAAACAATATGTAGATGATAATTTTCATCAGGCATGTCAGCTTATGTATGACTGCAGCGGCCGTATTATAATTATTGGTATGGGTAAGTCGGGGCATATTGGCCATAAAATTGCGGCAACTTTAGCAAGCACTGGTAGCCCTGCTTTTTTTGTGCACCCAGGCGAAGCCAGCCACGGCGATTTGGGCATGATCACTAAAAACGATGTCGTTATGCTTATTTCTAACTCAGGCGAAACCAGTGAAGTACTTAATATTATTCCAGTGTTAAAACGCCTTGGTGCAAAAATTATTTCCATGACAGGAAATACACAATCAACCATGGCCACACTTGCTAACGTGCATGTATGCATTAAAGTAGAAAAAGAAGCCTGCTCATTAGGCTTAGCACCAACAGCCAGTACCACGGCAACACTCGCTATGGGCGATGCAATGGCGGTAGCACTGTTAGAAGCACGCGGATTTACTGCCGATGACTTTGCACTATCGCATCCCGGTGGCAGTTTAGGGAAGCGATTACTGCTCACCTTAAAAGATGTTATGCACAGCGGTGTAAATACGCCTATTATAACTACTTCGCAAACTATTAAAGATGCACTGATTGAGATGACAGCTAAAGGCTTAGGTATGACCGCCATAGTTGACGATAACCAGCAACTCGCCGGGTTATTTACCGATGGTGATTTACGCCGTATTTTAGAGCAACGCGTTGATATTCATACCACGTCAATAGATGCAGTAATGACTAAATCGTGTACCACGGCAACCCAAGATATGCTTGCTGCGCAAGCGCTTAATATTATGGAACATAAACGCATTAATGGCTTAATTATTATTAATGAGCATAATCAGCCTATTGGGGCACTCAATATGCAAGACCTACTTAAAGCAGGAGTATTATAAATGCAATTTGAAGAACTCTATCAAGCGCTAAGTGATGACGCTAAAGCGCGCGCAAAAAAAGTAAAACTACTTATATGCGACATTGATGGCGTATTTTCTGATGGCCGAATTTATCTTGGCAACCAAGGTGAAGAGCTAAAAGCATTTAATACAAAAGATGGCTTTGGTATTAAAGCACTTATTAACAGCGGCTTTGAAGTAGCGGTTATTACCGGCAGGCACTCGCAAATAGTACAACAACGTATGACCAGCTTAACCGTGCAGCATATTTATCAAGGTCAAGAAAACAAGCTTATTGCCTACCAAGAACTTAAAAACAAGCTTAATTTGAGCGATGAGCAAATTGCTTATATTGGTGATGATGGCCCTGATATGCCTGTTATGGAGTTAGTTGGCTTTGCAGTCGCAGTAAACGACGCGCACCCACTAATTAAACGCTTAGCACATTACACTACGCAAATGCCGGGTGGTTTTGGTGCAGTAAGAGAGCTAACCGACTTACTTATGCTTGAAAACAATAAACCATTAACTAGCCAAGGCACCAGTTCATGAATATAGCGCGCATAGTCTTAAGCGTTTTATTCATCACCTGTATGGTTTGGCTTTGGTACCCTTATTTTACTCAGGTAAATACGGTTGCTAAAGCCGACTCAGAAGTAATAGCTAAACCCGATTACACCGCCATTGAGCTAAAACAAACAGCTTTTGACGAAAACGGTGAAATTAGCCATAAAGTAACTGCGGTTAAAACGGAGCTTTACGAGCAGCTAGGATTTACCTTATTCGAAAAACCTACTTTCATATTGTACGACGATAGACAAAAAACGTGGCGTATCAATGCTGATGAAGCAACACTTTACGATGAAAGACAATTAATTTTAGAGGGTAATGTAACTGCCCAAAACTTAATTGATGGCGCAATGATAGACAAAATTATCGCCGACAATATTCAAGTAGATATAATGCTACTCACTATGCGCAGCGAACAGCCCGTTATTATAACTGGACCGAATTTAAAGATCACCGGTAAAGGCCTTGAAGCCAATTTAACAACCGAGGTGATAAAACTAATTAACCATACGCGAACACTATATTATGACCAATAACCTTGCAAAAATACTTATTATTCCATCGCTTATACTTGTATTTAATAGTAATGCGGCAGAGCAAAGTACTTCCCCATTAGCTAATCAAATTTCTATTAGTGCTGACCGACAAGAAGGTCAACTAAAAGAAAACGTTGGTATTTTTGATAAAAATGTCGAGATAATTCACGGCAATCGTCGTATAACCGCCGATCGTTTAGAAGTACATAAGCGCGACGAACTTGGCGATAATAAACAACTATTAATTGCCACGGGCAGCCCTGCATATTTTGAAGAAAAGCAAGCAGATGGTACTGTCATGAGCGCCAGCGCTAACGAAGTACGTTACGATGTAGCGAAACGTTTTTTAACCCTGGTAGGAGATGCAAACATTTCTCAAGCTGGGCAAAAAATTACGGCTAAAAGCATCACCTACGATATAGAGCAACAGCTTATAAGTGCTGAAAAAGATGAAAACTCAACTGATCGGGTACACACTATTTTAGTGCCTATAGACGTAAAAAAAGAACAAAAACTCAATAAAGGTCAGCCATGAGTACATTAAAAGCAGAGCTATTAGCAAAAAGCTATAAAGGCCGTGAAGTTGTTAAAAATGTAGGACTTGAAGTAAAAGCTGGCAGCATTGTTGGTTTACTTGGCCCAAATGGCGCAGGTAAAACCACTACCTTTTACATGATTGTAGGCTTAGTTCCTAGCGACAAAGGTAAAATATTAATTGATGATAACGATATTACCTTACTTCCTATGCACAGCCGTGCTCGTTTAGGTATTGGTTATTTACCACAAGAATCTTCTATTTTTAGAAAGCTCACTGTGTATCAAAATTTAATGGCTATTTTAGAAACGCGTAAGCAACTAAATAAACAAGCCAGGGAAGAAACCCTAAATAGTTTGTTGGACGAATTTAGCCTGCAACATATTCGCGACAGCTTAGGTATGGCGCTATCTGGTGGTGAACGTCGCCGCGTAGAAATAGCACGTGCTTTAGCTGCAGATCCTAAATTTATATTGCTTGATGAGCCCTTTGCTGGCGTGGATCCTATTTCAGTGCTCGATATTAAAAAAATTATAGAACACCTTAAAAATCGTGGTATTGGCGTACTAATTACCGACCACAATGTAAGGGAAACCCTTGATGTTTGTGAAAAAGCCTACATTGTTTCTCATGGGGAGCTAATTGCATCTGGTACTCCTGAATTTGTATTAAACGATAAAACAGTACGTGATGTTTATTTAGGCGAGCAGTTCAAACTGTAATATTTATGTTATTACTATAAGCATCTGCTAAGATTAATCATATCAATTTATAAGGATTGTTAGAGATAAATGAGGCAATCATTACAGCTGCGCATGGGCCAGCAACTTACAATGACTCCGCAACTGCAACAGGCTATTCGCTTATTGCAGCTTAGTACCTTGGATCTCCAGCAAGAAATACAAGAAGCACTTGATAGCAACCCATTACTTGAAGTTGATGAACAAGATTACACGGAAGAATCAGCAGGTAAAAACGAGCAAAAAGCAGATGACATTACTGTTAGCGCCTCTGCTGACGACACCCCAAGCGAGTATGAGCAAGATAGCGGTGAAGCACTAAATAAAGACACCATAAGCGACGACATGGCCATGGATGTATCATGGGATGAATATATGAGCGCAGCGCCTGCCTCTTCATCAGGGCCAATGCCTGAAGATGAATCTATTTATCAAGGTGCATCAACCGAAACCCTGCATGAATACTTAATGTGGCAATTACAGCTCACCCCTTTTAGCCCTACCGACGAAGCTATTGCCATAGCTATCGTTGAAGCCGTAGATGACTCTGGTATTTTAACCCTCAGTTGCGAAGACCTTTTAGCAAGCTTTAACCAAGAAACTGACGACGAACACGAAGTAGAACTAGATGAAATAGAAGCAGTGCTAAAGCGCATTCAATTATTTGATCCTGTTGGTATTGCAGCTCGCAGCTTGCAAGAATGCTTATGCATTCAATTAAATCAATTTGATAAAGACACCCCTTATATTAACGAAACAAAAATGGTGTTAACTGATCATATCGATTTACTCGCTGCTCGCGACTATCGTACGTTAATGAAAAAAACTAAGCTCAAAGAAGAAGAGCTTAAAGAAATAATGACACTTATTCATACGCTTAATCCTAAGCCTGCGGATACTATTGTCAGAGAAGAGTCTGAATACGTTATACCTGACGTGTCTGTTAAAAAAATAAAAGGCCGCTGGGTGGTAGAGCTAAACCCAGATAGCATGCCAAAAATACGTGTTAACAGCCAATATGCGGCTATGTCTCGTACAGTAAAATCCAGCGGTGACAGCCAATTTATTCGCTCGCACTTACAAGAAGCTAAATGGTTTATTAAAAGCCTAGAAAGTAGAAACGAAACGCTCCTGAAAGTAACTAATTGTATTGTTAAGCAGCAACAAGCGTTTTTTGAACATGGCCCAGAAGCCATGAAACCTATGGTATTAAACGATGTTGCCGAAATAGTTGAAATGCACGAGTCGACTATTTCACGGGTCACTACGCAAAAATATATGCACACTCCACGTGGCATTTTTGAGCTTAAGTACTTTTTTTCAAGCCATGTAAGCACCGAAAATGGTGGCGAATGTTCATCAACTGCCATACGTGCCCTGATTAAAAAGTTGATAGCTGCAGAAAACTTAGCCAAACCATTGAGTGATAGCAAGATTGCAGATATATTGGCTGAGCAAGGAATTAAAGTAGCTAGACGGACAATTGCAAAATATCGCGAATCTCTGGCTATTCCCCCGTCGAATCAACGTAAAAGCTTGATTTAAGACGTACAACAAAGAGGAAAATGCTGATGCAACTAAACTTAACTGGTCGTCATGTAGACATTACAGACTCATTAAGAGACTATGTAAATAATAAATTTGCAAAGCTGCAAAGACACTCAGATCACATAACTAATGTGCATGTTATTCTCGATGTAGAAAAATTAAGTCAAAAAGCTGAAGCAACAATTTTTGTAAGTGGCGCTGAGCTATTTGCATCGACCGAACACCAAGATATGTACGCTGCCATTGACTCGTTGATTGACAAACTCGATCGTCAAGTAATTAAACACAAAGAGAAGTTTGCTCGACACTAACACTATGAAATTAAGCTCACTTATATGCCAGGACTGCAGCAAAGCTGTGGTCCTTTTTAATAGTAAAAAAAGAATTTTAGAATTCATCAGTGAACTCGCGCATAAAAAAATGCCGTATTTACCTCAGCAAGATATTCTCACTGCTTTATTGGCAAGAGAAAAGCTAGGTAGTACCGGTATTGGCCGAGGAATAGCAATTCCACATGGCCGTATGAGCGGGGCACAAGAGCCTCTTGCCTTAATTTTAATAAGCGAAACCGCTATTAATTTTGATGCAATTGATAATCGTCCAGTTGATATTTTTGTTGCGCTTATAGTGCCCGATGGCGATAACCAGCAGCACTTGAAAACACTAGCCACAATAGCTGATAAACTAAACGATAAAGAGTTTTGTAAGCAATTGCGTGCGGCAAAGTCTGATGAAGCGTTATACCAAGTTATTTTGGATCAATCCTAGTTACTAATAAAGGGGTGGTAAATGGAATTAATTATTATAAGTGGCCGATCAGGTTCTGGTAAGTCAGTTGCTTTACGTGTTGTAGAAGATTTAGGTTACTATTGTGTAGATAATATTCCGGTAAATTTGCTGCCTTCATTAGTGCGCAGTGTCTCTGATAACTACGATAAAATAGCCGTTAGTATAGACGTGCGTAACCTGCCTAAAGACCAGCAGCAGTTTAACGATATTCTTGAGTACTTGCCCGACTTTGCTAAACCAACGTTATTTTATTTAGATAGCGACGATCAAACGTTAATCCGCCGTTATTCAGAAACACGTCGCTTGCACCCGCTTTCGATTGATTCGCTACCGCTAGATTTAGCAATAAAAAAGGAAAAAGAATTACTCGATGTACTCGTAACGCGGGCTGATCATGTCATTGATACAACCGATTTAAGTGTGCATCAACTTGCTGAATCTATGCGTGAAACCATACTCGGTAAAAAAGACAAACAGCTTATCATTACCTTTGAGTCGTTTGGCTTTAAGCATGGTATTCCCAAAGGTGCTGATTATGTTTTTGATGCGCGTTTTTTACCAAACCCACACTGGGAACCGGAGCTCAAGCCTTTAACTGGATTAGATCAACCAGTAAAAGATTATTTAGCTAGTCATAGTATTGTGCAAAAATTCACTTGGCAAATTCAAACCTTTGTACAAACGTGGTTACCACACCTAGAGCGTAATAATCGCAGTTATTTAACCATTGCTATTGGTTGTACTGGTGGTCAGCACCGCTCAGTTTATTTAGCGCAAACAATTGGTGAAAGCTTTGCTATGTCTCACCCTAATGTAAAAATTCGCCATCGCGAGCAAGAAAAATAATTCAATTTAAATAATCATCTGTTCAGCTTAAGTAGAGTATCTTATGCGCTTAGAAAATACATTTTTAATAAAAAACAAGCTAGGCCTGCATGCTAGAGCTGCTACCGTATTAGCACAATTAGCGGTACAATTTGACGCATCTATTACCTTATTTCAAGATGAAAAAGAAGCCGCTGGCGATAGCGTACTGGCTTTAATGTTACTAGAAAGCAGCCAAGGTAAAGAAGTAAAAGTAGTGTGCGAAGGACCCGATGCAGAGCATGCTTTACATGCCGTTGGCCAATTAATAGCGCAGCGCTTTAACGAACAAGAATAGTAGGCACTTTATTTAAACCAAGTAAACGAGCTAAAATATAGGGTTAGTGAAACCTTAAGCTAGTTTGGCTAAAAAAAGTAAGATAAACTGAACGAAGTTAATGACTAACTTCTTCCCTAACGTTATAAAAATAAATTAAGGACGCCAATGCCCGAAACTTTCGAACAAGACTACCCACTACAACAATTACAACAAGTGACCAAGTCACTCAATAGTGGTCAGTTTGTTCAAGTTAGGCGCATGCTGGCAAAAACAGCTCCTTGTGATACCGCACTTTTACTAGAATCATCACCGCATAAAGTTCGTCGCCTGCTCTGGCAATTAGTTGATCCAGATGTACAAGGTGATGTTCTTGAAGAACTCTCTGAAGATGTACGTTTAGGCATTATTGCCCAAATGGAACCTAAGCACATTGCTGCTGCCACTGAAGACATGGGCCACGATGACTTAGGTGAAGTACTGCGAAGCCTGCCTGACACGGTTTATAAAGACGTGGTTAGCGCCATGGACATTCAAGATAGAGAACGTGCTACGCAAGCACTCTCCTATCAGGAACGCTCTGCTGGCGCGCTGATGAACACAGATACAGTAACCATTCGCCCTGATGTAACCCTAGATGTGGTACTGCGTTACATTCGTCTGCGCGGCGAACTCCCTGAGGGTACCGACGACCTTTACGTTGTCGATAAGCATAACTGTTTTTTAGGCGCTTTATCGTTAAGTACCTTACTAACCAATTCGCCCGAAAAAATTGTTCACGACCTAATGGATGAAGACTGTGAGTCTATTCCTATTTCGATGGATGAAAGCGAAGTGGCGCAGTTATTTGAACGTCATAACTGGATATCAGCCCCAGTAGTTGACGACAACGCCCAGCTACTTGGCCGTGTTACTATCGATGACATTGTTGATGTAATTCGTGAAGACGCAGAGCATCACTTATTAGGTTTAGCGGGTCTTGATGATGAAGAAGATACCTTTGCACCGGTTTTAAAAAGCTCAAAAAAACGCTCTGTTTGGCTAGGTGTTAACTTATTAACGGCTCTGGCAGCTGCTTTTGTTGCCAGCTTTTTTGAAGGCACTTTAGCAATACTGCCTATTTTAGCCGTGCTTAACGGCATTGTCCCCTCAATGGGTGGGGTGGCCGGTAGCCAGTCATTAACCTTGGTTATTCGTGGTATAGCAGTGGGCCATATTAACCAAACTAACCAACGTTTTGTAATGATAAAAGAGCTCGCCATTGGTGCATTAAACGGTATTTTATGGGCTGTTTTAATTGCCAGTGTTATAGCCCTATGGCAATGGGACTTAATGCTTGGCGCGGTACTGGCGTTTGCAATGTTTATGAACTTAGTTGTTGCGGGTGTGGCGGGTGCGTGTATTCCTATAATACTTAAACGTATGAAAATAGACCCTGCACTTGCTGGCAGTGTAATACTCACTACAGTAACCGATATAGTAGGTATATTTGCCTTTTTAGGCACCGCAACTTGGTTGCTGGTTTAATAAGTAAACCAGCGCATATTACTGTGTAAATACGCGCTGGTTAAAAGTAACTTTTACGCAATATAATTTAACCAGCGTTCAAGCTATTTAACCTTCTTTATTGGCTGTAGAGCCATCGGCTCCTTCTTGATCAGCCGATGGTGTATTTACTTTATTACTTATTATTGCATCGAGGTTTTCGCCGCCTTTAACCCCAAAATCTAAACTGCGTATTGGGAATGGGATAAGAATATCAGCCTCATTTAGTGCTTGCTGTACTGCCACAACACCTTTGTGGCGTACTGTCATAAAGTCTGGCTCACCAGGGTATTTAATCCAAAACCACAATAATAAATTAATACTACTGTCGCCAAAACTCTCTGCGTATACGGCCGTTTCATCTTGGCGTATTACAAACTCAAATTGATTAATTTTATCCACAATAACGTTTGCGGCTTTTTCTATGTCTTCTGTTAATGAAATTCTTACCGGCACTTCTATGCGTCTAACGCCTAGCGTGCTGTAGTTTCGCAATACATTTCTAAATAGTATTTTATTAGGCACTAGTATTTGCTGCCCATAAAAGCTCTCTATTAGTGTATTACGCAGGTTTATTGAATGCACAGAGCCAAACACATCATCAGTTTTTATTACATCACCTGGTTTAAATGGCTTACGAATACCCATAGCAATACCTGCTATTAAGTTTTCGGTCATATCTTGAAATGCAAAACCAATCGCTAAACCAACAATACCGGCACCAGCTAGTAATGACGTTACCGTGCCTTTTAAGCCCATAAAATCCAGTGCTATAAACACTCCTACACTTAATATCAGCACTTTAAATATAGAAGCCATTAAATCAGCTATCTGTTTTGAATCGAGGGAGCGGCGTAATAAATTTTTCATTAAGTTACCGGCAAAGCGAGCCAGCATAGAAAATAGAATGACAATAATAACTGCCACAATAAAATTAGGAATATGGCTTATAACGACATCAAACCACCCTCCGAGCTTTTCTTCGATAAGTTTTTCGGCGTCGCTAATTGAGGGAATACTAAACATGTAACTTGCACCTATTGATTTATAATGTGATTAGAATCAATCTTGAATTCGCATATCAATTGCAAGTATAGCGCCAGTATTAAAAAAGCCATGCTGTGCATGGCTTTTATAGATTAGGTAAAGGTTTAAGTTTTAGCTTTGTTCATCGCGTAAAAATACTGGCTCAAGCTCTTTCACACTTGCTTCAGCGCTAAAATAATAACCCGCTACTGTAAACTCTTTAAGCTGGCTTAGCTGAGTTACTTTATTTTCGATGAGGTAACGCGCCATCATGCCTCGTGCTTTTTTAGCGTAAAAACTAATTACTTTATATTGACCATTTTTACAGTCTTTAAAGTGTGGAGTAATTATTTGTGCATTAAGGGCTTTTTTATCAACCGCTTTAAAGTACTCGTTTGAAGCAAGGTTAACTAAGTATTGGGCGTCCTCGGCTTTTAATACCTCGTTAAGTTTATTGGCAATTACACAGCCCCAAAACTCATACAGGTTTTTACCACGGCTGTTTTCAAGCTTGGTGCCCATTTCAAGGCGATACGCTTGCATTAAATCAAGCGGCTTTAAAAGCCCATATAAGCCCGATAATATGCGTAGGTGGCTTTGTGCGTAATCAAGCTGATTAGCCGTTAGCGTGCTAGCATCTAAACCACCATATACATCGCCATTAAAGGCTAGTACCGCTTGTTTAGCGTTTTCTGTGGTAAATGGCTGTGCCCACTCACTAAAGCGAGCAGCGTTAAGCCCTGAGAGCTTATCGCTAATTTTCATCAGGCTGCCAATTTGCGCAGGGGTTAGTTCACGGCATACTTGCATCAGTGCTTCGCTGTGCTCAAGTAATTCCGGTTGAGTGAACTTATCGGTTGCAGGTGGCGTGGTGTAATCAAGATTTTTTGCAGGTGAAATAACAGTGATCATAGTTAGCTATTGACTTGTAATTTATTTAATGTCAATTTCAACATTAAATGAAACGAAAAGCACGTTTTGTTTAATATTAAACAGACTGATCCTACCTTAATAATTCATACATAACCGTTTTTATATTGATAAGGACATAAGACCTATCAAGCATTACTTCGCTGTTGCAGTATGGTGTAATATTAAAGTAGTTTAGATTTTCTTTTAACTTGCTTGGAATGAGGAAAGCAAATGACTAACGCGCTACAAAGGCTAAAACAACATTCATCAATCGTGGCCGACACGGGTGATATTGAAGCAATTAAAAAGCATCAACCAGAAGACGCAACGACCAATCCGTCATTGCTATTAAAAGCGAGCGAGATTGAAGCCTATAAGCCTTATTTAAATAAAGCATGGAGCTACGCCAAAGAAACCGAGCAAGATCCAGCGAAGCAACTAGCGCTAGCATGCGACTACTTTGCGGTATTATTAGGTAAAGAAATTAGCGCTATTGTACCTGGTTATATTTCTACTGAGGTAGATGCACGTCTTTCGTTTGATACCCAAGCAACTATTGATAAAGCGCACACGCTACTTAGTCTTTACGAAAAAGAAGGCGTAAGCAAAGATAAAATCTTAATTAAAGTAGCCTCTACTTGGGAAGGCATTAAAGCCGCTGAACAACTAGAAAAAGAAGGTACTAAATGTAACCTTACTTTATTGTTTAGTGATGCCCAAGCACGTGCTTGCGCCGATGCTAACGTATTTTTAATCTCGCCATTTGTTGGTCGTATTTTAGATTGGCACGTTGCTAACGGTATGGAAAAACCGACCGACCCACTGCAAGATCCTGGGGTACAATCGGTACGCAGCATTTTTGAATTTTATAAACGCCACGACTACAAAACGGTAGTTATGGGTGCAAGTTTTCGTAATACCGGCGAAATTATTGCCCTTACTGGTTGCGATAAGCTAACTATTAGCCCCAATCTTTTAGAAGAGTTGGGTAACCTTGAAGATGCACCAGAATACTTACTAGCAAAAGATGTTGCGCAGCAGCCAAAACCGGCACCGCTTAGCGAAGCTCAATTTCGTTGGTTGCATAACCAAGATGCTATGGCGACTGAAAAGTTAGCTGAAGGTATTCGCTCTTTTGCTGATGCTCAAGAGCAATTAGAAGCACGCTTTAAAGCCATGTAATTGGCTCAAACGCTTGTATAAAAACGTCGCAGTTGCGACGTTTTTTTATGCCTGTAATTTATATGCAAAAAACTTATAAACCCATCATAAAGTAAAACTTCATCAACAAATCACACTTTAGTAACATAAATGTCACTTTTATATTCTATTTTAGCTAGGCCTATGGTATAGGTATTCGCGAAGTTAATACCTATTGCGTTAAATTAGTGAGCCGTTATAGCTTATGTTTTTAATAAGACTGGTATCAAATGCAGTCTAAAGGAGATATTCATGGATAGCCTAAGCAATATAATAGAAGGTCCTGAAACAAAAAAGGAAGCTTCTCAAAAAAATAAAAAAAGAAGATGGCGCGAAATCGAAGCAATACAAGAAAAGTATCGTTTACGCAAAGAACTACAGGAGTTGGACTACTTTACAGACAGTATAGCCGTTAATGAGCTCGACTTTTAAACGACTAACTAAAAGGCCCGCATTACTGTGCGGGCCTTTGGTTTTAAAAGTTAAAATTATACTTGCCAATTAATCGGCGTTTTACCTTGAGATTGCAATAACGCATTCGTGGCTGAAAAATGCCTACAACCAAAAAAACCTCGATGAGCAGACAGTGGCGATGGGTGCGGCCCTGCTAAAATATGCTGGCGTGCGCTATCAATTCCCTTACCTTTTTTTTGTGCATGAGCACCCCACAAAATAAATATTACGCCTTCACAATGGGTGTTTATATGCGCAATAACCTTATCGGTAAATTGCTCCCATCCTAAGTGTTTATGCGAATGGGCTTGGCCTTGCTCTACCGTAAGTACTGTATTGAGTAAAAACACTCCCTGCTCTGCCCAGCTTTGCAAGTAACCATGGGTAGGAATAACAAAATCGTTTATATCGCTAGCCAGCTCTTTATAAATATTTTTAAGCGAAGGTGGCAGCTTTTTAACCTCAGGTAATACTGAAAAACACAAACCATGCGCTTGGCCTTCACCGTGGTAAGGATCTTGCCCTAAAATAACAACGCGTATATCACTAAGCGGTGTTGCAGCAAATGCGCTAAACACTTGCTCTTTTGGAGGATAAACAGCAACACCTTCACTGCGGCGCTTAGCAACGTAGCCGAGTGTTTGCTGCATATATGCTTGCTGTAATTCTTGCTTTAAAAATGCAGTCCAATCGCTCATTGTATGCTCTTTATTTGTTGACGTGATACGTCTATTTTATCACACATATCGGCCAGCCCATCTAGCATACGTGCTGAAAAACGATGTAGTAAGTCGGCATTTACAGATAAAAACTGCTTGTTTTTTACTGCGGGTATTTCTGGCCATTGCTGCCAATTAATAGTGGGTTGCGGTGTTGCTGATTTTTCATCCGGAATAATTATAATTTGCGGTTTAGCCACAATCACATTTTCTATGCTTATTTGTGGATAGTCGGTGCGGCTATTTGCAAATACATTGGTTACTTGGCAAGTGGCTATTAACTCACTTATTCCGGTATTTTTCGACACAGTCATCATCGGCTCAGACCAGAGTTGATAAAAGCCAGTGAGTTTACTTTTACCCTGTTGCTTGGCTTTAATGGCTGCAAG
The DNA here is from genome assembly GCF_040308885.1 of Pseudoalteromonas sp. 120-MNA-CIBAN-0494. Lineage (NCBI taxonomy): Bacteria > Pseudomonadati > Pseudomonadota > Gammaproteobacteria > Alteromonadales > Pseudoalteromonadaceae > Pseudoalteromonas > Pseudoalteromonas sp. 120-MNA-CIBAN-0494. The sequence goes on from NZ_JBEOOE010000002.1 coordinate 145,668, forward strand.
TTTAGCATTAAATGCTTTTACCACTTGCTCGCTTTGTTTAATGTTACCGGTAAGTTTTCCTAGCATAAGCAACTCATCGGCAATACCTGTAATTGTCGTTGGATCAGTTAAATAAAGCTTAATACCTAAGCGCTCTATTTGTGCTAAATCATCGCTTTGATTACCACTTTTCCAAGCAATTACTATATCTGGCTTAAGGACTAAAAGCTTTTCGATTGAAATACCATAGTAACCGCCAATACGGGTAATACCTTTTGCCGCTGCAGGGTAGTCGGCGTAATCAACTGTGCCAACAATATTATCTCCCGCGCCTATTGCATACAGGTTTTCTACGATGTGCGGGGCCAGTGCCACAATACGCAGTGTTTTAGCTGACTGTATTTTATCAATTTGTACCTTGTTGGCCTGCGCATGCTGGGATAAACAGAGTAACAATAGGCCAACAACAAGCTGTTTAAACATTAGTAATCAAAACCTTGCAGAGCTTTAACACCTGCATCAAATGCATGTTTTACATTACGCACTTCGCTTACTGTGTCAGCCAGTTCTATTAATTTACGATGTGCTGCACGGCCGGTAATAATAACCGACTGCATTGGCGGTCTGTTGCCAATCGCCTCTAGCACTTCATCTACATCAATATACCCATAGGTTACCATGTAGGTTAGCTCATCGAGCAGCACTACATCTAAGCTTGCGTCACTAAGCAGTCGCTTTGACTCTTGCCAAGCAGCTTGCGCGGCTGCGGTATCGCTCTCTTTGTCTTGGGTATTCCATGTAAAGCCTGTGCCCATTACCACAAACTCCACACCCGCACCCTGTAACAAGTTACGCTCTCCGCATTCCCAAGTGCCTTTTATGTACTGACACACAGCGGCTTTTTTTCCATGGCCAACACAACGTGCTACCACACCAAATCCTGAGGTCGACTTACCTTTGCCATTACCAGTTATAACTTGAAAAATACCTTTTTCTTGTTGCGCTGCAGCTATTCGTGCATCAACTTGATCTTTTAATTTTTGTTGGCGTTGCTGATGTTTATCTTTACTTTGTTCGCTCATGATTATGCCCTTCATAAATTTTAATAATGTGTGCAATATTTAAATGCGTTTCACACATGGCAGCTAAACGCTCTAGTTGCTGCTCACGGTGCTGGTTAATATTAACCGGATTAATAACTGTATCGGCTTTGAGCCACTTTAATATTTGCAATGTGGCACTCGCTTGATCAAATAAGCCATGTAAATAAGTACCCGCTATGGCGTTATCATCACTAATAAACCCATCGGCTGTAAAGCCATTTGGGTGTTCATTAAAGCTTAAAAATGGTTTATTAAGTGCTTCACCTTGGCTAATGCCTGCATGAATTTCGTAGCCACTACAAAGTGTTTGCTGGTTATTTAATTGCATAGTCGCGGTTACATTACTCAATATTTTTTGTGCTGTAAGTGTGCTGGTAAAATCACTTAACGCTAGCCCCGGCATCTGCTGTAATGATGACTCAACACCTAGGGGATCATTAATACTATTGCCAAGCATTTGCATACCACCACAAATACCGAGCACTTTACCACCATAACGTAAATGGCGTTTTATTTGTGTATCCCAGCCTTCATTTTTTAAAAAGGCTAAATCACTTAATACGTTTTTACTCCCCGGTAAAATGATCAAATCAACATCGGGGATCGCTTGTGTATGCGCTACATAATTAATATTTATATTGGGATGTAAGCGCAGTGCATCAAAGTCAGTATGGTTGCTAATGTGCGGCACAAGCAGCACGGCAATATTAACGCTGGCATTAGTTAGCGTATTATCAATAGCAATTGCATCCTCAGCATCTAATGCAAGGTCGTGTAAATACGGCAATACGCCTAACACCGGTTTACCTGTGTACTGTTCCAGCCAATCAAGTCCACTTTGTAATAAGCTTATATCGCCTCTAAAACGATTTATTACAAAGCCTTTTACCCGCGCTTGCTCCGACTCACTCAATAATGCCAAAGTACCCACTAAATGAGCAAACACACCGCCTTTATCTATATCGGCAATTATAATTACGGGGCAGTCAACGGCTTCGGCGTAGCCCATATTAGCAATGTCGTTGGCTCTGAGGTTTATTTCGGCTGGGCTGCCCGCCCCTTCCACCAGCAATAAATCAAAACGTTTTGCTAAACGGTTATGCGACGTGAGTACTGCATCCATAGCTACTTTTTTATAATCGTGATACGCCCCAGCTTCCATATTACTTATGGCTTTACCATGAATAATAACCTGCGCGCCAGTATCGCTATTTGGCTTAAGTAATATGGGATTAAAGTCAGTTTCAGGGGCTACCTTTGCCGCTATAGCTTGCAGTGCTTGAGCACGACCTATTTCACCACCATCATCTGTAACTGCACTATTTAATGCCATATTTTGTGGCTTAAATGGCGCTACATTTAGCCCTCTATTAGCAAATACTCTACACAGCGCCGCAACCAGTGTACTTTTACCCGCATCGGATGTGGTGCCTTGCACCATTAACGTTTTCATTTTATAGCCCTACATCTGGCGCTTACGAAAATACAATAAGCTTAAAAAGAACACGCTACCAATAGCTGCAGTAATAACCCCAACCGGTAACTCTTGATTCGTTAATAACGTGCGCGCTAGCACATCAACCCAAACCATAAAAGTACCGCCCACCAAACTCGTTACCAGTAAGCCAGATAAGCTACCTTGGGAGATAAAAAAGCGCACTATATGCGGCACCATTAATCCTACAAAGCCAATTCCGCCACACATAGCCACTAACACTGCCGTTATCAGCGAACTTAAAACTAGCATCAATATTCTAAAGCGATGTACCCGCACACCCAGTGTTATAGCACTTTCATCGCCGAGCAGCATGGCATTAAGTTGGCGCCTAAAACTAAGCATTGTAAATGTACACAATACAATAACCACAAAAGGTAACCACAGCGTTGCCCACTGCGCTCGTGCAAAACTGCCGAGCGTCCAAAATAAAATAGCCGCAACTGCCTGAGGATCGCTCCAGTAAAGTAATAAACTGGTAAATGCGCTAAATAAAAATGACAAGGCCACACCTGCCAGCAGCATAGATTCTACTTGCCCACTTTGCTGCCGCCCTGCAATCAATATAAGTAAACTCATAGCCACTAAACTGCCAGCCAATGCCGCTGCCGATAATGCAAAGCCCGCACTAATGCCCACAAACGCCATGAGTATAACTACCCCCAAAGACGCCCCAGACGATATCCCAAATAAATAAGGATCTGCTAACGGATTACGCGTCACGGTTTGCAAAATAAGCCCGGCAATGGCTAAACCACTGCCAGCTAAAAATGCCAGTAATGTGCGTGGCATTCTTAATTCAACAATAATTCGAGTGTTAAAGGAGCCCTCTGTTGAGGTGAAAATACTTTTAAATACATCAGTTAATGATGTGTCGGCAGCGCCATAACTCAGCGCCGTAAATAACGTAAATAATGCAGCTAGTACTGTGACTAAAAGTGCTATTGAATGATTGTTAAGCATGCGCATATTATTCATACCCATAAAAGTAAGTAATATGTGGAATAACACCACCTAATTTAGACATTTGCGGGTGGTGGCTTACTTGTGCACATACACCAAATACATCATTGAGCATGTCCTCGCTAAGCACATCGATGGGAGAGCCTGTATTAACAATTTCGCCGTGATTTATAACCACCAGCTCATCGCACATAGCAGCGGCTAAATTTAAATCATGAAACGATGCAAACACAGTAACGCCAAGCGATTTAGCCAACTCCATTACCTGAATTTGATACTTCACATCTAAGTGGCTGGTTGGCTCATCCATAATTAATAGTTGCGGTTGCTGCACCATAGCCCGAGCAATTAATGCACGTTGTTTTTCTCCTCCCGAAAGCGACTCAAAACGTTGGCTTGCATGATCCTGCAAGCCAACTCGCGCTATAGCTTGGTTTATTTTTTGTGTGTCGGCTGTTGTGGTGGTGCTAAATAATGCTTTATGCGGGGTTAACCCAAGTGCAACCACATCTAATAAAGTTAAATTAAATTGTGATGGGGTTTCTTGTAAAACAACCGCAACCTGCTTTGCGTATTCATGGCTTTTTAACTGCCAAATATCGGTATTATTAAATTTAATTTGCCCTGCAGTGGGCTGATTAAAGCGATACAAACACCGCAGTAAACTAGATTTACCTGCGCCATTGGGGCCAATTAAGCCAACGAACTTACCTTGCTTTATTTGCAAATTAACATTGTTGAGGATAGTTTTACTGCCAATATTCCACGACACGTGATTAACGCTTAACAATGGTGTATTTAATGGCGTTTGAGTTTGCAATAGTTAGCCCTAGGCAGGAATGCGCTCACTAACAATGCAACTAACTATGGCTAGTACATAATTTGAAGATGAGTAAACCCGCTCGTTAAAATAGTTTATTTGTATCTGACTTAAAGCGTTATGCTAATTACAGTTGCGGGAACAGTTGAGGAGTTGCACCTCATTCCAAATGAATACTCTATTATGGGCGGCTAAGTAAATAATTTAAAGCAAAAAAAACCGCACTTAACAAAGTACGGCTAAAAAAGGCAGTGCTAAGCGCTGCTTAAAATTTATATTCTATACCTACACCTAAGTAGTCTTGGTCAACGTTGTTGTCCATATCGAAATTAGAATAAAAACCAAATAATTTAGTGTTTTTATTTAACTGATGATCAACACCTGCCGAAATAGCCGTTTTGTCATCACTGTCTTTAAAATCCATTGCCTGGTACTGCAATTTAAAGGTATTGCTAGCCATAGTGTAAGCCGCACTTAATAAATAACCGTCGGCCTCACTACTGCCATCAACTTTTTCTTGCGTTTGATACATAGCGCCTAATTTAAAATCGGCTACTTTACCTTGTACTGATGCGCGCACTACATCGTAGCCGTTCACTTCACTATCGGCAGCAATAGCGGCATATATTGCGCTCTTTTTAAGGGCTGCGTCACCATAAGTTACTGCCATTGAATAGCCATTTTTAGCACCTGCTGCATCGCTATCCTCTGCAACAAACGTAGCCAAAAGCTTAAAACCTTGGTAAGAATTAGAGGCATAAGAAACACTACTGCCCATTCTATTTTCACCTTTAAAGGCATTTTTAATGTCGCCTTCAAGGTCGCTAAATAAATCAACTTTACCTTGTGACTGCTTAAGCGCGGTATCGTTACGGCCAATAACAACTTGGCCAAACGCGCCTTTTAAACCTATATACTGATTACGAGCAGAGATATTGTCGTCATTATCACCTTTTGAGTCGGCGTCAGAAACATCAACTTGAAATTCAAACTTATAAACAGCTTCTAAGCCATCAGATATTTTTTCAGACCCTTTTAAGCCCAAACGTGATGAGTTACTTTTAATTTCGGTAAAAGACCCCTCACCATCATCCGACGACTGTAGTGTTACGTTCGCTTTACCGTAAAAATCCACTTCAGCAAGCGCATTAAAAGACAAACCACCTAATAAAGCTACACATAAGCTCGACTTTACAAATTTCATGTTATTTCCTCGATAATCACAACAGACTCGTTTTTAATGCAACAGGAGTTTGGCACTGTTAAATGACAAAAATATTACAGCCGTCATATTTTTACACTTTTAAATTCATAAAAACACATAATAGTTGCAATCAAACGTACATATACAGCAAATCCATTGGCCTTACTCTACGGGTAACTTAGGGGTCATTTGGGTTAATAAATTTACTAATGTTTCTATTAACTCTTTTTGCTCATTGTCTCTGTGATAGGCAACAAATATATCGCGCGAGGTGGTTTCTACGTCTTTCACATGAAATAACTCGCCTTTTTCTAAATGCGCTGCAACAAGTACTTGAGGAATGAATGCACTCCCTCCGCATTGCAATATTAAATCAAGTGCTATACGCCCAGTACTTGTTCTAAAGTAGGGTGGGGTTTTGCCAGTAAACTGGCGAGCATGCCACAGTGAGAATGTCGTGCCCCAGTCAACATATACGTACTGGTTATCAAAAAAGTTATCGTAACTGGCAGTATCAAACGCGCTTACCGGTATAATGGGTAGTTCACAAATTCGCTCAACCACCAGCTCATCAACTTTTGGTGGATCAAATAAAATAGCTAAATCTAAGGTGCGCTCTAATAACAGGCGGGTACTTTCTTGTTGTGCTTTTACCTCAGCCACCAAAGACACACCGGGCATTGCCGATACAATATTAGTAATACCAAACTGTAAAAATGCATCCCAAATGTTTGGTGTACCCGCTAGGCAAATTTGTTTATGCATATTATCGGCAAGTGCCACATCTACTTTTGCTCTTTGCATGCCAGTAATGATCATTTGTGCATGGGGTAATAAACGCTCACCTGGCGCTGTTAGTTGAATATTATTGCGCTGGCGAATAAACAAATTAACACCAAGCCCTTGCTCTAATTGACGAATTCTAAAGCTTACTGCAGACTGCGTGATATAAAGGTTTTCAGCCGCTTTGCCAAAGTGACGAGTGCGTACTACCTCAACAAATGTTTTTAATAAATCGATATCCAATCTTTTATCCTCACGATAAAAATAACTTGTTTAAAATATTTGCAAACTTGCCGCATACTCCAACAATTACCAAGGTATGAGGGTACAACAATGAGCAATGATATTTCACTACTTCGCCAAGCATTTGTTAGTCAACGTCAGTTTTTTGATGATCAAAATTTCCCACGCGGATTTGGTCGCAGCGGAAACTTTACCTTATTAGAAGCCAGTATATTAGAGCAACACGGTGTTGTTTTAAAAGGCTTACATAATAAAGCCCTAGAGCCACAAAATGAACATCAGCAACAATTTGTCGCTGTTATTAGTGGTGCTTTAGAGCCAACCAATGCAATTGAGCGCGCTTGGGTTAAATACTTAAAGTTAACAACCAGCAAAGCAAAGTTCCATACATTATTTGGCCGCTCAAAAATAGCGACCCCAGCACCAATAAGCCAAGACTATTACGCCGAGTCAGACAGTATGTAATTGCTTTAACTATTTAATTTTTACATTTTAAATAGTTAAACATACACCAAGCCTAGCGCGAGTACAAAATACATCGCGCTACGTGCTTACTTAAGTTAACTAACTTTTAAACCACGCCTGAGGCCACAATAGCGGCTTTTTTACGTTTACGAGATTGCCTAAAAGAGTCCCAACTAAAAATAGCCAATGCACTCCAAATACAAACAAATGTAACTACTCGCTCGGCATCAAACACTTCACCGTAAAGCATCACAGCTAATATAAACATCAAACTTGGCCCTATGTACTGAAAAAAGCCTAAAGTGGTGTATTGCAAACGCTTAGCAGCGCCGGTAAAGCACAGTAGTGGTAAGGTGGTAATGATCCCGGCACTAATGAGTAACACATTGGTATGCCAGTCATTAGCAGGCAAGCTTGACGTTGCTGTAGGCACCATTAAATACCAATAAATAAGCGCTACGGGCAAGAGTATAAATGCTTCTATTGAAATACCGGACAATGCTTCCACTGGCAGTTTCTTACGCAGTAAACCATATATTGCAAATGATATAGCTAACGAAAAAGCAACCACAGGAAATGAGCCAAAACTTATTAATTGCAGCAGTACACCGGTAAATGCTAAAGCAACAGCAACCATTTGAAACTTACGTAAACGTTCGCCTAAAAATAACACTCCCAGTAATACATTTAGTAACGGATTAATGTAATAACCTAAACTGGCATCAAGCATATGATTATTATTAACTGCCCATATAAACAAGCCCCAGTTAAACCCCAGTATCGACGAGGTTAAAACCAGCATTAACAATAGTTTAGGCTGTACTATAATGCGTTTAATTCTATCCCACTGGCCTAAAATACTCACAATAATAATTAAAAACATCACCGACCACACAACACGATGCGTTAAAATTTCAAATGCAGTAACATGCTGGAGTTGCTTAAAGTATATAGGTGCTAAACCCCATATAGTAAAAGCGATGCAAGCCAAAATGGCGCCCTTGCGCTTCTCGGTATCAATCGGCATAAATAAACACTTAGTTATTCAAAAGGTCGCCAGTTTACTCCGCAAACTTTTATTAGCCAACTAAATACGTGCCCGTACCAAATGCTATTTGTACTGCTTGCTCATTATGCAATTCCATCCTACAAACACATACTTTATTGCCCGAGCGAATTAAAGTGGCACTGGCTATAAATTTCTCGCCTTTGCCTGGGCGTAGGTAATCGGTGCGCATATCTATAGTGCCCAAGGTGGCTAGTTTTTGCTGCACAGATAAAATATCAACATCGTTTAGCTTATCTATTACACTTGCTGCGGCTAACATACCACCTACGTTATCGAGCACTGCCGAAATAACGCCGCCATGGAGTATTTTTTGTGCCGGATTACCTATGAGTATATCCTGCCAAGGAAACGATATTTTTGCTTGTTCTGGGCTAAGTGATTCTACCGATATTTTTAAAAACTGATTAAACGGCATATTATTTACAAACAGCGAGCCTACATGCTCTATTAACATTTCTTTATTCATTATTATTCTCTATGTTATATCTGGTAAGAGGAGTAAAGCATAACTAGGATAAAACTAGCAACACAGTTAAATTTATTAGCCGCTTAAAGTCAGCTAATATCACCCCCCTGAGCGAGTAAATTCACACGTTATAAATTTATTCAAAAAACATTCAACACTCGCTAAAGACATCCTGTACAAAAAACACTAAAATACCCCGCAATGAATACATTAACACCACCCTCTAGCTCACTTGTGCGCACCCCTGAAGCTGTACTCAAACAAGTGTTTGGTTATAGTGAATTTCGCGACGGCCAAAAAACGGTTATTGATGCAGCCATTAACGGCCAAGATTCGTTGGTATTGCTGCCAACCGGTGGCGGTAAATCTGTGTGCTATCAAATACCCGCTTTAGTGCTTGAAGGGGTAACTATTGTTATTTCTCCGCTAATATCGCTAATGCAAGATCAGGTAACTCAACTACAAGCGCTGGGCGTTAAAGCCGCATATATAAATAATAGCTTAGCCCGCGAAGAGCAGCAGCAGGTATACCAACAACTCCATCAGGGATTAATTAAACTACTGTATGTTGCCCCTGAAAAAGTGCTGCAGCGCGAGTTTTTAGAGCGCTTATCGCATTTAAAAATCAGCTTATTTGCTATTGACGAAGCGCATTGTGTATCGCATTGGGGGCACGATTTTAGACCCCATTACTTTCGTTTAAGCGAATTAAAACAACGCTTTGCTCATGTACCTATGATGGCCCTTACTGCAACTGCCGATAAAGCCACTCGTTTTGATATTGTTGAGCAATTAAAGTTACAACAACCCTATATTCATACCGGCAGCTTTGATCGCCCTAATATTCGCTACACCATAGAAGAAAAATTTAAACCTATGGTGCAACTGCTGCGCTATTTAAAAGAACAAAAAAGCCAAAGCGGCATAATTTATTGCACCAGCCGTAAGCGCGTAGACGACATAGCCGAAAAGTTAGCCGACGCGGGACTTAACGCCGCCGCCTATCATGCAGGTATGAGTAACGAGCAGCGCCAATTTGTGCAAACCGGCTTTGCCCGCGACGATATACAAATAGTGGTTGCTACAGTGGCCTTTGGTATGGGTATAAATAAACCCAATGTGCGCTTTGTATTGCATTACGATATTCCCAAAAGCATAGAGTCGTACTATCAAGAAACTGGCCGCGCTGGGCGAGATGGACTTGCCGCTGAGGCTATAATGTATTTTGATCCGGCAGATATAGGCCGCGTAAGACGCTTTTTTGAAGATATTGACGACGAGCAACGTCGCCGCGTCGAAGAGCAGCGCTTTAATGCCATGGCCAGTTTTGCCGAAGCACAAACCTGCCGTCGACAAATCCTGCTTAACTATTTTAGTGAGTATCAACGTGAGCCATGCGGTAACTGCGATATTTGCTTAAATCCGCCCAAAAGCTTTGATGGCACTTTAGTAGCGCAGCAGGCACTATCGTGTGTATACAGAGCAGAGCAACGCTTTGGCCTTGGATATATTGTTGAGTTACTACGCGGTGCAAACACCAGTCGTATTCGCGATAATAACCATCATCAACTCAGCACCTACGGCATTGGCAAAGACAAAAGCAGTGAATTTTGGCTAAGTATTTTACGCCAACTTATTCATCAAGGCTTATTAAGCCAAGATATAACCCAAGGTGCATCACTGCGTTTAACCGAAGCCGCGCGCGCTATTTTAAAAAGCGAATATGCGTTGCAACTCGCAGAGCCTCGCCTGCAAGCTAAGCATGTTTATCAAGATAAATTAGCCCAGTTTAATTACGACAAAAAGCTATTTGCTCGCTTAAGGGCGCTGCGAAAAGAGTTAGCCGATGCCGACGATGTACCGCCGTACGTGGTATTTAACGACAAAACGCTTGCAGAAATGGCGCAGCTAATGCCGACCAACGACAGCGAATTTTTAAAGGTGTCGGGTGTTGGCTTTACTAAATTAAATAAGTATGGCGGTGAGTTTTTAACTGCAATTCGCAACTACCTTGCTACTAACTAAGAGCATTATGACCATAATAGAATATCACCACACGCATCAATGCATTATTATTACGCCGGTAGAGCCGCCCCACGACGAAGACTTTGAACTGTGGAGTCGCTTGTTTTTACACCACGATGAAATAACCATTAATGAGTACTCTGCTGGTGCCGATCGCCATCAACTGCGCTTCACTTATCAGCAGCAAACATTTAATTTAAATTTTGAACACTACAGCCAAAGTATTTGGATTAACGGCGAAGGCCATGACGCTGAACATTTATTAGCCGCACTTACTTTTTACCTAAGTTAATAGCAATTAAATAACTTCAAGCTCTCTACTTTTAACTTACATTTTAGTAACAATGATGTAAGCTGATATTACGGTAGTAATTTGCTACGTAGCAGTAAAGGGTTTGAATGATTACTAAAAAATGGATTTCATCTTGTTGTTTTAGCCTCTGTATTCCAAGCTTTTTTATGTTCAGTTTAGCTGCGCAAGAAACCCCTCATGCGCAAAATGATTGCGCAAGCGAGCAACCAACGCCATCAAGTAGTAATAATTTACGCCGTCAACTAGATCAACCAACGCCACTGTTAAAGCAAAGTAGTAATGCAAAAATTGCCAATATTACTTTGCAGCAACTTAACGTATTTAATACTGAACTCGAAGCCGAAAATAACGCCCTATTTCGCTTTGCTAACCGCGCGCATATTCAAACCGAGCCTGAGGTTATTAAAAGTATTTTATTGTTTGAGAGCGGTGATAATTTTGATCCTAAAAAGCTCGCCGAATCAGAACGCTTACTGCGTAAACAAAACTATTTATACGATGCTCAAGTCATTGCCACCGAAAACTGCGAAGGGAACGTTAATGTTACCGTCGTTACGCGTGACTTATGGACACTACTACCAGAAATAAGCTTTAGCCGCAGTGGCGGAGAAAACAAGTCGAGTATTGGTTTTCGCGAATCTAACTTATTTGGCTGGGGTAAGCGTTTGTCGTTGTCGCGCACTACAGATAGCGATCGTAATGGTTATTTATTTGTATACGACGATCCTAATATTTTATCAACCCGCTATCGTGGGCGTTTAGAGTACGCCGATAATAACGATGGTAAACGCCATCTGCTAGAACTTACCTATCCGTTTTTTGCTATAGACACCCCTTTTAGCTACGGTATTTTAAGCTATTCAGAGCAACGCGAAGAAGCGCTATATCAGCGCGGTGAAAAGTTTAGCGAGTTTGATCAAACGACCGACTACAACAGTTTTTTTGTTGGTCACTCCAAAGCATTAAGCCGTAACTGGACCCAGCGCCTCAGCCTGGGCTACGTTGATGAGCAACATACTTTTGCTGCAATAGACTCTACCTTTGCACCCTTAGCCGTCGATCGCAGCTTAAGCTATCCTTATGTAAGCGGACACTGGTTTGAAGATAACTTTATAAAAGTACGCAATTTCGACAGTATTTATCGTACTGAGGACTTAAACTTAGGTTGGAACATAAAAGCCTTACTAGGCTACTCCGATGAATCTGTTAGTAACGATGATAGCCGCGCGGTTTACTCTTTTAATTTTAAAAAAGCTCACTTTAGTGGCGATAATACCTTATGGCGCTTTAGTGCAGGCATTGATGGTTACTGGAATAAAGAGCAGGACAAATTTGAAAACCTGATCTCCACCAGCCAAATACAATATTATTTAAATACCAGCATTGATCAGTCTTGGTATGTAAAAGCTCAGGTGCAGTACGCTAAAAACCTCACTAACGATAAACAACTTACACTCGGCGGCGAAACCGGCCTACGTGGCTATCCTATGGATTATCAGCATGGAGATCGCAGCTTTTTAGTGAGTTTAGAAAAGCGTTACTATTGGGAATATGATTTGCTGCAATTATTTAAAGTAGGCGGCGCGGCTTTTCTTGATGTTGGCCGAGCATGGTCTAACACCCCAAACAATGTTGAAGATAGCCGCGTTCTTAAAAATGTAGGTATAGGCCTGCGCTTAGCACCAAGCCGTGCAAATGCCGGCACCATGATCCATATAGATATAGCTGCACCGCTAGATAGTGCCGATGGCGTAGATTCGGTACAGTGGCTGGTAAATGTTAAAAATTCTTTTTAAATGGCTATTTCGTCGCACCCTAAAGCGTTAAACTGGGCATATATAATTATTGTGAGACTATAACTTTGGAATTGTTAGCTCTGCTTGGCACCCAATATAAACTGGTCGTTACCCTTATTGCGTTATTACTTTTTCCGATACTGTTAAAAGGTACTAAAAAGCTTCTCGAAAAAGCTATTAAAGGAAAAATAGACCTACACCGAAAATATCGTGCTGAGCTATTACTTAAAATTATCCTCGCATTTGTGATGTTATGTTTAGTGCTGGTATTTTGGGGTATCGAGCTACGTGGACTCCTAGTACTAGGTTCGTCGCTATTTGCTATGCTAGGTGTTGCACTGTTTGCCGCTTGGTCATTACTTAGTAATCTCACCGCTTTTTTACTGATGTTTATTCAAAATGACTGCCGCGTTGGCTATTGGGTACGTATTGTTGATGGCGCAAATAGTATTGAAGGGCGCATTATAGAAATGGGCTTAATGAATGTAGTGCTTGAGCACATTGACGGGCATAGAGTTATATACCCTAATAACTTATTTGTAACTCGTCCGGTACTGGTTTTAAACAAAGAACCTAAGCCAACAAAAGCACCGGTAATTAGGCGTATTATTGGCCCCAAAAAGCCAAATAAATAGTAATAAAAAAGCCGTTTTGTTATCCCAACTGGGTTAACTAAAACGGCTTTACAATTTATTCTATCTATATTTAGTAGCTTACTATTATAACTAGTTATTTAACTCAGCTGTTTTAAGCTCATCATCTAAATCATTTATTTCATCAATAAAAGTGCCAAGCTGTTGCTCAACCAAGCTATTTGCATGAGCAAAATACGCAATATGAAACACCGCATCACCCTCATTTACTAATGGCATAGTTTGCTGGCCAATAATAATTCCACTGCGTGGTGCTGGTAGCTCAAGTTCAGAGTCGCCAAGTGGGCTGCTAATATAAGCAAGTACTTGCCCCTTAGTAACACGCTCTCCAAGCGATACCTGCGCACGCACAATGCCATCTACATTAGCACGCACCCAACTTGTAGAGCTGGCTATAATAGGCTCAGGAAGCTTTCTAGGACGCTTACCACGGATCATTTTTAAATGGCGCATAACATAGTCAACGCCTTGTACACCTGCAGCAATCGCAAATGGGTCAAAACGCAGTGCTTCACCGGCTTCATAAGTAATAACCGGGATCCCTAAGTTAGCGGCTTCGCTGCGCAGTGAGCCATTACGTAACGAGGCATCTATCACTGCGGGTGTACCAAATGCTTTAGCCATTTGTGCGGTGGCTTCATCGGCTAAATTAGCGCGTATTTGCGGTAAGTTAGTGCGGTGAATAGCTCCCGTATGTAAATCAATAATATGGGTACAATGTACTGCCACTTGATTAAAAAACATATACGCCATACGACCAGCCAGCGAGCCACGCTCTGAACCCGGAAAACTGCGGTTCATATCGCGTCTATCAGGTAAGTAGCGCGACTTATGTATAAAGCCAAACACATTTACAATCGGCACCGCAATCAGCGTGCCGCGCAACTGGTTAGGATCTATTTTAGCAAGTAATTGCCGCACCACTTCTACGCCATTGAGCTCATCGCCATGAATAGCCGCACACACCATAAGTACCGGCCCTTCCATAACACCATTAACCACTTCAATTGGAATATTAAGTGGAGAGTGGGTATAAAGTTTTGCCGCTTCTAAGGCCAGCGTTTTACGCTCGCCTACGCCAACACTTTCACCTAATAAGGTAAAAGAACGGTTAATTTTAACCTTTGCCACGAGTTGCTGTTCCTTTACTTGATGCTGTTTTTTCAATGAAATCAATCACCATGCCTGCAATATCTTTACCTGTTGCTATTTCAATGCCCTCAAGGCCTGGTGATGAGTTAACTTCCATCACTAAAGGACCACGTGATGAGCGAAGTAAATCAACACCGGCTACATTTAAGCCCATCGCTTTAGCAGCTGCAACGGCTGTTTTACGTTCTTCTGGCGTAATACGCACTAATGTAGCGCTACCACCACGGTGAAGGTTTGAGCGGAACTCACCTTCTTGTGCTTGGCGTTTCATTGCTGCAATCACTTTGTCACCTAAAACAAAACAACGGATGTCAGCACCACCGGCTTCTTTAATGTATTCTTGCACCATAATGTTAGCTTTTAAGCCCATAAATGCTTCAATAACACTCTCAGCCGCTTTACGCGTTTCAGCCAATACCACACCAATACCTTGCGTGCCTTCTAGTAGTTTAATTACTACCGGCGCACCGCCTACCATTTCGAGCAAATCTTTTACATCATCTGGTTTACTAGCAAAACCAGTCACTGGCATACCTACACCTTTACGAGATAAAAGCTGTAATGAGCGCAACTTATCGCGAGAGCGAGAAATAGCAACCGACTCGTTTACTGGATACACGCCCATCATTTCAAATTGACGCAGCACCGAACAGCCGTAAAACGTAACTGATGCGCCAATACGCGGAATAACTGCATCAAAGCCTTTTAAGTTTTCACCACGATAGTGAATTTCTGGTAGCTCAGAGTTTATATTCATATAACAACGCAGTGCATCTACTACTTTAACTTCGTGACCACGAGCTTCAGCCGCCTCAATTAAACGACGCGTTGAATACAATTTTTTGTTGCGAGATAAAATACCAATTTTCATAATTTAAACCTTAATAAGTACGTATTATTTTAGAAGCTTAGTCCCTCTAAAAGTTAATACATCCTTATAATAAATGAGATAAAGCCGGGTCAACGACTATACGATTTTCCATGGCTGTACGCCCGAGTAACATTCTAAACTTCATTGTTGCGCGGCTAGTTAAGGTAATTTCTATAGGCCAGCTATATTTACCCGCATGCAATGTTGTTTCTATAAAGTAACGTAACTCTTTTTGCCCGCCAGAGCTGGTTACGTGCTTCTTCTTTTTAACTTTTGCATTGCAAACAACTTGTGTTTCTTCATCTTCTTGCAATGGCTGGGTAATAAATTTAACCCACTTTTCGCCATCAACTTCATACTCTTCTATATTAAGTGCATGAATACATGAGGTGCGGGCACCGGTATCAATTTTTGCTTTTACTTTCTCGATGCCTAGCTCTGGTAAACTCAACCACTCACGCCAACCAACGGTAATCTTTGCTGTCATAAATGTGCCCTTAATAAAAAAGTGTCTTATACGCTACCGGAAAAAAAACACCAACAAAATAAATTTATCAAGTCGACAAATTGATTTGATTGATCTTTATAGCCGACTAGTTTAACAATATAAGCGTAACAAACTAGTCAACTTTAAGGGCCAAAAACCCCCTTGTTCGAAGCGCTAAATAAATTTAACTTCTTAAAAAAGAAAGATAAGTTTAATTTACTAAAGTAAATACACTATAGTAAACGGTATTAAAAACACACCATCTATGAGAAATTATTATGATTAATGGCTTACTTCACGCCCTTGTACTTGATGAGCAAGGCGGTGCGCGCACTATAGAAAACAGCGCCGAACTACATAATTGGCAACCAGAGCAAGGCAAGCTTTGGGTGCACATGGATTATAGCCAAGCTGACGTTGTCACTTGGCTAAAAGGCTGTGAATTTTTAACCGACTACGAATTAGAGTCGCTAACTGCAGACGAAACTCGTCCACGTATCACCTCTGCTACAAACGGCCATATGTTATTTTTACGCGGTATTAATTTAAATCCGGCACAAAGCCCTGAAGACATGGTTTCAATTCGCCTTTTTATTAACGATGATATTGTTATTACTACCCGAAAGCGTCGCTTACTATCTATTCAAGATATTTTAGCTTCATTTAGTAACAATACCGGTCCGCGCAGTATTTCTGAACTCGTCTGCACTATCACCCAAAAACTCACTTCCCGTATGGAAAGTGTTATTGATGCTTTAGATGAAACCCTAGATGAATTTGAAGAAGAAATAGATGAGCCAAGCAAAAAGTTTGATAATCAAGGTTTGTCGCAATTACGTCGGCAAACTATTGCTTTAAAACGCTATTTAAAGCCACAAAAAGAAGCGCTTATTAGCATGGTTAATCATCACTATTCATGGCTCTTCGATGAGGATAAAGCTAAGCTTAATGAAACCACTAATTTACTAACTCGTTACCTTGAAGAATTAGACAGCTCAATAGATCGGGCGCAAATTATTCAACAAACAGTCACTAACCAAGTATCTGAGCAGCTAAATCAGCGTATGTATGTTATGTCGGTGGTGGCTGCATTATTTTTGCCACTGGGCTTTTTAACCGGCTTATTAGGCGTAAACGTAGGCGGCATACCTGGCACAGAAAGCCCTTATGCGTTCACTTTATTCGTCGTGTTTTTAGTTGTACTTACCGGCAGTATTGGCGTGTACTTTAAAAATAAAAAATGGCTGTAACAATATAAATTAATTATTTAGTGGAAGTAACGCGCTACGGGTAAAGCAATAAGCAAAGATAGCTTATAAATACGCTAGGTAATTTAAGGTGAGCCGCATCAGGTTTTTATGCAATAAAAATCTGATGCGGCTCTAAACACGCAAAAAAATTCAAATATAAAACCCTCTATATTCTCCTAAAAACAAACTACACCAAAATAAAGCAACAATTTAATTACAATAAACTAGCAAAACTCTTAACTATTTGTTACTAATATAGGAAATAATAACTAGGAAGCTCTGATAGTATTGCCTCCTAGTCTTTCTCTATAATGCCTTTAAGCAAGTGACCGCTTTAGGAGTTATTGTGTGACCAAATTAGTACTGTGGTTTATTTTTGCGTCTATGACTTTATTAGGTTGTAGCTCGGTTAAAGAGCCAACCTTTAATAACGATATTGTAGTGATTGATGTAGCTGATTTGAACCAATATTGGGTTGCTAAAACATCTAAGGTAGTTTTCTTACCTGGGCGTCCAAAGTGGATACCTAAAGGAATGGGTAAAGCATCTTTTTTTATTACTATTGATTCTAACGGAACTTTGGTTAGTAGAGAGTTAATTGACTCCATACCTAATGATTGGATGACACAAAAAATATTAGATAAAATGCCAATACAACAATATAAGCCTTCCATAACTAACCCGACTAAAATTCCGGTTAAGGTTAAAATAAACCCAGAATTAAAGGCACTTGTTGATATAACTTAATACTGATTAAACGTGAATATTTAAAACACTAAACTGCAACATCTGGTTGCTTTATATTTTAAGGAAAAATAATGAGAAAACTCGGAATTTCAATTGCTTTATTAGCTTTAGCAGGCTGTGCGTCAACAAATTATTCAGACTTTGACGTTAGTGAAGCTGTAATATCAAAGCTTAAAATTAACGAAACTCATAATTTAAATGAAAGGCAGCATAAGCTAGAAATATCTTTTGATTATGAAATATCTGAATACGTAGATACGAACAATTTATATAATTGTTCTGTACAGTTTTTAGCTTTAGATGGCACAACAATCTCAATGTCGAATGGTAAAAAATCACCTTGTGAGTTGAATAAAGCCAAAGGCAAAAAGTCTATAGTATGGCCAACCATATTAGATAAGGCGCACTCTCCTTCTGAAGAGCAGCTTTCTAAAATAAAGTACCCTATAGAATACTTTGTAGCTATTCATCAACGAACAGGTAAAAACACGAATAGAATAATCGGAAAGTCCGCCATCCAAGTTAGCACGGTAAAAATATAGCTCACTAACGATCTAATACAGTTTGTAGAGATTATACCAATATAAAAAAGGCGAACATTTTACAATGTTCGCCTTTTTTATAACAGTCAGCTAATTACTCTTGAAAGTAAGTGCCCCAACCGTCGTATTCTACTTCGCATTCAACAGCAAGTGCTGCCAGCTTATCAACGTCTTCCATTATTACGTCAACATCAAGCTCTGACTCTACAACTATGTCAAAACTCCAAATTTTTGCACCGTCTTCAAGCTCAAGCTCTGCTGGCTCTTCTACATCGTAGCCTAATTTAAAAGCGGCTAATGCGGCCTGCTCTAACTTAGGGAAGTCTTCACATACAAAGTGATGTTCTACTTCGTAAAGTATTTCAGGGTCTGAACCATCTTCGAGTAATGAAGATACGATGTCTTCACTTATTTCACGCCAGTTTTCCATTAATTTTCTCTCACTTGAGCATCTAATTCAGTTATTTTAGCAGCCATAATACTGTGCACACTTTTAGCGTGCTCGCGCGCGCTGATGTTTTTATCAAGCGATATGGGGGCTAACATTTCAATATAAATTGTACCATTATCCCAACGATTTAGTTTAATGGTTTTATGCGTTGTGCTCATACATACGGGCACTATGGGTACTTGCGCACTTAAAGCGGTATGAAATGCGCCTGTTTTTAAAGGTAATAAACCGCGTCCGTAACTGCGTGTACCTTCTGCAAACATCCATACTGATAAGCCATTTTTCTTTATTTTTTCAGCGGCTTTAGAAATAGTTCCCGCAGCTTTTGAGCGGTTTGTACGATCAATTAAAATATTCCCCGAAAGCCAATACAACTGACCAAAAAATGGCACCCACTTTAAGCTTTTTTTACCTACGCTCACGCAGTTTTTAGGCACCATTGCAGGAATAGTAAATAAGTCATAACTATTTTGATGATTTGCCACATAAACCGCAGGACCAAGATTTACGCTATCCGGATGGTACTTTCGTACAACTTTAACGCCCAGCATTTTTGCTACTGAGCCAAACCAGCTCGCTATAATATGCACATTATTAGGATGAAATGGCCTCACTATTGATAACAGTAACCCAAAAATACAACTTAATAATATAAACAACAGCATAATAAAAATACGTATAACAGCAAGCAACAGAGCGTCTCCAAATATAATCGCGTTAAGCCAGCGGCTATTATAACGTTATTTTATGATCTACACGAGAAAATAGCGCACAAGTGTACGCTCAATTTTATAACAAACTAAATTTATAACAAAAAAATGGCCTGCATAAGCAAGCCGTTTAATATGAGCGAATGTGAATTAATCGCTACTCATCAATAGCATTTTCAATTGGCTCGTCGTTTTGCGGGCTAAACTCTACAACAGCTTCGTCTACTCTTTGTAGGCCTCGTGGTAGTTTATTACCCCTACGCCCTCGCTCGCCATAATAATGCTCTAAATCACTTGGTTTAAGCGTTAGTTTTCGCTTACCTGCATGCAGCGTTACACTACTGCCCTCAGGCACTACTGCTAATACTTTTACAAACTCTTCGCGGGCTTGTACTTTAGCCCCCGGAATAGAAATTATTTTATTACCTTTACCTTTACCTAGTTTTGGTAAGTCGCGCAGCGGAAATAACAACATCCGCCCTTCGTTGGAAATGGCCATACAATAATCACTAGCGACCTCGTTAACCCTAATTGGCGACAGTAATAAACCGCCTTTAGGTACGCTCACCAATGCTTTGCCGTTTTTGTTTTTACTCACTAAGTCTTTAAAGTCAGTAATAAAGCCATAACCTGCGTCTGATGCCATAAGTAATACTTGGTTATCTTCACCCATTACTACATGCTCAAAGTTAGCGCCTGCACTAAGGTTAAAACGCCCTGTCATGGGCTCACCTTGGCTACGTGCTGAGGGCAGGCTATGCGCATCGGTTGCAAACGCTCGTCCTGCTGAATCTAAAAACACGGCGGGCTGGTTACTCTTACCCCGAGCTGAGGCTCTATAAGCATCACCGGCTCGATAACTTAACCCTTGCACATCTAAATCATGTCCTTTGCCAACGCGTGCCCAGCCCTTGTCTGAAAGCACCACAGTGACCGACTCTGATGGGATTAAATCTTTTTCATTTAACGCTTTTGCTTCTAGGCGTTCAACAACTGGCGAGCGACGGTCGTCGCCATATATTTCAGCCGCTTCTTGAATTTCTTTTTTAAGCAACGTTGACATACGACGATCTGAGCCTAGCGTTTGCTGCAATTTATCACGCTCTTTAGCGAGTTCATCTTGCTCACCACGTATTTTAAATTCTTCTAACTTAGCTAAATGACGAAGTTTTAGCTCTAAAATAGCTTCTGCTTGTATGTCTGTTAAATCAAAGCGCTCCATTAATACTGGCTTTGGTTTATCTTCGCTGCGAATAATTTCAATCACTTCGTCAATATTTAAAAAGGCTGCTAATAAGCCTTCTAAAATATGTAAACGCGCTAACACTTTATCTAAACGATATTGTAGACGTCGACGTACTGTTTCGCGTCTAAACACTAACCACTCGGTTAAAATAGTCAGTAAATTTTTAACTTGCGGACGCCCATCTAGGCCAAGCATATTTAAGTTTACACGATAGCTTTTTTCTAGATCTGTGGTGGCAAATAAGTGCGCCATTAACGGCTCAGCTTTAATGCGATTTGAACGCGGAATAATGACGATTCGAGTCGGGTTTTCGTGATCTGACTCATCGCGTAAATCGGCTACCATTGGCAGCTTTTTAGCGTTCATTTGCGCTGCAATTTGCTCCAGTACTTTACCACCAGAGCACTGATGTGGCAGTGCGGTAATAACTATATCACCCTGTTCTTGTGTATAAACAGCACGCATTTTGATTGAACCACGCCCAGTTTTATATATTTTGTGAATATCGGCTTTTGGGGTAATTATTTCTGCGTCTGTAGGGTAATCTGGCGCATGTACTAAAGTAAGTAATTCTTCAAGCTCAGTTTTTGGTTTATCAAGTAATAAGCAACAGGCACTGGCTACTTCACGCACATTATGAGGCGGAATATCGGTTGCCATACCAACTGCAATACCCGTTATACCATTGAGTAATATATGCGGTAAACGCGATGGCAGTACCACAGGCTCATCCATGGTGCCGTCAAAGTTTGGCGTCCAATCTACCGTCCCTTGGCCTAGCTCTTTGAGGAGTATTTCAGAGAACTTAGATAAACGTGCTTCGGTATAACGCATTGCCGCAAACGATTTAGGATCGTCGGCCGCGCCCCAGTTTCCTTGCCCGTCAACCAATGGATAACGATAAGAAAACGGCTGCGCCATTAATACCATGGCTTCATAACAGGCACTATCACCATGGGGATGGTATTTACCTAGTACGTCACCTACGGTACGGGCTGATTTTTTATACTTGGCATTAGCCGATAACCCCAGCTCGCTCATAGCATAAATAATACGTCGCTGTACTGGTTTTAAGCCATCGCCCACATGGGGTAATGCCCTATCCATAATTACGTACATAGAATAGTTTAAGTAGGCGTCTTCGGTAAAACGACCCATTGTTTGTTGCTCAATTCCTTGCATTAGCAAGGTATCTGTATCACTCATTAAAGCTTACCTAGTTTTTCTTATAGCTTACACGGTAGATCACATTGGCGTAATCATCGCTTACCAATAGACTGCCGTCACCTAATTCTGCAAATGCAACAGGGCGTCCATATGTTGTTTCGTCTTGCATAAAGCCTGTAATAAATGGCGTATATTTAGTTACACGGCCTTGCTCAATGCTCGCTAATGCCACTTTATAACCTGACTTTTTAGAACGGTTCCACGAGCCATGTTCAGCAACAAATAACTGCTGCTTATAGCTTGCTGGAAATTGCTTACCGTTATAAAAATGAATACCCAAAGGCGCTACATGCGCCGGTAAGGCTAGTGCAGGTGAAGTATAGTCGGCAATTTTTTTACCTTTTCCAAATTCAGGGTCAATAATCGCGCCTGCGTGAACATACGGAAAACCAAAATGCTCGCCCTCTTTAGTGACTCTATTTAACTCATCTGGCGGAATGTCATCCCCCATCATGTCGCGACCATTGTCGCTAAACCATAACGCTTGTGTGCTAGGGTGAAAGTCAAACCCTACTGAGTTACGTACGCCTTGCGCCAGTGTAGTAATTTGCTTGGTTTCTACGTTTAACGCAAAAATACGGCCAAAACGCTCGTCTTCAGCGCAAATATTACAAGGTACACCAACCGGAATTATTAGCTCGCCAGTTGGGGCAAAGCGTAAAAATTTCCAACCATGATGTCGCTCTGATGGCAGCGCATCGTAAAGCACCTCAAACTGTGGGTTTTTTAGTTGCGTATCAATATTTTTAAAACGAATGATGCGGTGTACTTCACCAACATATAAATCGCCATCTTTCATTGCTAAACCTGAAGGCATATTTAAGCCTTCTGCAACCAGCATTTTTTTATCTGCTACGCCATCGCTGTTATGATCAATAAGTGCATATACATTGCCTGCTTTGCGCGAGCCAACATATACTATGCCTTTTTTTGATACTACAACTTGCCGTGCATTTTCAACATCACTGGCAAATAAGCTAAGCTCAAACCCCGGGGCTACCGTGAGTTTATCTAATATATTTTTAGCCATTACGGTATTGCTAGTTAAACCTAGTAATAGCACTATTTTTAGTACCGTATTCATATATTCTCCTTGTTTTTTAAACGCAGACGCTAATTAAACTTGTGCCTTGTTACCGTGATCCTCTAGCCATTGACGCCTATCTGCAGAGCGCTTTTTAGCCAGTAACATATCCATCATTTCCATGGTTAATTCTTCTTCATCCAAGGTGAGTTGCACTAAACGCCGGGTATTTGGATCCATAGTAGTTTCACGCAGTTGCAACGGGTTCATTTCACCCAAGCCTTTAAATCGCTGTACGTTTACTTTACCGCGTTTTTTCTCAGCTTCAATGCGCGCTAAAATACCGGTTTTTTCGTCTTCATCTAGTGCGTAATAAACATCTTTACCAATATCGATTCTAAAAAGTGGTGGCATAGCAACATACACATGCCCTGCTTTTACTAGTGGCTTAAAGTGGCGCACAAATAAGGCGCACAATAGGGTAGCTATGTGTAACCCATCCGAGTCAGCATCGGCTAATATACATATTTTATTATAGCGCAGCGCTGTTAAATCGTCTGAATCTGGGTCTATACCTAATGCCACCGAAATATCGTGCACCTCTTGCGATGCTAATATTTGCCCCGAATCAACTTCCCAGGTATTTAATATTTTACCACGCAGCGGCATTATTGCTTGAAACTCACGATCTCGCGCTTGCTTAGCCGAGCCACCTGCCGAGTCACCTTCCACTAAAAATAGCTCGGTGCGATCGTTATCTGCGGCACTACAATCGGTTAATTTGCCCGGAAGTGCAGGCCCTGCGGTTACGCGTTTACGGATCACTTTTTTAGCAGCACGTAAACGTCGCTGCGCATTAGAAATACACAATTCAGAGAGTTGCTCTGCAATATCGGTATGCTCGTTTAGCCATAAACTAAA
The DNA here is from genome assembly GCF_040308885.1 of Pseudoalteromonas sp. 120-MNA-CIBAN-0494. Classification (NCBI taxonomy): domain Bacteria; kingdom Pseudomonadati; phylum Pseudomonadota; class Gammaproteobacteria; order Alteromonadales; family Pseudoalteromonadaceae; genus Pseudoalteromonas; species Pseudoalteromonas sp. 120-MNA-CIBAN-0494. The sequence continues at coordinate 169,673 of NZ_JBEOOE010000002.1, forward strand.
GGAGTCTTTTACTACGCCCGATACAAATGCCGCACATGAGCGCGACGATAACTTTTCTTTAGTTTGACCGGCAAACTGCGGATCTTGCATTTTAACTGAAAGCACATAACTACAACGCTCCCAAATATCATCTGGGGTGAGTTTTACACCTCGTGGTAATAAATTTCTAAACTCACAAAACTCACGCATTGCCTCAAGTAAACCTTGGCGTAAACCGTTTACATGAGTACCGCCTTGTGCGGTAGGTATTAAATTTACGTAACTTTCAGCTATTGACTCGCCCCCTTCAGGTAGCCAAATCAATGCCCAGTCAGCACCTTCAATTGAGCTTGAAAACTCACCTACAAAGGGCACATCTGGTAATGTTTCGTAGCCTTTAATGGCTTCAATTAAGTAATCTTTTAAACCCGTTTCGTAAAACCATTCTTGGGTTTCTTTAGTTTGCTTATTAACAAACTTAATGCGTAAGCCTGGGCATAACACGGCTTTAGCTTTTAATAAGTGATTTAGTTTAGTGATTGAATAGTTAGGCGAATCAAAGTAACTAACGTCTGGCCAAAAACGTACTGTGGTACCGGTATTGCGCTTACCCACCACGCCAATTACGCTTAAGTCTTCAACTTTTTCGCCATTTTCAAATGCCATTCTGTATTGCTGGGCATCTCGTCTAACGGTCACTTCTACGCGGGTTGATAGCGCATTTACAACCGAAATACCAACGCCGTGTAAACCACCCGAAAACTGATAGTTTTTGTTAGAAAACTTACCACCAGCATGCAGTTTGGTAAATATTAGCTCAACCCCGGGAATACCTTCCTCTGGGTGAATATCAATAGGCATACCACGGCCATCGTCACTCACTTCGAGCGAGTTATCTTCGTGTAAGATCACATCTATTCGAGTGGCATGGCCGGCCATTGCTTCATCGACACTATTATCGATAACTTCTTGGCCTAAATGATTTGGCCGCGAGGTATCTGTATACATACCGGGGCGGCGTTTTACCGGATCTAACCCATTGAGTACTTCAATAGCTTCGGCGTTATAATTTTGCTGACTCATAATTTTTATCTTTATATGCGCTAACTAGTTTTATTTAATTTAAGAAAATCGACAATGCTTGCAATAGTGCGCTCAAAGCCAATAAAGCTGTGATCACCACCAAATTCTATTAATTGCTTACAGTGTGAATAATAATTTACTGCGTGTTGAAAATTTAACACTTCATCACCCGTTTGTTGCAACAAGTACAACAACTCAGGGTGCTTTAACTCGCTCAATGTTAATACTTTTAAAGCATCTATATGACGGTTATTTAGTTCATAATTATAATCTTGATACGGATTATAATTTGCCCCAAGTAAAGGCTGTAATAAATTGCCCGGTGCTACCGCTGGGTTAATAACCACCGCAGGAATATGATAACGCTGCGATAAATAGGTGGCAAAAAAACCGCCTAATGAACTACCTAATAACGCGGTATTAGGTGTGATTAACTGCTCTAACTCGATAATAGCTTGCAGAGGTTCGTGGTTTAAACGTGGTACATAATAGTCAACATCATAGTGTGCCATAAGCTCACCAAAGCGCACAGCTTTATATGATTTTTCAGAACTATTAAAACCGTGAATATAAATTACGCGCTTAACCATATCACGTCCGTATTTATATGCACTTGCCCTTGCGATGAGTTTATATAAAGCATTCTATAAGCTGGGCCATTATTTTGCTGTTGCCACGCTTTACTGTGCTTAGTAAATTGCACTGAGCTTGCCGGCGTAGCGTAAATATCAAGCTCTCTAAAACATTGCGTATAATCATTATGCACATGACCATGAATAAGCGCAGCAACATTGCCATTATTAACCAAAGTATTTAATAGTTGTGGGCCATTTTCAAGCATATGTTTATCTAAATAACCGTTTATTGGCAACGGATTATGATGGCAAAATACCAGTTGCTTACTAACTGGCTGCGCTAAACAATCGGATATTTCATTTAAATGCTCACTTGTCACCCAACCGGCTGGAGTGAGCCCTTTGGAGTTAATAAGTAATAGCTCAATATCAGTGCTTGCGTTATTAGTTAGGCTATTAGTTAGGTTATTAGCCACTAAGCGTTTTGCCGCTTTTATTTGTCCACCACTGATTTGCTCAAGCAAGGCAATTTCGTCATGATTACCTGGTAGCCAAAATACTGGGCAAGTAAGTGTACTGTTGCTTATAAGCTCACTAAATAATAAGTAAGATTCCACACTATGATCTTGTGTTAAATCACCGCCAAATACCACTGCATCTAGTTGTTGTAACGCCATATGTTCAAGCGCTTGTTGAAAATATGTGGCTGTATTTACCCCAAAGTACTCAGCATTTCTATCGGCAAATAAATGGCAATCTGTAACATGAGCAATACGTAAAGATGGCTTATTAAAAGTATAAGTATCATCAAACCAAGCCATTATTTACATCCCAATTTAGCGTGGCTTGGCCATGCTCAACACACGCCACCAGCCAATCATATAAAAAGGCGTTAAGCTGATATTTTTCATCTTTTTGATGCATTTTAGGATTAGGGTAACCGTAAGAAGGTTTTATGCGCTGATGATAGTCGTGATGAATAATTTCGGCCACTTTCGCATCATTATAAAGCCTAACGGTTAAGTATAATGGGGTAATGCCTTTTACCATTCCTGATAGCTGTTTAATGGACACATCCATAGTGTATTTAGCCATGTCATCTATTTTTACAGCAAACTCACTGTTACCCAACTTTACCTCGCGAATACTTTGTTTAGTTTGCTCGCTTGGTAATAACTTTAAAAGCCGCACGTAATTATGCTCGCAAAGTGTTAAATACTTTGGAAGGTTTTGAATATATCTTTGGGTTGCTAAAAGTGCTGTCAAAGTACCGCCATTACAATTTATAAATTACTATTTATGTATAAAATTTATGCCCACTTGTTGATCATACCATCACGATTGAGCGCTAACCATTGCAAACAAATAACCGTTGCAGCATTGTCTATTTCCCCACTATTAAGCCGTGCCAGTGCATCATCTAGTGTTAATATATGGGTTTTAATATCCTCCCCTTCCGTTTCTAAACCGTAAACTCCGCTGTTTACTTGGCTTAAATCGGCGCGGGCTAAATATAAATGTAACCGCTCAGTAGTGCCGCCGGGGCTTGAAAGATACGAAAGCATAAACTCGAGCTCGGTTAAATTAAGTCCGGCTTCTTCATAGGCTTCTTTTTTTACTACCGCTGCATAATCCTCACTGCCATCGGTCATACCTGCAATACATTCTAACAGCCATGGCGAATGTTTGCTTTTTATTGCACCAATGCGTATTTGCTCTATTAATAACACTGTATCGGTTACAGGGTCGTAAGGCAGCACGGCAATAGCATCGCCGCGTTCTAAAATTTCACGGCTAATGAGTTGCGACTCGCCACCGGCAAATAATGCATGTTCAAATTGATATAAGTTAATTTTAAAAAAACCATCGTAAAGGTTAGTAATAGGTTTTAATCTCACATCTTGGTGAGTAAATTCGATCAACTTTTTATTGGTCATATAACTACCTCTTACTTATTTTAATAAACTAAAGTGGATTAATATATTCTGTTACACTTACAAACATTGTTTTACTCATTTTTTTTTTAGTTATGAGCCAAAACAGGTTAACATGCCCAATAGTATAAAATTTGTCTAAGGACCGAACCACACATGAAAAAGAACATCCTTGCGGCGCTGGTTAGTTTATCATGCGCAATTGGCGCTACAGCTGCTCACGCTGAAGATTTACTGCAAGTTTTTGAAATTGCGACAGCAAACGATCCTACCGTGTTAAAGGCAAAAGCCCAAGCGGATGCACAATCTTATCAAAGTGATCGTGCGATGAGCGCATTATTACCTCAAATAGGTTTAAGCTTAGGCTACGAAAAAAGTGACTCTACCTCTTTTCAAAGTGTTGGCGATTTATCAAATCAAGTTAAAGTAGAAAGCGATACTGACCAATTCACTCGTGGTGTTAGCTTAAGCCAAACACTGTTTGATTTAGGCGCATGGAATAACCTAGGTATTGCTGATAAACAAGCTCTACAAGCCAGTGCACAGTACGATTTTGCCAAGCAAGATTTAATAGTACGTGTTGCCGATGGTTACTTTAATGTATTAAGTGCTATCGATAGCCTTGAATTTGTTAAAGCTGAAAAGCGCGCTATTGAACGCCAATTAGAGCAAACAAAGCAACGCTACGCGGTAGGCCTAACTGCTATTACCGACGTACACGAAGCTCAAGCTCAGTTTGATAACTCAGTAGCACAAGAAATTGTTGCCGGTAATGCCGTAGAAACAGCACGTGAACTACTGCGCGAAATAACAGGTAAGTACCACGCAAAACTTGACGTTTTAAATACCGAAACATTTTCAACTGTAAAGCCAAATAAACCCTCTAGCGACTTAGTTAAAGTGGCTGAAGAAAAAAACTTAAATTTACAAGTAGCAAAAGTCACAGTTGATATAGCTAAAGATCAAATTGAGCTAGCGAAAGCAGGCCACTACCCAAAATTAACACTTGATGCGCGTTACGGTGATTCTTTAACCAATCGCGACATAAACGGTGCAAGTTTTGATAACCAACCTCGTGCCGATTCGACCACTATAGGTATTAACTTTAGTGTGCCTCTTTACTCAGGTGGTGCCACGGTTGCTGCAACTAATCAAGCACGTGCATTTTACGTCGCTGCAAGCCAAGATTACGAAACTAACTATCGCGCAGTTACACGCACAGTTATTACTTCTTATAATCAGGTGGTTTCAGATATAGCGACCTTTAGAGCGCTAGAGCAAGCGGTTATATCTGCCGAAAGTGCACTTAAAGCAACTGAAGCAGGTTTTGAAGTAGGTACTCGTACTATTGTTGATGTACTTGTTAGCACACAAAATTTGTACAATGCAAAACGTAACCTTGCCAATGTTCGCTATCGCTACGTGGTATCTACGCTGCGTTTAAAGCAAGCAACAGGAACACTGACAAATGCTGACTTAATGGCGATTAATAAAGGTTTAAACGCAATTTAACACAGCTTAGTCTAGTAACTAAAAAGCCAGCATTTTGCTGGCTTTTTGTGTTTTATAGCGCTTAGCGTTAAACTAGCGTTTTTATTATTAGAGAATTTTTTGTGGTTACCTCATCTCCTTTTAAAATATCTTTTTTGGGTCCTCGTTACTGGTTAACTTGGGTGGGTGTTTTCTTTTTATATTTAATTTCGTGGCTACCACAAAAGCTACAACTAGCAATGGGCAAGCAGCTTGGCCGATTAGTGCATAAATATATGAAACGACGCCGCCATATTGCTGAGGTAAATATAAAACACTGCTTCCCAGATATGAGCGAAGCAGACCAGCAAGCATTAGTATTAAAAAACATGGAAAATACCGGAATGGCTATGGTCGAAACTGGTATGGCATGGTGGTGGCCAAAGTGGCGAGTACAAAAAGCTTACGGCTCAATTAAAGGGCTTGAGCACTTTGAGCGCATTCAAGCGTCGGGCAAAGGCGTGTTAATGCTAGTTCCGCATATTTTGCATCTTGAAATGGCGAGCCGTGTAATGGGATTAAAATACCAAGGCTTAGGTTTTTATCGCCCGCACAACAATCCGCTTATGGAATACTTTACTACCAATGGTCGCTTGCGCTCTAACGAATATTTAATTGGCCGAAAAGACGTAAAAGGTTTATTAAAAGCGCTTAAAAACAAAAAAATATGTTACTACTTACCTGATCAAGATTATGGTCGTAAGCATTGTGAATTTGTGCCATTTTTTGCCGTACCAGACACAGCAACAACCACAGGAACGCTAATGTTTGCAGCCAGTAAACACTGTGAAACAGTTAGTTTAGTTAGCCGTCGCGACGAACACGGTAAATACCACTTAGAGGTATTACCTGAACTTGAAAACTTCCCCAGTGGCGACAACAGAGCCGATGTCACTCGTGTTAACCAACGCATAGAGCAAGCAATTAATGCCGCTCCTGAGCAATATATGTGGCTACACCGCCGTTTTAAAACACGCCCCGATGAAAATAGCACTTCTTTTTATTAAAAGTAATGGTATAACAATAGATAATAAAAATAAAAATGAGTACCAACTATGTGGTTCTGGATTAAACATTTATCACTGGCTGCGGGGCTAATAATTCTCGCAGTCTACTTTTTATTAGGTGATGGTCCAGTATTTGATTTTAAAGAATCAAACAATGCAGCGGCGCAAGGATTAAGTCGGTTTTACTCTTCAATTCGTAATAAAGTGAGCGACGAGCAAGGTAAGTTTGTATTGCAGCTTAAAAAGCCAGAACAAACTCTTGAGCGTGTTTTAGCTGAGCGCATGCGTATTATTGAACCGATTCCAAAAACCTGGACAGGTAAAATTGAGCCTCGACGCTTTGAAAACGGGTCAACACTAAAAAAGGCGTTATCGCAATATGCCAGTAATGAAGGCATAGAGTTATATTGGTATTTAAGTAAAGATTACGTCGTTAAAGATCATTTTAGAGTCGATAGCAATTTCACTTCTACCTTGTATCAAGTAGGGCGTGCAATTAACGACGACTTTGAAAACGAAGTATACACTTACTTATGTCATAAACAGCGCGCGGCCGTAATTACTGAACTACCTTCTGAATTTGTTCGCACTAACTGCTTACAACTTAAAACTTGAACTTAATAATTAGCACTTTGATACTCATCTGAGTATCAAAGTGACGCGCGCTTAACCAAAGTTCAAGTTAACTTAATTCAAACACAGTTTGCCAGATTGCAGTTACATTTTTAATGTCATCACTAAATTGTGCACGCTCTGCGCGGCGCCCTTGCTGATCTAAACTCAACACATGATAGCGCGAACGGTAATTAATATACGCCTGAATTAATTGCTGCTTTTGCGCCTTGGTAATGCAGCCAAGCTTTGCAGCATCAGTTAAAATTCTGACGTTATCGGAATACACACATAGCTCTTCAAATTGTTGCGCATAATTTAGCACTAAGTACTGAGTAATAAATTCAATATCTGTCATTGCGCCAACATCTTGCTTTAAATCAAATTGCTGCTCATTTCCTGTTGCTAAATGTTCACGCATTTTTTCACGCATTTTTATTACATCGTCTTTGAGCACTTTTTTATCGCGCGGCTGACACAGTATATTTTTACGAATTTGCGCAAAACGCTCAACAAATTCAGCTTGCCCTAAAATCAGCCTAGCTCGCACTAGCGCTTGATGCTCCCACGTCCATGCCTGTGTTTGTTGGTAATGATTAAAGCTCTCTAGGTTAATTGCCAGCAACCCCGATGCGCCTTCAGGGCGTAGTCGTGTATCAAGCTCATATAAAATCCCCGAAGCGGTTCGGGTATTAAATAAATGCATTAAACGTTGCGCCAATTTTAAATAAAATTGCCTTGAATCTATTGGCTTTACACCATTAGTTTGGCTGCTGCCATCGTGGTTATGTACAAAGACTAAATCTAAATCAGAGTCATAACCCACTTCAAAGCCACCGGTTTTACCATAGGCAATAACCGCAAAACCTTTGCTTTCGTCGTTAGTACTAGGTGGCATACCAAAGCGTTTTACACAATTGTGCCATGCAATATTAACGGCCTGATCGACAATAGCCTCCGCCAGTGCCGTTAAATGATCGCTCACCTTCATTACATCCATAACATCGGTGGCATCGGCAGCGGCAATTCGTAACTGATGCGTTTGTTTAAACTGTCGTAACGCCTCCATTTGCATTTCTAAGTCGTCGGGCTCAATACGTAAAAAATATTGCCTAATTTCGTCTTTATAGGCGCTTAAAGGTGTTGGCTTATAAAGTACTGCGGGGTCTATTAGCTCATCAAGCAAAATAGGGTAAAGCGAAATATGCTCACCTATCCATTTACTATAACAACACAATAATACTAACTGCTTTAAGGCACCTGGGTTTTCGTATAACAGCTCTAAATAGGCGGTACGCGAAATTATTTTATTGAGTATTTGGCAAATAACATTAAATGTTTCGGCAGTGGCATTAAAGTCGTTCATTTGTTTGAGTAAAACCGGCATTAATTTATCAAGAATATTACGCCCTCGATTACCCACTTTTGCTTTAGATATACGTTGTTTAAAGTCGTGTAGTGGTGTTTGCCAATCTTCCCTGGGATCATTTAAAAAACTCACATCACCATGATCCCAAGTACTAATAAATGCGCCTTCGCAAGTATCTAGCGGCTCGGTTTCCTCCCCTATTACATGATTAAACTCATTATGAATTTGCCCCATTACATGCTCTAAATAGCTTAACGTAGCGCTAAAGTCGGGCTGATTGAGTAAATAGTTTAAACGTTGCTGATTTAGCTCCTCATCCGGGAGGGTTTGCGTTTGTTGGTCATCAAATATTTGTAGGTACTGCTCTACTTTACGCAGGTATAAGTAGTTTTTTTGCAGATCTTTTGCTTCAAGCTCATCAATTACTTGGCTTAAGCTAAGCTCTTTAAGGGCGTGTAATAATGATTGAGTTTGCAAATTAGCCTCTCGCCCACCACGTACCATTTGTAGTGCTTGTACAATAAATTCAACTTCTCGTATTCCGCCTGCGCCTAGTTTTATATTGTTGGTTAGGCGCTTACGACGTACTTCTTGAGCAATCATCAACTTCATTTTTCGCAGCGACTCAATCACCGAAAAGTCAATATAGCGTCTATATACAAACGGCTTTAATAGCTGGTTAAACTCGCTAAAATAAATGTTAGGCGTGCCAATTAAGCGCCCTTTTAACATGGCATAACGTTCCCAATCACGGCCTTGCTCTTGGTAATAATCTTCAATTGCATTAAAGCTCATAACTAACGGGCCACTTTCACCAAAAGGTCGCAGTCGCATATCTACTCTAAATACTTGGCCGTCAACGGTCACTTGATTAAGTGCGGTTATTAACTTTTGCGCCACTTTGGTATAAAACACTTGGGCTTCGAGCGAGCGACGCCCGCCTTGGGTTTTAATATTGCGAGGATAGGCAAAAATAAGATCTATATCTGATGAGTAATTTAGCTCTTGTCCGCCAAGCTTACCCATTCCTAACACCATTAAAGGCAATGGCTGACCTTGTTCATTTAAAGGCTCACCATTGGTTTTTGCCACCTGTGTATAAGCCCACTGATTTGCACTTTCTATTAGGTTATCTGCTAATTGGCTTACATACTTGATACTATCGGCAATTGGGTTGTCGCAACATAAATCTAAAAAAGCCACTTTAAGCCAGTACTTTTCTCGGTATTGCCGCAGTAATTTATGGCAATCGCGCTCATCAATATTATTTAGGTCTAAGTCAATAAAAGGAGCTGCAATCACCCTATTTTTAATTTCGGTGTTACATAATAACCAGTTTTTTAGCTCAGGTTGCGATGTTAAACAGCGCCATGCAAAGTCACTCAAGGCTAATAACCGTACCAGCGCTAATTCTTGCTTTTGTTGTGGATAAAGCTGTTCGAAGCGTGTTTCGCCAAGTTTTTGTAATTGAATGGGAAGTTGCTTTACGTTACTCATCAATACTCTCTTTTATATCATCAATAACCGTACTAGAATGATTAAAAACCTATTAAGGTAAATACTACTTAGGAAAACCATGTCATATTTGTCATTATCTAACACTAGTTTACTTGCGATTGCTATTAGTTTTATTGTTATTTGCGTGATCATAATGAGCTTAAGAATAACCACTCAACTAAAAGCAAAACAAGCGCTTAAAGATGAGTTAGCGCAGCATGATAACTTTGCAATGGGGATTAGTTTTGCCTCAGAAATATCGGTGGTGATTGCCTCAGTAGCATTTTTATTTGATGAAATAAGCATAAGCACAGCGCAATCGAACCCATTAAAAGTGATCTTTTTAATCGTTTTATTATTTTTATTTATTAAAGTAGGTCACTTAATTCATCGCAAATGGATTTTGCATCGCTTTAATGAAGAAGCCGCTATTTTAAAACAAAATGTCTGCGCCGCACTGGTCGACTCAGGTATGTTAATTGCAAACTGTATTATTACTTTAGGGCTTTACACTTGGACTCACACTCAAGGTTTTAGCAGTTTACTCATTGCCTTTGTAAGTTTTTTTGTACTACAAGGTATGTTTGCTTTTGATAGTAAAATACGTGAATACCACTTTGCCAAAGCTAACCAAGGCGCATCGCTACAAAGTAACTTTGGCCTTGAAAATACCTCTATTGGTATTCGTTACGCGGGTAAATCAATTGGTTTATCGCTGGCCGCGTATGCTGGTTTGTCCAGCGCAGCGTTTCAAAATGGTAAGATGGTCGAAAATTTATTTACACTCGTGATGCATTGCGGTGTAATGTGGGTGCTACTTTACAGTTTAACTTATGTAATAAAAAAGATTTCGTTACCAAATATCGATACTTCGCTGGAAATTGATCATCAAGATAATATTGGTATTGCTTGTATCGAATTTGCGGTTTTTTGTGCTGTAGGTTATTTGCTTATTAGTATGTTTTCAATTTAACACCAAGCTGATTAAATATAATATTTAATCAGCTTGTGAACACTTTGCTTAAGTGTAATGGGGCCTTATGCTATTTGATGTAACCAATTATCTGTTAGTTGATATAGATAATGAGTTTAGCAGAGCATTTGCTGAGTACTCTTTTAATCATGCTCAGAGCCAATCACCCAGCGGGTTAATAGCAGCTGGTAGCCACACCCGGCAGTTAGTAAAAATGATGTTTGATGAACTTATAAAAGATTACTGCTATTGCGACTTTGAAAATGAAATTAGTGTATCAGAGCTCGCTACCTACTTGCATGATCATCATAAAATTAAAGGCGTATTATTTAACCGTGTTGATTACTTACTTGGCGATGATAAACAGCGCTTTATTTATAACTCACTACACAAAAGTCGCTTTTTAGTTAGCCAAGACGAAAATGGCTTTTCGTTTAGCCCAGTAACAGACCCAGGGCATTCAAATCACTTATCGTGCCATACCGATATAGCACAAGCGTCACTAAACCTAATAGAGACTGATGAGCAATTTAATAAAAATAAATAATTGCACCTAGCTCACAGCTTACTTACCATAGCGGCATATAACTTTTATGCACTAACCAATAAGTGACACCACATGCGAGTTCCTCATATTTATCAGGCATCGAGTATTGCCTTAAACACTCCCGTTACATTAGATGACGACGCTGCAGGGCATATTGGCCGAGTATTGCGAATGAAAGTAGGCGAGCACGTGTCTATTTTTAATGGTGAAGGCGGTGAATACCTTAGTGAAATTATTGAGGTGACTAAAAAAAATGTCGTGGTTATGCCACAACAGCTAAATACTCATGATGTAGAGTCGCCCTTAAAAATTCACTTAGGCCAATGCGTATCGCGTGGCGATAAAATGGATTTTACCATTCAAAAATCGGTGGAACTGGGTATTACCGAAATCACCCCTATTTTTAGTCAGCGTTGCGGCGTTAAATTGATGGGCGATCGACTTGATAAAAAACACCAACAATGGCAAAAAATAGCCATAGCCGCCGCAGAGCAATCTGGGCGTAATTTTGTACCTGTTGTTCATCCGCCGGTAGATCTAAAGCAATGGCTTGCACAGCAAAGTGCAGCAATTAAGCTCACTTTGCATCCACGTGCCGAGCACAGTATCAAAACAATTACCGTCCCAAAAGATGGCGTACGCTTTTTAGTTGGCCCTGAAGGCGGCTTTACTGATGAGGAAATGGCGCAAACAAAGCAACAAAACTTTGTAGATATTCGCTTAGGCCCGCGCGTATTACGCACCGAAACAGCAGCATTAACTGTTTTAAGTGCATTACAGCTGCAGTTTGGCGACTTAGCTAATTGAAATAACTAAAAGTACCCACATATATATATTAATATTCATATTAAGGCACAGCGCATGGCAATTAAGTTAGGCATTATTTCAGATCCTATTAGCGGATTTAATATTAAAAAAGACACTGGTTTTGCAATGATGATGCAAGCGCAAGCACGTGGCTATGAAATTTACTATATGGAAATGGATGATCTTTCACTACGCCAAGGTCAGGCATATGCTACAGCTGCAAAAGCACAGGTTTTTGACGATCCAAACAATTGGTACCAGCTTGAGCAAAAAACCACTATTGCACTTGGCGATTTAGACGTTATTTTAATGCGTAAAGATCCCCCTTTTGATACCGAATACATATACGCAACGTATATTTTAGAGCGTGCCGAACAAGCAGGTACACTCATAGTTAACAAGCCACAAAGCCTGCGCGACGCAAACGAAAAGCTGTTTACAGCTTGGTTTAGCGAACACACGCCCGACACTTTAGTAACGCGCAGCCAAAAGCAAATTCGTGAGTTTTTAGCGCAGCATAAAGACATTATTTTAAAACCGCTTGATGGCATGGGTGGCGCGTCGATTTTTAGAGTTAAAGCAGACGATGCTAACATTGGTGTAATTTGTGAAACATTAACCGAGCACGGCAGTCGCTTTGCCATGGTACAAAATTATGTTCCAGAGATCACTCAAGGCGATAAGCGCGTATTGGTTGTTGATGGCGAAGTAATTCCATATTGCTTGGCGCGTATTCCACAAAACGGAGAAACACGCGGTAACTTAGCCGTAGGTGGACGCGGCGAAGCACGTCCTTTAAGTGAATCCGATTTAAAAATTGCACAAGCTGTGGCACCAACACTTAAAGAAAAAGGCCTAATTTTTGTCGGCTTAGATATTATTGGCGACAAATTAACCGAAATTAACGTAACCGCACCAACCTGTGTTAAAGAAATTGAAGCGGCGTACGATATTTCAATTACGGGTATTTTATTTGACGCAATTGAAAAACGACTCGCTAAATAAGTTAGCGTTATTAAAAGCGCTTTCATATTGTAAGGTTTAAGGTATTCATTATTTTTAAATCGTATGAAAGTGCTTATTTTGTTTTAAAAACATGGGTATGTGCCATACTAAAAATTCATTAACTAAAAAGGGTGAAATCTATGCAGTCATTAGAAAATCATTTTTTAATCGCAATGCCGTCGATGCAAGACCCTTTTTTTAAACGTGCTGTTACCTATATTTGTGAGCACAATGAAGACGGGGCTATGGGCTTGGTAATCAACCAACCTATTAATATTACCGTAGGTGAGTTACTCGATAAAATAGAAATTGATAACGACAAAACTCAGCAAGCAGCGCAAGTTAGCGTATATGCTGGCGGGCCGGTTAAAACCGACCGTGGTTTTGTACTGCACTCTCCAAAGCATGGTTACTCTGCGAGCCAAACGCTCAGCAGTGATATCATGATCACCACCTCTAAAGATGTACTCGCTTCGTTAACCACAGCACAAGCACCTGAACAATTTATTATTACTTTGGGCTACTCTGGCTGGGAGCAAGGTCAATTAGAACAAGAGCTATTGGATAATAGCTGGCTGATAATTAAAGCTGATCCGAAAATTATTTTTGACACCCCCGTTGAAAAACGCTGGGAAAAAGCAGTTTCTATGCTGGGCTTTGATATAAGTCAACTCAGCCCTGAAGCTGGTCATGCTTAACAAGATAAACTTATGACAAAAAAAAACTTCAAGCCGCAAGGCCAGCGTACTGTAATGGGCTTTGACTTTGGCACCAAAAGTATTGGTATTGCTATAGGTCAAGAGCTCACTGGCAGCGCATCGAGCCTTAAAGCTGTAAAAGCACAAGATGGCATTCCTAATTGGGATGACATAGCAGTACAAGTAAACGAATGGCAACCCGATTTAATGGTGGTAGGTTTACCGCTAAATATGGATGGCACCGCCCAAGAGGTAACTTTTAAAGCTAAAAAGTTTGCTAATCGATTACACAATCACTATGCCATACCGGTAGAAACACAAGATGAGCGCTTAACCACCGCCGATGCTAAAGCGCGCTTGTTTGAGCAAGGCGGTTATAAAAACTTAGGCAAAGGCAAAGTAGATAACATGTCTGCGGTGATTATTTTAGAGAGCTTTTTTGAAACAAGTTACGGTGAGTAAAAATATTAGGTGTTAGGCTTTGAATATCAGAGCTTTTAAGCTGATACCCAAAGCCTTCTCTTTAACTTAACTAATATTGCCTTTATCATCAAGGCCATCAATAGTGACCCCTTGTAAAAAGCCCGCCCCTTGCTGCTCATTGTTGCGCAGCTTTATCATTAAGCGCAAATCGTTCGCCGAATCGGCATGGTGCAATGCATCTGCATAATTGATTCGTTGCTGTTTATACAGCTCAAATAAGGCCTGATCAAAGGTCTGCATACCCATTTCTTTCGATTTAGCCATGGTTTCTTTAATACCGCCTATATCACCATTTTTAATTAGCTCTGCAACCATAGGTGAATTAAGTAATATTTCAATAGCAGCAACTCGACCTTGCCCGTCAGATGTGGGGATCAGCTGCTGGGCAATAATAGCGCGTAAATTTAATGCTAGATCGTACTTAAGCTTATCGTGCTTTTCTTTTGGCACTAAATGCATGATCCGATCTATCGCCTGGTTAGCGTTGTTTGCATGCAAGGTAGCCACACATAAGTGCCCTGTTTCTGCAAAGCTTAATGCATACTCCATGGTTTCTTGTGAGCGTATTTCGCCTATTAATATTACGTCGGGTGCTTGGCGTAACGAGCTTTTAAGCGCTGACTCAAAACTTTCGGTATCTAGCCCTACTTCGCGTTGAGTAATAATACTTTTACGGTGTTCGTGTACAAACTCAATCGGGTCTTCAATGGTTAATATATGTCCGCGCTGATTACGGTTTCTATAGCCAATAAGTGCAGCAAGTGAGGTTGACTTACCCGTACCGGTTCCCCCCACAAATAGCACTAAACCACGTTTCGACATAATCACATCGGTAAGTGTAGACGGCAGCCCAAGTTCGCCAATTTCAGGTATTTTAGTAACAATACGACGAATAACCATGCCCGCTTTATCGCGCTGCCAAAATGCCGAAACACGAAAACGTCCTTCGTCAGTGGCAATCGCAAAGTTGCATTCTTTCGTTGTATGAAACTCGGCTTTTTGTTTTTCACTCATTGCCGATTCAACCAACTCAAGTGATTGCTCATCGCTGAGCGGCTCATCATCAAGCGGGGTTAATTCACCATTAATTTTAGCGCTGATAGGCAGTTGGCTTGAAACAAATAAATCAGAGCCTTTTTTATCTATCATTATTTGTAAAAAGTTATTTAAAGATAAAGCCATTAGTATTCCTTAACCACCGAACTGAGTTTTGTCTTGCGCTTTAGCTTGCGCTGCAATATTGGTAACAATGCCATGATTAACTAAGTTTGTTAAACATTGATCCATTGTTTGCATTCCATGCGAAGCGCCAGTTTGAATAGACGAGTACATTTGCGCCACTTTATCTTCACGAATTAAGTTACGAATAGCAGGTACTGCAAGCATAATTTCGTGAGCAGCTACTCGCCCACCGCCAATTTTTTTAAGCAGGGTTTGCGAAATTACCGCACGTAATGATTCCGAGAGCATAGAGCGGATCATGGCTTTTTCTTCACCTGGGAATACATCTATAATACGGTCAATGGTTTTAGGTGCAGAGGTGGTGTGCAAAGTGCCAAATACTAAGTGACCAGTTTCGGCTGCTGTCATTGCCAGGCGAATGGTTTCCAGATCACGTAATTCACCAACTAATATTACATCTGGATCTTCACGAAGTGCACTGCGTAGCGCATTTTTAAAGCTATGTGTGTCGCGATGTACTTCTCGCTGGTTAATCAGACTTAATTTGTTATCGTGGACAAACTCTATTGGATCTTCAATAGTGAGAATATGGTGATGTTTTGTTTGATTTATATAATCAACCATAGCCGCTAATGTTGTCGACTTACCTGACCCTGTAGGGCCAGTTACTAATACTAAGCCGCGAGGATTATCGGCAATGGTTTTAAAAATATCGGGAGCACCTAAATCATCTAGTGTGAGCACTTCACTGGGGATCGTACGAAATACAGCGGCTGGGCCACGATGAGTATTAAAGGCATTAACACGAAAACGTGCTAAATTAGGCACTTCAAATGAAAAATCCACTTCGAGATTTTGTTCGTAGTCCTTGCGCTGGTTATCGTTCATAATATCGTAAACTAGGTTGTTTACATCTTTGTCTCCTAGTGCTGGTATATTAATACGCCGCACATCGCCGTCTACGCGTATCATAGGTGAAACCCCTGATGATAAATGTAAATCGGATGCTTTGTGTTGCACACTAAACGCCAATAATTCGGTAATATCCATTTATGACTCCACAACTAACTGATAAATATATGGTTACAATAGCAGAACGACTCACATCCGCCTACGCTAGAATTGCAGTAGCGGCAAAAAACGCCCAACGAAATAGTAACGAAATAACCTTACTTGCAGTATCAAAAACCAAACCAAGTGCCGATATTATTGCTGCCTACAAGCATGGCCAACGCCAATTTGGTGAGTCTTATGTTCAAGAGGCTGTAGATAAAATAGCGCAACTACACGCATATAGCGATATCATTTGGCATTTCATTGGCCCTATTCAATCAAATAAAAGCGCATTAGTGGCCGCCAATTTTGCTTGGGTACAAAGTGTTGATCGGATTAAAATAGCGAAACGCTTAAACAGCCAACGACCAGCCGATAAAGCCGCGCTTAATGTACTTATTCAAGTAAATATTAGTAATGAAGAGGCTAAGTCGGGTTGCCAGCTTAATGAAGTAGCCGAACTGGCCAGTTTTATTAACCAATGTGAACAATTAACTTTACGCGGACTAATGGCTATTCCGGCTAAAAGCGATGATATTACAACGCAAACTCAATATTTTAAGCAATTACAAACTTGCTTTGATAAACTACAGACCCAATATCCTCAAGTAGATACTTTGTCGATGGGGATGAGCAATGATGTTGAAGCTGCAATTAGTGCAGGCTCAACCATGGTGAGGATCGGCACAGACATTTTTGGCACACGAACTTAAAAGGTGATAACAGATATATGTCAGATAAAACAATCGCATTTATAGGCACAGGTAATATGAGCTACGCCATTATTGGTGGCATGGTAAAAAATGGGTTTAATGCAAACAATATTATTGCCACAAACCGTAACCAAGAAAAGCTGGCCAAAGTGGCAGCCGATTTCAAGGTGAAAACCACCAGTGACAATAACGAAGCCCTGCGCGATGCTGACGTAATTGTACTTTCTGTTAAACCACAAATGATGGGCGATTTATGTAAATCGTTTCAAGAGTCGGGTGTCGACTTTAGCGATAAACTGTTTATTTCAGTAGCAGCTGGTTTAACCGTAAAACGTTTGCGCGAAATGCTTGGCCAAGACGTGAAAATGATACGTTGTATGCCTAATACACCTTCGCTACTTGGCCGTGGTGTATCCGGTTTATATGGCACTGGCGAAACGCCAAGCGAGCACGAATTTGTACAACAAGTTTTTGAATGCACTGGCATTGTAGTGTGGGTTGAGCAAGAATCGCAAATTAACGATATTATTGCAGTTACAGGCTCATCGCCTGCTTATTTTTTCTTATTTATGGAAGCCATAGAAGAGAAAGCCAAAGCACTGGGCTTTAACGATGCAGATGCACGTCGCTTAGTACAACAAACAGCACTTGGCGCTGCCGAAATGGCACTAAGCCAACCCGATATAACCATTTCGCAGTTACGCTCAAACGTAACATCTAAAGGTGGTACTACGCATGCAGCCGTTGAGCATTTAAAAGATAAAGGCTTAACCCAAACCGTTGCCGATGCCATGGATGCGTGTATTACGCGTGCACAGCAAATGGAACAAGAACTTTAAGAAGGTTAAATTATGAATGCCATGCAATTTTTAATCAGCACCCTGTTTGATCTATTTTTAATGGTGGTATTACTGCGTTTTTGGCTACAGTGGGCAAAAGCCGACTTTTACAACCCAATGAGCCAATTTGTGGTTAAAGCCACCTCTTTCGCAGTAAAGCCACTGCGTAAAGTTATTCCTGGGTTTGGAGGCCTTGATTTAGCCTCGCTATTGCTGGCATTTTTTGTTGCCGCAGCCAAAATAAGTGTGCTTATGTGGCTTATTTATAAGTCATGGGCTATACAACCAGTACTTATTCAAGCATTAATCACCGTACTAAAAGAAGGTTTAAACTTAGTTTTTTGGGTACTTATTATTCGCGCTATTCTAAGCTGGGTTAGCCAAGGCTACAACCCAATAGAAGCGGTATTCCACCAGCTGACTGAACCTATGTTAAAACCTATTCGTAAAATTCTACCATCGCTAGGTGGCTTAGATTTATCGGTTTTAGTGCTTATTATTGGTATTCAGTTTTTACAAATGCTGCTTATGGATCTGTTAGTTTAAGCGCTTATTTTAGCTAAAGAGGTCACAAGACCTCTTTTTTATGTTTTAGGAGTTAATTATGCAACGGTTAATTAAATTGTTTTTTATTACCTGTTTAGCTTTTACCTTTAATGCCCACAGTGAGCAAGTTTCCGGCGCGCAGTACAAAGAGTTAGGTCAATGGCAAGTACATTACATCGCTTTTCCTTCAACCTTTGTGCAACCTAAAATAGCCCAAGCTTATCGCCTTGAGCGTAGCGGCTACAAAGGGATTGTTAATATATCTATATTAGCTAATGATACCAATAACACGGCGCAAAAGGCCGTGCTAAAAGGCACAGCTAAAAATCTACTAGGCAATAAACAAACGCTTAACTTTAAAGAAGTAATTGAAGGCGATGCAATTTATTACCTTGCTCAAGTTAACTACACTAACGAAGAAGTTTTACGTTTTGAGATTGAAATACAGCAAGACTCACAATTTCAAAAATTACAGTTTCAGCAAAAATTTTACGTAGATTAAATAACTTATGATAAAAACTTTAGTACTTGCCACAGGCAACCCTGGCAAAGTAAATGAACTTGCAAACATGCTCAGCCCACTCAATATTAATGTTGTGCCGCAAAGCGACTTTAACGTAGGTGAGGTGGCCGAAACCGGTACCACTTTTGTAGAAAATGCCATTATTAAAGCCCGCCATGCTGCCCTAATTACCGGTATGCCTGCTATTGCTGATGACTCGGGATTAGAAGTAGATGGTTTAAATGGTGCGCCAGGTGTGTACTCGGCGCGCTTTGCCGGTGCAGGTGCAACCGATCAAGATAACATAGATAAGCTACTACTTGAGCTGGGTAATAACCCAATTAGAACCGCACGCTTTTGGTGTGTACTGGTATTAATGCGCCACGCTAATGACCCAACTCCGCTTATTTGTAGTGCCAGTTGGGAAGGTGAAATAACCCTAACCCAAAATGGCGAAGGCGGCTTTGGTTACGACCCGGTATTTTTTGTACCAACGCTTAATTGCACCAGTGCCGAGCTTACAAAAGAGCAAAAAAATGCCATTAGCCATCGCGGTCAAGCATTACAAAATTTACTACAGCAACTTAAGCTAAAAGGCGGCCTGTGAACCTACCACCACTAAGCTTATATGTGCACGTACCTTGGTGCGTGCAAAAATGCCCATATTGCGACTTTAATAGCCACGGACAAAAAGGTGAAATTCCTGAAGCTGAATATGTGCAGCATTTAATTGATGATTTAAAAGCCGACCTGCATTTGGTGCAAGGGCGTAAAATTCATAGTATTTTTATTGGTGGTGGCACACCTAGCTTATTAACTGGCGCAGCTTACACACGCCTACTTAGTGAGGTTAAAAGCCTTATTGGGCTTGAAGATAACTGCGAAATAACCCTTGAAGCAAACCCAGGCACCGTTGAAACTGGCCGCTTTAAAGATTATGTAAAAGCAGGTATTAACCGCATTTCTATTGGTGTGCAAAGCATGCAAAACGACAAGCTTAAAGCGCTTGGCCGTATTCATGGCAGCGACGAGGCAAACTACGCCGCAGAGCAAGCTAAAGAAGCGGGGTTAAATAGCTTTAATCTTGATTTAATGCATGGCTTACCTGGGCAAACTCTCGATGATGCACTGGGTGATTTAAAGCAAATCATTGCCTTTAACCCGCCGCATATTTCTTGGTATCAGCTTACTATTGAGCCCAATACACAATTTGCTTCTAAGCCGCCTACCCTGCCACAAGACGAAACCCTATGGGACATTCAAGAGCAAGGCCAAGAGTTACTTGCCCAAGCAGGTTACCTGCAATACGAAATATCAGGCTATGCAAAGCCCGGCTATCAATGCCAACACAACTTAAATTATTGGCGTTTTGGCGATTATATCGGTATTGGTTGTGGCGCGCATGGTAAGGTAACTGATGCAAATACAGGCATAATAACCCGCACCGAAAAAGTTAAGCACCCGCGTGGTTACATGGATCTGATCAAACCTTACTTGTTTAAAAGCTGGCAGGTTGAACAAGACGATTTAGCATTTGAGTTTTTTATGAATCGCTTTCGTCTAGTAGAGCCTTGCCCTATTAACGACTTTAATGCGCTTACACAGCAGCCATTACAAAGCCAACAACACGCGCTACAACAGGCAATTAAAACGGGCTTATTAATACAAACCGATAGCCATTGGCAAGTAACACTGAAAGGTCAGCGCTTTTTAAATGATCTGCTAGAGTTATTTGTTTAACTCTAGGTTCTAGGCTCTAGGCTCTAGGCTCTAGGCTCTAGGCTCTAGGCTCTAGGCTCTAGGCTCTAGGCTCTAGGCTCTAGGCTCTACAAAATTATAATAATAAATTTCTAACATCAAGAGGATAAATAATGCGTAAATTTACTTTTATTGCAGCTGCAGTAAGCGTTGCACTACTTGCGGGTTGCCAGCAAGCTACACAACAAGTAACAGCAGTACCTGCGGTACAGGCACAACCAGTACAAAGCGAAATAAACAAAGCAAATACATTTTTTGAAGATACCTTTACTCGTGACGTAATGAGCAGCCCTGTGTATCAAACTTACATGGGTATTAAGCAAGATTACGACAAGTGGGACGATGGTAGCGAAGCTAAAAAATTAAAAGATTTTGCACAAACCAAAGCTGATTTAGTAACGCTTAATAGCATTAATCGTGCTCAGCTTGATGATGCAACTAAAGTAAGTTACGACTTAAAAAAGCAAGATCTTGAAAACTCAATTGCTGACTTCAAATGGCGTTACCACAGTTACCCGGTAAACCAAATGTACGGCACTCACTCTATGATCGCGGCATTTTTAATTAACCAGCATCAAGTAAGTGATGTAAAAGACGCTAAAGCGTATATATCTCGCTTAAACGGTGTGCCAGCAGTATTTGATCAGTTAATTACTGATTTAGAAGTACGTGCTGAAAAAGGCATTATTGCCCCTAAGTTTGTATTCCCGCATGTTATCGACTCAAGTAAAAATATTATAAAAGGCGCTCCATTTGAGCAAGGCGACGACTCTACATTGCTTAGCGACTTTAAACGCAAAGTTAATAAACTAGAAATCAATCAAAGCGAAAAAGACAGCTTAACAGCTGATGCAGTAGATGCTTTAAAGTCGGCGGTTAAACCTGCTTACTCTAAACTGATTAATTATATAGCCCAACTTGAAAAGCGCGCAGATAACCGCGACGGTGCATGGAAATTTCCTGATGGCGAAGCGTTTTATAACAATGCGTTAAAGCGCACCACCACCACAGACCTAACAGCAAAAGAAATACACGCTATTGGCCTTGCTGAAGTAGCTCGTATTCATGACGAAATGCGCGCCATTAAAGATAAAGTAGGTTTTAAAGGCGATTTAGCCGCTTTCATGCAGTTTATGAAAACCGACAAGCAGTTTTATTTACCAAATACTGATGCAGCTAAAGAGCAATATATTAGCCAAGCAACCGACCTAATTAATAATATGAAGTCGCGTCTTGATGAGTTATTTATTGTAAAACCAAAAGCCGATATGATTGTAAAACGCGTTGAAGCATTTCGTGAAAAAGCAGCTGGCAAAGCGTTTTATCAACAACCTGCACCAGATGGCTCTCGTCCAGGTGTTTACTACGCCAACCTTTACGACATGGAAGCTATGCCCACTTACCAAATGGAAGCACTAGCCTATCATGAAGGCATTCCGGGGCATCATATGCAAATTGCAATTTCGCAAGAGCTAGAAGGCGTGCCTAAGTTTCGTAAATTTGGTGGCTACACTGCTTATATTGAAGGTTGGGGTTTATACTCTGAGCTAGTACCAAAAGAAATGGGCTTATACGAAGACCCATATTCTGACTTTGGTCGCCTTTCGATGGAATTATGGCGCGCAGCACGTTTAGTGGTTGATACAGGTATTCACGCTATGCAGTGGAACCGCCAACAAGGTATTGATTACTACGTAAATAACACACCTAATGCGACCTCTGACGGGGTTAAAATGGTTGAGCGTCACATTGTAATGCCATCGCAAGCAACTGCTTATAAAGTGGGCATGCTGAAGATTTTAGAACTACGTGAAAATGCAAAGCAGCAACTAGGTGATAAGTTTGATATTCGCCAGTTCCACGACGTAGTGCTTAAAAATGGCCCTGTACCACTTAACGTACTAGAAAACTTTGTTAATCAGTGGATAGCAAGTAAACAAGCTTAACTTGTAATAACTCAGTAACAATATAGAAGGTCGCTTATGCGGCCTTTTTTTGTTTTATAAGCCAATTGTTTAAGCTAGAGTAGGTAACCTGAGCTCCGGATAATAAAATTAAATATAACTATGATTCAATACATTAGTAAATCTCTTAACCAGTGTTCAGGCTAGGTAATAATAAACTAAGGAGATAAGCCATGGAATTATGCATACAATTACTTAACGCACGCCTTGCTAAGTATCAACTCGACGAGCTTGATAACGACTTTAAGCAGTTAACCCCTGCTCAGCAAGCAAGCCAATTAATGCACTTGTATCAAAGCGCGCAGCGAATGAGTGTTAAATATAACTTTATGCAAAATGTGGCAATCCGTATTTTAACCAGTAACCCTTTACCAACATCGTTTATTAGCCAACTAAGCACCCTAGACGCATTAAGCTTTTTTACACCTGCGCTTAAAGTTAACAAGGGTTTTTTGGCGCAAAATGAGGCCGGTAACACTGTGTTGCATACTGTATTTAAACACCCTGATGCAGATAATTTACCGTTTAACTATGTACGTTCGTTAATGTTATTTGAATCTAACGATGACTTACTAAAAGCGCTGGCACAGCCTAACCTGCAAGGGTTAACGCCAGTTGCCTGTTATATTGCTTATGCAAATAAACCGACTACGCCAATAAAGCATGAGTTCTCGGCGCTACTCGCATTAATGGAAATGGAGCAAAAGCAAAATGCACAAGCAAAACAGCAATTATTAAATGTATTACAAAGCAATACGGTAAACGAAACCACGCTTTTATTAAGCGCTGCCTATTTACAGCGCTCAATAACTCAAGTGATTAATTTACTTAGTCAGAAAGATAATATTCAACACTCGTAACCACGCGAATATTTTTGATTTGCGGCGTATTAGAGTCACGATCACTAATGCTAAATTGCCCTTGGCGAGCCGTTTTTATTTTACCTAATTTTGAATTTGAGTCTTTGGCAAATTTAGTCGCAACTTCACGGGCTTTTTCGGTGGCCTCTTGTACCATTGCTGGTTTAATGTCGTTTAAACCAGTGAACATATACTCCACACGGGTTTCGTAGTTATCTTGCACTATGGCAATATTTTGCTTAGCCAGCTGACTTACCTTGCTCAGGGCATTTTTTACTTTGTCGGGCGCATTTGAATAAACAATAATATTAGAGCGCACTATATATCTAAATTGTTGATTTTCGCTGCCGTATTCGCGAGCTTGTTTATCTATAATTGATTGGCTGCCAGTGCTAATTTCTTCATCATCAAAGCCGTGTAACTTTAAAAATGCAATTACTGCATCGTTTTTGCCCTCAACTCTACTCACTAACGCTTCTAAGTTATTGTCGGCATCACTAAATTGCAGTGGCCAGATCACAGTATCGGCCAGCACTTCTTGCTCAGCCAATCCTTTTACTTGTACGGTACGTTCCATACCTTTGATATCAAGCGCAGCACCTTTTAAAATAAATCCTAAGCTAATTAGGCCTATACTTAAACAAATAGCCGCAATAACAATATTAAAGTTAGATACTTTATTCATTAAAACTCCCTTGTTAAGCGCCTAAAACAACCCTAAACGCTCGAAAATATAATATAAACAGAGTACATTGTGAAATAATAGATAGCAAAGATTAATCAGCATAGGAAAAGCCATGAGTCTCAAGCGGATCAGTCAGTTTTTTAACCCAAGCTCGGTAGCCGTTATTGGTGCATCTAACACGCCAACCCGCGCTGGTTATGTAGTTATGCGCAACTTATTGCAAAGTGGTTTTAAAGGGCCAATTATGCCAGTAACGCCAAACCACACTGCGGTGCATGGTGTACTGGCATACCCTAGTATTGATGCTTTGCCAAAAGTACCTGATCTCGCGGTTATTTGTACTAATAAAAACACTTTAGATCTTATTATTGAGCAACTTGGAAAACTGGGCTGTCATAATGCCATCATCATTGCTGACGGCTTAAGTAACGCACAAAAACAAACTTTAAAAGAGTGCGCACGTAGCCATCAAGTTACGCTGTTGGGCCCAAATTCTTTAGGGTTATTAATTCCTCATATTGGCCTAAATGCCAGCTTTTCACATACCGTAGCGAGCCCTGGCAAACTCGCTTTCGTTTCACAATCGGCGGCAGTGTGCTCAACCATTTTAGATTGGGCAAAAAATAAAGAAATTGGCTTTTCTTACTTTGTGTCAATGGGCGATTGTCTGGATATTAAATTTACTGAATTGCTCGACTTTTTAGGTCGCGATGCTAAAACTACGGCTATTTTGCTCTACATAGATAACATTGAGGACAGTCGCAGCTTTATTTCAGCCGCTCGAGCGGCTGCTTTTAGCAAACCCGTAATTGTAATTAAAACGGGCAGGACCCATGCGGGCGCTATTGCCGCTGAAGCTCAATCGGGAATAGCGCATAGCTCAGATGCGGTATACGATGCTCTATTTCAGCGCGCGGGTATGTTAAGAGTAAACGATTTACGCGAGCTATTTGCTGCAACGCAAACATTAGCCATGCACCCAAAATTATTAAAAGTAGAGCAGCTCACTATTTTAACCAATGGTGGCGGCCCTGGCGTAATGGCAGTAGATGAGCTAATACAAAGTTCAGGTAAATTAACGCAATTGAGTGAAGAGACATGTGATGCACTCAATAAAGTAATTCCTCGCTCAGAGAAGGCCTCAAACCCGGTGGATATTTTTGGTGACTCAGCCCCGAGCCGCTATAAGCAGGCGTTAGAAATTCTACTTAAAGCTCCTGAAGTAAAAAACTTACTGATTATTCACACTCCATCTGCGCTAGCACCTAGCGAAGACTATGCAAATATTATTGTTAAAACCTTACAAGCACTCCCAAAAATGGCGCGCCCGTATGTTATTACTAACTTTACCGGTGAAGATGCCGCCTATGCTGCTAGGCGTGTTTGCGCTAATAACGCGATCCCAACTTATCGTACTCCCGAGGGCGCTGTTGGGGCCTTTATGCACTTAGTTAGTTATCGACGCAATCAAAAGCATTTAACCCAAACACCTGAGTCGAATACCGTAGATACAAAAATTAATAAGTCGGCAGCTAAAGCCTTAGTAAATGAATTTTTAGAAGAAGGACAAAGTTATTTACCGACCCATCAAGCGAGCCAAATTTTAAGTCATTACGGTATTGAGTGTATTCAAACCGAAGTGGCTTACACGCCAACAGAAGCAAAAGAGCAAGCCATTGAGTTAGGGTTTCCGGTGGCGCTAAAATTAATTAGCCCAAGCATTCCTTCAAAATCTGAAGTGGGTGGCGTAGTGCTTAACTTAAATGACGCTCAAGAAGTAGAGCAAACTGCTTTTTCGATGTTATTAAGAATAAAGAACACTTATCCCGATGCCATTATTGATGGTTTTTCGCTACAAAAAATGGCGCCGCGTGCCGGAGCCAACGAGCTGCGAATAGCAATAAAAACAGAGCCTAATTTTGGTCCCGTTATTTTACTAGGAGAAGCAGGCACCGGCCTTGAATACGCACAAGCAGCAGTAGCTTTGCCCCCGCTAAATATGAACCTAGCAAAATACTTAATTGCCGCGGCGCACGATAAAGGCGTACTAAAGGATCGTATTCTACCTGAAAAAGTAGATAAATACCGGCTCTGCGCACTGCTTACTCGCATCTCGCAGTTAGTAATTGATCAGCCCGACATTAGTTCCTTAGAGCTCAACCCTATATTAGCCAGTAATGGGCAATTTTTAGTGCTGGACGCCACCATGACCATTAACCGCTATCGAGTGCAAACGCATCGTAAACGTTTATCTATTCGCCCCTACCCGATTGAATTGGTAGAGGCCGTAACGTTAAAAAATAATACCCAAGCGACGCTGCGCCCAATTAAACCAGAAGATGAGCAAGCACATCAGCAGTTCGATCAGTCTTTAACTAAAGAGGATCGCTATAAACGATTTTTTGGGGAGTTAAGGCAGTTTAATCACGACCAACTCGCTAAAATGACGCAAATAGATTACGACCGTGAAATGGCCTTTATTGTATCTCAAACATATCAAGGGCAGCCTCGCACTCTTGGCGTATCGCGCGTTATTATGGATCCTGATAATTTACAGGCCGAATTTGCCGTTGTAGTGCGCTCAGACTGCCAAGGCCTTGGCCTAGGTCGTATATTAATGACAGCCGCAATTGAGCACTGTAAGCGCCAAGGAGTTAAATCTATTGAAGGGATTACTTTACCAGAGAATACCGGCATGATTGAGCTTGCGCGTAAATTGGGCTTTAAAATAAGCCGCGACTTTGAAGAAGGCAGTATAAATATGGTACTTAAACTATAAATGAACTATATACGAAAACTTAGACAAAAAATTGCGCACACTTTTGAAGCCTCTGGAGAGTATCAGCGCGCGGGGCACATACTTGATGTAATGCTGGTTTGTCTCATAATGGTCAACGTAGTTGCCATTGTACTTGAGTCTGTATCGAGTATTGCTAAGCAGTACCATGAAGAATTTTTCTTATTAGAAATTGTTTCCATAACTATATTTTCTATTGAATACATAATACGGCTTTGGACCTGTGTAGACAGAGTTAAATATGCAGCTATTGAGGGCTCAAATACCAAACGACGCTTGCACTATATTTTTTCGCCTTTAGCATTAATTGATTTAATTGCTATATTACCTAGCTTATTGATGTTTTTCTTTATGCTAGATTTGCGCTTTTTACGAGTTTTAAGGTTACTGCGAGTATTTAAGTTAACCCGTTATTCGCGTGCTATGCAGTTGCTGTTACAAGCCTTTATTGATGAAGGCAGTACACTTTTAGCGGCATTTTTTATTATGGCCGTGGTGCTTATTTTAGCCTCTTGTGGTATTTACTTGCTTGAACACGATATACAGCCCGATAAATTTGGCTCTATCCCTGCGGCAATGTGGTGGGCTATGGCAACGCTAACTACCGTAGGTTACGGCGACGTAGTGCCCATAACACCTATTGGTAAACTATTTGGTGGGGTAATAACCCTAGTGAGTATGGGAATGGTTGCAGTGCCTACCGGTTTACTTGCATCGAGCTTTTCTGAGCAAGTACGCAAACGCCGTCAAGTATTCGAAAATGCAGTACATGAACAGATCACTAACGGCACTCTCAGCGAGGAGCACCTCAGTCACCTTGAAGATCTGCGTTACAAACTAGGGCTGAGTAAACTAGAGGCCAATAAAGCCATAAAAGTTCAGCTTAACGAGCGCAGCGAACACATGTTTTGTAGAAACTGTGGCAAGCGCCCATAAATAGGTTAAAAGTAGTTGTCAGCTTTTAGCTGGCAACTGCACACTAAGGGCTTTCCTTTAATCTTGCTTAAACACGTCGCTCCAATCGCGAGTAATTAAAGGAATAACAGCATTTGTGGGCACAGGTTTACTAAATAAATAACCTTGAAAATAGTCGCAACCAAGTGCTTTTAAAAATACTAATTGATGGGTACTTTCAATGCCTTCTGCCACACATTCTTTATTTAAGCTGTGGGCTAAAGTAAGCGTAGATTGAATAATTGCCTCATCATTAGAATCAACCCCTATATCTTGTACAAAACTACGGTCAATTTTTAATACATCAATAGGAAAGCGCTTCAAATAAGTTAACGATGCGTAACCTGTACCAAAGTCATCCATATAAAGCCTACAACCTAGTTGTTTTAACATATCCATACTCGATAAGGCCTGCTTTGAATCGCGCATTAATATTGATTCTGTTATTTCAAATACAATCGCCTTAGAAGGGATAGCTGCTTTAATTAATGCCTTTTTAATTTCAGGCACCAAGTGTTCAAATTCAAAATCGAGTGCCGATAAGTTAATCGACAAATATAACTCGGGAGCAATTTTGCGCCAAGCCACTAACTCTTCTAAAGCACGGCCCAATGTTTGCAGCATTATTTTTGTAATTAAACCAATACTCTCTGCCGCTAACGAAAACTCTTGAGTGTTCACTAATTGATTTTTTGGCCAGCGTAGCAATACTTCAAAGCCTTCGGTTTTTTGGCTATTAGCACTTATAATAGGTTGATAATAATTACAAAATTCATGCTCTTGATGCGCTTTAGTTAACTGCGATTCTAGGTGCAGTGCTTTTTGCACCCGTTGATTCATCTCTTGCTTATAAAACTTATAGCTCCCTTCTAAATTATCTTTAGCGTGGTATAAAGCAATATTGGCAGCTTTTAATAGATCTTTATATTGCTGCGCATCACCTGGATATGTGGCAACACCAATGCTTAAATTAATATTAATTATTTGACCATTAAGGGCAATATTTTTATTAACACAGCCCATTAATTTAGTGCAAACGAGCAATACCTCTTCTATTTGCTGTATATCTTCCACCAACACAACAAATTCATCACCACCAAATCGAGCTACGCTATCGCTGGGGCGTAAGGTACTTTTTAATCGCTCTGCCACTGTTTTAATCAATTCATCGGCAACTTCTCGCCCTAACGAATCATTAAAGTGTTTAAAGCGTTTAATATTAATATGCAGCAAAGCAACCTTACTGTTATGGCGCTGTGCTTGATCAATGGCATGTATTACACGGTCATTAAATAATGCCCTATTTGGCAGGCTAGTTAGCTGATCGTAGTTGGCGAGTATATGCAGCTCATTTTCTGCTAATTTTTGTGCATTAATATCGGTTAAAATAACAACGTAACTGGTTAGTCTGTGTTCGTTATCGGCAACTGCACTTATTTTAACAAGCACGTGGCGTTGCTCGTTATTAACCAATGTTACTGTGTCTTCGCAAGAAAAGTGCTCCCCTACATTGAGCTTTTGCATAATGCGCAAGTAATCAAAGCGGCTGCTGCGCGAAATTCCTAAATTAAGTACTCGACTAGAGCGCGGCTCAGCTGGGAAGTTAAACGCAGTTTGCAAGGATTTATTAGAGGCGCGTATATTAAAGTTTTTATCGAGTATAAATACCCAATCGCGAGTTTGCTCAAAGGCTGCTGCGAATAAGCGAGCATGCTCTTCAAACACCATTTCACGGGTCATATTGGTGTAAGTTCCGGCCACTTTTTGCGGTAATTTATTATGCCACTCTACTACTTTGCCAAAATCTTTGTACCAGCGCCAATGCCCTTTTGCATGCCTAAGCCTGTAGGTACAATTAAAAGATCCTTTATCTGTAGATAAAAACTCTAACCACTCCAATCTAAATAAAGGTCTGTCTTGTGGGTGTATTTTTACTAAATAGTCATCTAAATTTACGCATTCAACGCTGTAGCCTAATTCATTTATTAACCGCGGTTGATAAATACTAAGGCTGCTTGACTGCCAGTCCCAAACCCCGGATTCACTGCCCTCTAGTGCCAGTTTTAAACGCGCTTCGCTTTCTTTACTTTCTTTGTGAGCTGCCAATAAAATACGCTGTATTTTATTGCGGCGCATTACCCAAGCAACCACTAAAGCAATTAACAATAATGCATATAGCACCACAAAATAAGGGGCACGCCATAGTGGGTATTTCACTTTTATTTTTAAACTAGCGGGCGACGTATATTCGCCGGTTAATGGGTCTTTAGCCCACACTTTTAATTGGTAGTTACCCGGATTTAATTTTGGAAATAACACTCTGTTGTTACGGGTATAACTTTTTTGCCCGTTATCGAGCTGATACTCATAAATAATCCGCTCTTGAAAACTAAACGACATTGCCGAAAAAGCTATTTCTAAACCTATATCGTCATGATTTAATGTTATTTCTTCAAGTGGTTGCTGTAAATTAAGCGACAAGTTTCGCGACATTAAATTGATCCGAGTAATATTAACGTGATCAATTAACGCTTTGGTGTTTTGATTGTTCATTGGGTGAAAATAGGTAAAGCCTTTTAGGCTACCATAAGCAATACGCCCATCTTTTAAATGTGCCATAGCGCCGCTGTTAAATTCTGCAGAGAGCAGCCCTTCTGACGTAGTAAATTGCTGAAAATGCAGTGTAGTCGGGTTTAAACGCCAAATGCCTTTATGACTACTCATCCAAATCATGCCATCGTCATCAAGCACCATATCGTACAATAAGGTACCCAATTTGTTTTTGTCTAAATCAATAGTATGAACAAGTTCATACGTTAAGGCATCAATGCCAATCAGGCCAAAGTTGGATAACGAGAGCCATAAAATATTATTACGATCAACTTCATACGACAGCACATTTATGGCAACATTTTCATGTTGTTTAGGAACCTTATATATTATTTTTAGAGTTAAACTGTGAGGATTAACTTGATATAAAATCCCACCACTAAAAAATAAAGGTTTATCTGGTTGTGTCGATAATGGTGGTAAAAACCCATGCGCTAAAAAAGGGTCAAACTGAGTAAACTCGCCCTCTAACTGGGTTAGTTGCTGGGTATTAATATTATACATAAGCATGCCATGATCTGAGTGCACATAGTACAAGTTACCATCGGGCATTAAAGTAACACCATGAACCCAGCCGGCGATCAGCTTTTGGTTGCTCGGATTTTGTGTTTGCGGCTCAGTTAATTGCAGGCTAACAGGGTCAAAAATAAATAAACCTCTGTTGGAGTGCAGCCATAATTTATTTTTATAAGGCATTATTTTATAAATAGTAAATTCAGTGGTTAGCAAATCAACTTTAAAATCTTGTAAATACGTTTTGCCTATATTTGTTTTTAAATCAACTTCAGTTAAACCATTATGCGTAGCTAGCCATAGCTTGTCTTTATACTCAGTAATACCCCAAATAGAATGATGCGATAAGCCGTCACCGCCAAGCATGCTGCCCTCAACATTGGTAAACTGATAGTTATTATTGGCTAAATAAAACGCCCCATCTGTTTTAGTGGCCACCCATGTTCCACCAGAATTATCTTTAACCATATCAATAATACTCGTATCGGCTAGGGTATATTTACTTTGGTTAATGCGGGTGTTTTTTATTATTTCCCCCGTTTTTAAATTAAACTTGAACAACCCTTTATCAGTGGCTAAATCAATTTTTTCATGGTCATTTGTAATTTGCCAAATGTTTAAATTATCAAGCAATACACTATTGTTAAATGCCACATCGGGGCGCTCAAACATGCTCGATAAATTGCTAATATCAACTTGGTACAACCCTTTAACAGCGCCCACTAATAGCTGATTATTGTTAGCAATAGCAAATGACTTCACATTATTTTGGTAAATATGCTCAGCCTCTGCGCGTAAATGCTCTAATGGCCGCACTTTTTCACTGGCAATATCAAACACATAAGCACCATGACTCGTACCAATAAATATATAGCCATTATAATAAAATAACTTTCTAACTAGGGTACTTTTGTATTTACTCGGAAGCTCAAAAATAGTGGTTATTTCACCACTTTCAATATCAAGCTTTGCAAAGTCACGGCCTCGGCCAATCCAGAGGGTTTTATCATCTATTGCTAACATGCTAAAAACAGATTGATTAATTATCTGCTCTTCGCTTAGCGGCTTTTCTAAAAACTGTTTATAAGAATCGGTAGCTGGATCATAGCGAAATAGCCCTGCCAGCAGTGAGGCAATCCAAATATGCCCTTGGGTGTCTTGATATATGCGGTCAATAATAGCTTCTTCAAGCTCACCATTAGGCCCGTTAATTGGCATTACTTGGTAGCCATCATAACGGTTAAGGCCACCTTCTGTTGCCAGCCATAAGTAACCGTTATTATCAATAAGCATAGTATTAACATAGCTTTGAGATAGCCCCTCACTAGGAGATAAACGCTTCACTTGTGCGTTTATTTGGCTGCTCATTATTAGCATAAGTGCGAGCAAGCAACTTATTGTTCTGTTAATAGCTTTACCCATTCTTGATCCCACTTATTATGTTGCTTTTGATAGGTATTTGACTGCGACGATATACGATATTGGTACACACCAAAAGCACTACTAAGGAATGATTATATGTTAATATCGAGTTAAAACCAATAATGCGGTATAAATCAGGTCTACTTTTAGAGATGAATGTATAAATCCTATAAACTAAAGAGGTTTTAAATCAACTCGAGCTGCTCAAGTAAGCACAACATTAGCCTAACATTAGCGCTAAATACCTTTCAAATTGTTGCTTTAAAGAAGCTTGCTCTGCAATAGGGCGACTATGGAGGGTGTTATATATTTGCTCACGTGTTTTTTTCCCGCGCTTAATTTGATACGCCCAAAAAGAAGCCTCATAATCTAACTGAATTTGATACTTTTGTTCACGAGGTAAATTACATAAATTAAAACTCACAGTAACTCCTATTACTTACTAAAGATGTTTTATTATACTTATAAATAGTTATGAATGCTGCTTTAATAAAGCATCTAGGCCAACAAGCTTAGTCAGCTAAATGCTATATTATGTTTGGGGATTTAATAGCTTATTGGCTCAGATAATTACGAATTTAATCAACAAAGGGCACGCCCCCTAACTAAAAGTCAAAACCTTGCTGATTAATTAATTCGCTAGCGGCAGTAACGTCTAGTTTTTTTGTATAAAACGCTTGTAGCGCTGCTGGCACAAATTTAATACTTTTTTCTTTTGTGCGTTGGTTAACGAATTCCATAAAAAACGCTCATCGCGGCTACGATAACAACCTTTACAATATCCCCTATTATTAACCAAACAAATACTCTTGCAAGGGCTTGGAATATCAAATATTTCAATTTGTTGCATTGCCCCTCCCCACACTTATAAAGATACAGGTTAAGTATAGCGTTATTTACTCAAAGAGCAGCTTTGTGAGTAATTAGCTCTGGACGTTTAGTAAATCTCTTAACCAGATAAAATGTAGGTATCAGCCGGGGCATAAACCACAGCCCAACATGCGCTGAAGCTGTAATACAAATTTACTTCGCTTTAGCTAAAGTGCCGTAACAAAAAGCAGCTTTAGCTTTTAATGCTCACAACTTTTAATATTTACTTCTGCTTTACGATGATATGGCTTTGCATACATAGCTAATACCAAAGGTTTAAGCTCTTCGGGCACTTTATCCATACGTTTTGCAAACTTTGCAGCGTCGGCTTTATTAATGACTGCTTCTGTACAGCCGCCTGCTATAAAGTTACCTGGGTGCAAATAAAATGAATCTATTATTTGTTTATCTATTGTTTTAGCCAGCTCATCTGCGCTGTCGCAATGTGACTCTATCGGCTGTCCAAAAGCTAAATGAATATGTCCTTTAGATGAGCTAAAACCTTCAACAATACTGGCTATGTCTTCACCTACAGATTTTACATATTGACCATGGTGTTGTTTATGATAAAGCTCTTTTGCTTTAGCAATTGCGCAGGGTTCGTATTGATACGATATTGATACCGGCACTATTTTTAGCTCTTTAATATAATCGCCAAATTCTTTTTTTTGCTTACGCCCATTTAGTTGTAGCATTTTTAGTAGTGCCGGATCGGTTTGATCTACACCGTCTTTTGCTCGCCCTTCTTTTTGCGCTATCCAAATAGAGTTTCCTGCTGTTAGTGAGTCATAAATATAGGAAGATAACTGCGTTAATGCTTTAAGCATTTCTTTAGGGGCTTTTGCAGATCGCTTTACTATAAAGCTTTTATTTAATCGCATAAGCTCAGTGATATAGGGTCTTTGCAATAAATTATCTCCTATTGCAATGCGCACTGTTTTCATTTTATGTTGAAACAATCCCCAATTTACTAAAGCCGGATCGAGCACAATGTCACGATGATTCGATATAAATAAATAGGCCTGATTAGGGTCTAGTTTATCCAACCCTGAAAAAGTGACTTCTGACGTAGTGCGTTTTACTAACTTATTTAAATACTTTGCAACTTCATTTTGTACATCTTCAACGCTATTAATTTGGCCCCATTTTTTACGTAGTTGCTGTCTAATTAATGGTCGTGCAACAAATGGAATTGCCGATAAAATGCGTGGTAAATTGTACTTTGCAATTACATCAATAAATGCATTATCGTCAATTAAACGCTTCAGCGAAGTGGCAACTTCATCATCATTGTAAGGTCTTATGTCAGCGTACTTATCTTCTAATTCAATCATTTAGCGCATCTACAAAGTTAAAAACGGCACGCCAAAGCGCACCGTCGTGTCTAATTTTGATTATAACTCAATCAAAAATACGAAACTAGCAATACTAAAGTTCGATTTACCTAGTTCAAATAGAGTTATAGTTTAGTCGGCAAGTTTATAAGTTTGCACACTTGATGCAACTTACATTGCCCTGTTGTTATTTATAGTGAATATTAGTTAAAGCAAATAGCTTTACTAAAGCTGCATGGCGACGGCAGTACAACAAAATAGCCGTAAAGGGTAGCATGTAACAACTAACCTAGTGGGCAGACCACATTTAAGTTGGCCTACGTTTTTACGACTTTAAAATTAACAAAGTGTATGCTTTATAGTACTTTAGTGTATTAATCTTGCATACGTATGCTGCGCTGTATTTGCTTTCATTAGTACTGCAAATATTTCCAACCTCAAATCAAGCAATGCAAGCATTGCAAATAACTCTCTTAAATGGGGTTTAATTTTAGGAAAAAATATGAAAATTACTATTCTCGATAATGCGACTCTTGCTAAAACATCACTTGATTGTATTGCTCAATTAGGTGAGCTTACCGTTCATGAATTAACAAGTGCGGAGCAAGTTGTTGCTCATAGTAAAAATGCTGACGTTTTAATTACCAACAAAGCAGTTGTAAACCGTGAAACTATGAGCCAATTAAAATCACTAAAGCTAATTTGTGTTAGTGCCACTGGTACTAATAATGTAGATTTAGTAGCAGCTAAAGAGCTTGGTATTGCAGTAACTAACGTTGCCGGCTATTCAACCCCCTCTGTAGTACAACATACCTTTTCTTTAATCACTAATTTATTAGGTAATACACATCGCTACCAAGCGGACTGCCAACAAGGTGCATGGCAAAAAAGTGAAATGTTTTGCCGCCTAGATTATAGCTTTAACGATTTACAAGACAAAACATTCGCTATTATTGGTGGTGGAACACTTGGTAGCGCGGTTGCAACGGTTGCTAGCGCTTTTGGCGCAAATGTAATTACTGCCGAGCGCAAAGGGACACAGTGCCGTGAAGGTCGTATCCCTTTTGAACAAGCAATTAAAACCGCCGATATAATTAGTGTGCACTGCCCATTAACCGATGAAACTCGCGATCTAATTACACTCAATGAGCTTAAAATGATGAAGCCAAGTAGCATTATCATTAATACTGCACGTGGCGGCATTATTAACGAAGCAGACTTAGCAACCGCTCTTGAGCAAAACTTAATTGCAGGTGCCGGGGTTGATGTGCTGACTAAAGAGCCCGCTGAACTAACTAACCCACTGGCTAATTATAAAGGCAATAACTTACTGCTTACGCCACATATTGCTTGGGCAAGCACAGAGTCAATTGTACGTTTGGTAAATGAGGTAAGTTTAAATATTGTGGCGTTTACGCAGCAGCAATCACGTAATCGCTTAGTGTAATACCTTGCTGTAGTGCCCTGCTGTAATGCCCAGCTGTGTAGCTCTAAAAAGCGCTACACTTTTTAAAACGTGTTCATCCGAAAATTAACTATTAAACGCCAATAACGTTGGCGTTTACTTTACAAATAAAAGTTTAATTAGCGGGCAACAACTTGATTACGGCCACCCTCTTTCGCTGCATATAAACCTAAATCAGCTTCTTCTAAAAGTGCCTGCTCAGTTTCAATACTTGCGTTTTCAGTACTAGCTACACCAATACTAATAGTTACATGCTCAGCATTAAGCGATGCTTTATGCGCTATATTTAATGCATTAACAGCATTACGTAGCTTATTTGCAAAGCCTGTCGCTTCAGCTTTATCTACACCGGGTAAAACGGCTGCAAACTCTTCTCCGCCATAGCGTGCAATAAAGTCACTGCCACGCTCACATTGTGCCGCAAGTGCTTGAGCCACCGCTTTTAAGCAGTCATCGCCAGCTCGGTGCCCATAAGTATCGTTGTAACGCTTAAAGTGATCTATATCCATAAGTAGCACTGAAAGTGGTGTGTTGTTGCGCTTACTTTTACGCCATTCACGAGATAGGTTTTCGTCTAGGTTGCGTCTATTGGGTATTTCGGTTAGGCCATCAATCGAAGCTAACATTTCAAGCAAATCATTTTTTTGCTTAATAAGCAGTTGATTACGTACTCTTACGCGCACAATTGATGAACAAAATGGCTTAGTTATATAATCCATTGCACCTAGTTCTAAACCTTTAGACTCGTCATCATGGCTGCTATTTGCCGATATAAAAATAACCGGGATCATTTGCGTTGCTGAATCTTCTTTTAATTTAACCAGTACTTCGTAGCCATTCATTCCTGGCATAACAATATCGAGTATAATTAAATCAACTTGTGTTGTTTTTATAAAAGTAAGCGCTTCGTCACCACTTTTAACTAAAAACACCTCATGCTCATCGCTAAGTGTTTTTTCGAGTACAATTCGATTAAGAGCATCATCATCAACAATTAATACTTTAGCTTTTTTTGACATCCATTGCCCCTAAAACGTTTATAAAAACAACCACCTGTTCTAACTGCATAATAAGCTCTTTCGTTGTTATTTCAACAGCTTTATCGGTTGTTTTAAGATCTTTTTCAGTTTGCTGTGCGCATTGCGACAGCCGACTAAAGCCTAAATTACCCGCTACGCCTTTAATACTATGCGCTATACGAATTAAGTCATCTTTATTATTACTTATTTTGAGCTGCGCTAATTGATTTTTGCACACACTAGCAAATTTACCGATCATAGTGTTAAGCAGTGTTTCGTTTAAACTAAACTGAGTTAAAGCAAATGAGTACTCAAAAAAGCTCGGCTTATAAGGTGCTAAATCGGTTATTGCACCTATAAGCACTTCTGCAACCACAGGTTTAGTTAAATGCTTATTCATGCCACACGCTAAAGAGCGTTCAATATCTGCAGGCTCACAATGAGCGGTTAGTGCAAAAATAGGTAATTGCTCTGCACTATACTGCTGCCTAATTAAAGTTGTTGCTTGGCAACCATCTAAATGAGGCATTTGCACATCCATTAAAATTAAGTCTGGCATTAAATTCGGTAATAATGCCATACCATCAATGGCACTAGTGGCTGTAACCACATTAATTTTTGCTTGGCGTAACACGCTGCTAATTATTTCTAAGTTTAATTGATTATCGTCAATCGCTAACACTAACAGACCCGACACACTTGGGTTTAATTTCGTTGTATTCGTTATTTTTAAAGCTGACTCTAAATTTAAATTAAACAATCGCTGTGCAAGCGCTGACGTTTTAATATGCTGTACAGTTAAACCCATGCTGATCGGCAAATTTAACCTTGGTTGATTACTTACAACAATAAGCGTAATTGCTTTTGCAAATAAAATATCTTTAATTACAGCTACCGCTAATAAAGCAGGTAAATCTGCTGCACCTATAATTAATTGCTTGGCTTTTAAATGCTCCCGAGGAGATTTTAATAATTGCTCTAAATTAGTATAAGTTAGCGTAGGAAATGCATTTATAACCTGAGTTAATTCGTGACTATGCGCTGATAAAATAACTAATGTATTATCAGGTAGCTGCTTACAAGCAGGTACAACATCTAATAAAACACTAAAGTAAAACTCACACCCTTCGCCTTTTTCACTATTTAGCGCTATTTCGCCACCCATTAACAGCACTGCCGACTTTACAATAGCCAGCCCTAAGCCCACGCCATGATGAGTTCGCGTAGATGACTCATCCCCTTGGGTAAAGGCATCGAATAAGCGCCTTTGATCGGCTTTATCTATGCCAACTCCGGTATCTATTACCTTAAAGCAAATATGTTGTTGCTCTGAGGTATCGCTTGGTAATAAATCCATTTTAAGGGTAATACTACCGGTTTTAGTAAATTTAACGGCATTAGTTAATAAGTTACCTAATACTTGCTGTAAGCGAATGCTGTCGCATATAAGGTTGGGGGCAATTAAGGGATCAATATCAATAATTAATTCAATCCCTTTGTTTTCACATAAAGGTGCCGTTAAACTTTCACAAATATCAACCAACTCAACAATGCTAAATGGCGCGAGTTTTAACTGCGCTGCCACACTTTCTACCCGTGCAAAATCCAGCATTCTGTTAAGCATTAACAACAAGCTGTGTGCTGCGTGCTTAGCTTGCGCGGTTTGCTCTAATTGTTTTGGCGTAAGTCCTTGCTCAATAAGCATATCAAGTAAACCAAATACCGCATTTAGCGGTGTGCGGATCTCATGACTTAAATTAGCAATAAATCGACTTTTTGCTAATGTGGCGCGCTCTGCATCATGTTTTGCTTTGGTTAATATACTTATATCTTGAATATGAATAACATAATACAGCGGCTCGGCATTTTCATTCCACACTAACGACACGCTCAGCTGTAACCAATCTGCCAGTTCGCCGTGCGCTAAAGTTAAATGGTATACCCGTTTTTTATTATTTAGTAATTGCGCTAACGTGGCTTTAATTTCTTGCCATTGGGGGTTACTAAACACCCGATTTAAAGGCGCTCCCGCCAATAAATTTTGTTCAGAAGATAGCTCTCTAGCCGCTTTATTCGCTTGTAAAATAGTATGATCAAGCGAAAGTAACACCACTCCATTAGCCGCAAACTCTATCGCACTTCTAAATTTAGTTTCTGATTCTTTTAATGCATGTAGGGTTTGCTGTTGCTCGGTTATGTCGCGGCCAATCCCCATAACGCCTAACAGTTGTTGCTGTTCATTATAAAATGGCGCTATGGTTAATAAGTAAGAGCGTTCTGCGCTATCAATACGTTGTTGAATTTGCGTGCGATTGTGTAGTACTTGTTGCTCTAGCTTACTAATTTTTTTACTATCGCTGCTCTCATTTTCTATTAATTTACCAACTAGCTCAGCTTGCTTTTTACCAATAAATGTTTCAAAAGCTTTATTACAACCTAAAAATAAGCCATCAATACTTTTAAAATAAATAAAGTCAGGAACGTTATTAAGTACAGTATTAAGTAAAGCTAAATGACGCTCTTTGGCTTCGTAGCTGCTGGTTAGTTTTTCAGACTGTAGCTGCAATTTTTTATCTAAATCTTTATTAACGTTCTGTAGGGATTCGACCAGCTGAGTATTTTTAGCAAATATAGCTTTTACCTTTAAAAACCATGGCTGCCAATTTAAAGGAATTTTATAGTTTAACTGCTCGCCAGTTACAGTGTCGTTATGCTCTAGATAACGCATTAAAAAGGTCATCGGCTTGATAAAAATACGCTGGCTCAACCAAAAAAACACGCTAAACATAATGCTTAAAAACACGGTTAAAAATATAAATTCTATCGCTGTTTCGTAAATAATCGGCGCAGATAACTGCTCTATTGGCTCATGGTAGGCAGCATGTATAGGGTAGTTACCAATTGGCTGCATTAAAAACTGATTACCTTTAATTTCCTTAGTATTATTGTGCTCTATTAATACTGCCGGCCAATATTGATTTAACTTAACAGCTTTGTTTATCAACTTTTGTGAGCTGGCAATAACCTCATGATACTGATTCATAAATATATATTCGCCTTGCTGCGGCGATACTTTTTTTAGCCAATTAGAAATAGCTTGTAAGTCATAAATAAGAACTATGTAATCTTGGGAGTTAATATCTTGTTGTCGGCCAATGGCAAAGTAGGCTTTATTAGCAACCTTAATAATTTGGCTAGAGCTGAGTTGCTCGGTTAAAAGTGGTGGTTTAAATTTGCCTTTTAAAATATCAGTTAAAAAGGCACTTTGGCTACGATCTCGCCTGGCAACGTAAGCAAAACCTTGCTCATCAACATAAGCAACTGCACTTAATGACTGTATTAGCGCTAACGTGGTGTTAAATGAAGGGGCTAACATAACGACTTTTTGCCAGCGTAATAAGGCACTTTGCGATTGAGAAAATTCGCCAGCACCTACTATTTCGCCATTTAAATTACTTAAATAACGATAGTAATAGTCATCATACTGATTAACGTGCAATGGCATTGTGCTATCTGCTAAATGCGGCTTAGGTTGGTGATACAAATTAAACATAGCGGTAAATAAATTATTTACCCCAGCCATAGTATGTTCAATTTGCGCCGATACATTAGCAAAATCGCCATGGCGCTTTTCTATCGCACGTTCAACCTTAATATTGTAAAGGTGCAAACATAATAATAAAGCCACAAACAAAGGCACGGCCAAAGCCACAACTAAAGAGCGGTAATAATCTTTTAAGGGTAAAAACTTCAACTGTTTGCCTGTTTTATGGCTCAATAATCAGCTAATAGACTAGCGAGCCATAATGTTAAGCGCAAGTTATAAGTTTTCTTCAGCGAATGAAGCTAGGCGACTACGTACCACACCATTGAGGTTTATTGTTGCGCTACCTTCAAAGTTTTTAAAGCGCTCCACAATATAAGTTAAGCCCGAAGTAACCGGTGTTAAGTAGTTACTGTCTATTTGTGCCAAGTTACCGGTACAAATTAGCTTAGTACCTTCGCCGCAACGGGTAATAATGGTTTTTAATTGTGCCGCCGTTAAGTTTTGGCTTTCATCTAAAATAACTACTGCATTTTGAATACTGCGACCACGCATAAAATTTACCGACTTAAACTGAATATTGGCTTTTTCCATAATATAATTACGGCTTGAAATTGGATTTTCGTCGCCCTTATGTAATACCTCTAGGGTGTCGGTAATGGCCGCTAGCCATGGCGCCATTTTTTCTTCCTCAGTGCCGGGTAAAAAGCCAATTGACTCGGCTATTTCTGGCGTATTACGCGTTACTATTACTTTGTCGTAAATGCCTTTTTCGATCACCATTTCTAGTGCACTAGCAAGCGCCAATAAAGTTTTACCACACCCTGCAGGGCCGGTTAAAATAACCAGTTCTATGCTGGTATCTAATAAAGCATCGAGTGCCATACCTTGGTAAATATTTTTTGGTTTAATACCCCATGCACCTTGGTTCATTAATCGCTCATAACCTATATCTTTTAAGGTTATATGCTCCTCATCGTACGATTTAACTCGCGCTGCAAACTGATCCCCCTCATCAATTAAATACTCATTATAAAATACATCAGGGATTAAGTTTTTAGCCAAATGATGCAAGGTCTCACGGCCATATTGCTCAGTATTACATTGGCCAACATGCTGCCAAAAGTCTCCGGCTATTTTTTTGTAGCCGCTGGTTAGTAAGCTAATGTCGTCTATAAGCTGATCGGTGCGGTAATCCTCAACATAATTAAGCCCTGCACCTTTGGCTTTTAAGCGCATATTTATATCTTTAGTGACTAATATTACTTTGCTATTTGTGTGCTGCTTTTGTAAATGCACTGCACAGTTAATAATGCGATGATCGTTTTCATTGCCTGGCAGGCCAGAAATAGAGTCGGCAAATAAATGATCGTTTACAATAATTAAGGTGCCGTTTGATGCTGTTTTCGCTTTTTTATTGCTAGGAAGGGCTACGCCTTGGAGCATTTGCTCTGGTGTGGCATTTTTTAATATTTCATCTAAACCACGAATAGCCACGCGAGCATCACGGCTTACATCGTGTTTTCTATCTTTTATATGATCAAGCTCCTCTAACACTGTCATCGGAATAACTACATGGTGCTCTTGAAACGATAAATACGCGAGGGGTTCGTGAAGCAATACATTGGTATCTAGCACATACATTTTACTTTTAAGGTTCGAAGCATTTTCCATAGCACTTTCCTTACTTTTTATGATGAGTATGCTATACCAAAC
Organism: Pseudoalteromonas sp. 120-MNA-CIBAN-0494; assembly: GCF_040308885.1. Taxonomy (NCBI): domain Bacteria; kingdom Pseudomonadati; phylum Pseudomonadota; class Gammaproteobacteria; order Alteromonadales; family Pseudoalteromonadaceae; genus Pseudoalteromonas; species Pseudoalteromonas sp. 120-MNA-CIBAN-0494. The sequence continues at coordinate 212,118 of NZ_JBEOOE010000002.1, forward strand.
TAACTAAGTGCTTTTGAGTAGTGATGGCTCGTTAGTTACTTAGGTATAATTTTAGTTTAGTCTATTTGTCATAAAAGTCCGTTTTATTACAAACTCGATTTTGTTTTAATTAAACCTTAAAACTAAAGTAATTGACTGACTAAAATAGTGCATTTTAAAAGTTAATTAAGTAGGTTTTGCTAAGGAAATATTTTTAATGCTGCTAACGCTCAAAGTAATAGCTGCAGAGCTATTTATTATCTTACTGTGTACTTATTTACCCAAAAAAGATCCAGATGTTAGCCGTTTTGTTAGGAATAATTCACACTTACCGAATTAATTAAAAGTGAGGCTAATAGCGCCTTGCAGTGGTGTTGTCTAACAGGTAACATAGCCGCCTTTTTCTTCATAGACGAGACATATATGAATTTTTCCTTAGGTCAGCGTTGGATCAGTGATACAGAGTCAGATTTAGGATTAGGCACAGTTGTTGCCATTGAGGGCCGTCAGGTCAGCATATTATTTCCTGCTAGTGGCGAAAGCCGCGTTTATTCTTGGGCAGAAGCACCCGTAACCCGTGTGTCATTTAATCCTGGCGATGTGATCAAAAGCGTTGAAGAGTGGGAATTAGAAGTTGAGTCTATTGAAGTGCAAGGCGAGCTACTTTGTTATCACGGTACTCGTGTTGATAATGGTGAAGCAGCCAAACTAAAAGAAACCTTTCTAGATCATTTTATTAAGTTTAACAAACCTCAAGATCGTTTATTTGCCGGCCAAGTAGATCGTTTTGATCGTTACACGCTGCGCTACCAAACATGGTTACATAAATTTGAACGTGAACAGTCGCCTATAAAAGGCTTAATTGGTCAGCGTGCTAATCTTATTCCGCATCAGCTTTATATAGCCCAAGAAGTAGGTAAACGTTTTGCACCACGCGTACTTTTGTCAGATGAAGTAGGCCTTGGTAAAACAATTGAAGCGGGAATGATTTTACATCAGCAAATTATTAGTGGCCGTGCCAGCCGTGTGCTTATTGTAGTACCCGAAAATCTGCAGCACCAATGGTTAGTAGAAATGCTGCGCCGCTTTAATTTACGTTTCTCTATTTTTGATGAAGATCGTTGCGATGAAGCGTTTGCCGACTCGCCAAATGTATTTGATACCGAACAACTGGTACTTACCAGCCTAGAGTTTTTAACCAAGAAAAAACGTTGGTTCGAACAAGCAACTTTAGCTGACTGGGATTTACTAGTAATAGATGAAGCGCATCATTTAAGTATTAATAATGGTAAGCCAAGCTCAGAGTATCAACGTATGGCCGAGCTTAGCCAAGATATTCCGGGCCTTATTTTACTTACCGCCACGCCAGATCAACTTGGTCATAGCAGCCACTTTGCTCGCCTACAGCTACTCGATCCAGACAGGTTTTACGACTACGACGTATTTAAAGAAGAGGAAGCAAATTACAAAGACGTTGCCGAAGCTGCTAATCAATTACTCCAAGAGCAAGGCCTAGACGAGAGCGCTAAAGCGACTTTAATTGAGCTATTAAAAGAAACCGACATTACCGATATTCTGGCAAAAGCACAGCAAGGTGATTTACCCGCGCGTAAAGAAATACTTAACATGTTACTGGATCGCCACGGCACCGGCCGCATCTTATTTAGGAATAGCCGCAGCGGCATTGACGGCTACCCTAGCCGTATATTACACGCTTACCCTATGCCATTGCCAAAGCAATATAAAACAGCAATGACAGTACTGGGCAATATGAGCGGCATTCAAAATCCCGAACTTAGTGCACAGCGCGCACTATTCCCAGAAAAAATATTTCAAGAGTTTGAAGGCGAAAGCGCCAGCTGGGGAGCATTTGATCCTCGCGTAGATTGGCTAATCGACACTCTTAAAACCCTTAAGCGTGAAAAAGTACTGCTAATATGTGCTAAAGCCGAAACAGCTATCAGCCTTGAGCAAATACTACGTGAACGCGAAGCAATTAAAGCCTCAGTGTTTCACGAAGGTATGTCGATTATTGAGCGTGACCGCGCCGCTGCATTTTTTGCAGACGAGTACGACAACGCGCAAATACTGCTGTGTTCTGAAATTGGCTCTGAAGGGCGTAACTTTCAGTTTTCACATCATTTAGTGTTATTTGATTTACCACTAAACCCAGATTTACTAGAGCAACGTATTGGCCGACTAGACCGCATTGGACAAACTCAAGATGTGAACATTCACGTGCCATATTTTGAAAACACCGCCCAAGAAGTATTACTACGTTGGTACAACGAAGGCCTAGACGCATTCGAATCTACCTCGTCAACGGGACAAATGTTGTATAAAGAATTCCGTGATGACCTACTTGATTACATTGCAGCGCATAACTGCGACGAAGACGAGTTAGATCCATTACTTGAGCAAGTAGCACAAAAAAATGCGGTACTGCGCAAACAAATGGAAAGCGGACGCGACCGTTTACTTGAGCTGCATTCATCGGGCCAAGGCGCAGCCGACTCTTTGGTAGCTGATATTGAAAAACTAGACAATCAGTTTGAACTGCCTAGTTACATGATTAACGTATTTGACACCTTTGGCGTAAGCCAAGAAGATAAAGGCGAAAATACCATTATCTTAAAGCCAACCGAGCATATGTTAAACGCCTCGTTTCCGGCATTAAGAGAAGATGGCATGACAGTTACATTTGACCGCGATACCGCGCTTTCGCAAGAAGACGTGCACTTTATTAGTTGGGATCATCCTATGGTGCAAGGCACCCTAGATATGATTTGTGACGACGATTTTGGTAGCGCATCGGTTGCTTTGCTTAAAAACAAAAAACTACCACCAGGCACCTTTTTTGTTGAGCTTATTTTTGTAGCCGAAGCAATGGCGCCAAAAGTATTGCAGGTTGGTCGCTTTTTACCACCTACGCCAATTCGTATTTTACTCGATAAAGCAGGTAATAACTTAGGTGAAAACGTGGCGTTTGACGGCTTTAATCAGCAGCTTTCTGCCGTTGGTCGCCAAACAGCCAGTAAACTAGCCGGCGCATTGCAAAGTGCTATTCACCCAATGATCAGCACCGCAAAAGACATGGCACAAGAAAAACTTGAAGTTATTCGTGCTGCGTCACTGGCTAAAATGCAAACATCACTAAGTGAAGAGCAGCAGCGATTAGTCGCCCTTAAGCAAATTAACCCTAATATTCGCCAAGAAGAAATTACCTTCTACGATAAGCAACGCACAGATTTAACTACCTACATTGAAAAAACCCAGTTAAAACTCGATGCGATTCGTTTAATTGTGGTTTCGCACTAACGCTTTGGCGATAAGCTGACAGCCGTTAGTAAAAAATTGCTAATGTGCGAATGAAGAAAGCGCGGTATTTAAATTGTACCGCGCTTTTTTCCTGTATAAATTACCTCACAAACCTAATTTTAACTGGGGAGTATTTTTCCATACTAGAAGTAAACTCTTGATTTCTTAAAGCATAATCATTTTTAATAAATTGAGAAACCATATCTATCTCGGGAAAGAGTTTTGCTTTCGAAATCCCTACTCCTGCCAATTGTTTCAAAATACTTAACTTATCAGAAGCTTTAATAATATACCTTTTAGATTTCGGTCTAAATATCCATTCCTGAGGAATTTCAGCCGGAGTGTACTTGTTCTTACCAATACCAAATAATAAAAAAGCTCCATCTTGACTGGCTAACCTAGGGTTATCCATTTTTGGTTTAACACAAACAACACTTTGAAGATGCTCTGGATTAATTCTTTCCAAAAAATGGGGCTTCTCTTTTTTTATATCATGCATTAGCTTTAAGGCATGATGATTTTTTGGGTTGTGAAAGTTTTTATCACTCCCTCTAAATTGGGGGGTAATTTCAAAATCAGATGGAGACCAAGCAAGATTCGATATAACGCTTACTGTATCGCTATCAAAATACTTAACTTTCTGATCAGGAATTTTAAAAAATATTATTTCTCCATCTTTATCTTCATCGTCTTGTCCAATACACGCAAAATATAAAGCTACTAAAGGATTCTCCGAAAGGTCAAGTAACCGAGTAGGTAAGTCATAGTGTTGCATTTTCACCAGTTTTTCAAAGCTACTATTCATCGAACTAAACTCATTTGGGCACCTCATAATGATTTCTTGGATCATTTTATGCTCATTTGAATACCACAGCTTTTTTCTATAAATAGATGGTAGAGAAAAAAACGTCTTATTAGCGTGTCCTCTGAAAAAAAACGAAAACCCTTCCTCTTCCAACTCAGGTGTAATACCGAGTAAAGTCCTCAAACTCCCTAGTTGTGTTTCTTTAATATCCATTTTTATCTTTACTTTAATTATGTGTAGGCTTCTAATTTACAATAACTTATATAGAGCTATTTTTTTAGTTATTATTAAACTTTCGAAATTATTTTTAATAATTGTAATAATATTACGCATTGAGTATTCCTTATTACTTCACTAAAATGGCGCCCTTGTAAATCACTGAGGTCGGCCGTGTTAATTAACTACAATCCCCCAACAGATCCGTATTTAACTATTCTGTATCAGGATGAGGACTTACTCATCGTTAATAAGCCTAGCGAGTTGTTAACCGTGCCAGGTAAAGACCCTAAACATGCCGATTGCTTAATAAGCCGTGTTATCCGAGTTTTTCCTACTGCTAAAATAGTGCACCGTTTAGATATGGCAACGTCGGGCATACTTTGCTTGGCAATGAATAAAGCCGCACACCGCCATGTAAGTATGCAGTTTCAGGAGCGCGAAACCGCCAAGCGCTATATTGCCCGGATATATGGGCAACTTGAGGCGCAAACCGGCTCGGTTGATTTACCGCTTATTTGCGATTGGCCTAATCGCCCCAAGCAAATGGTTGATCACGAAAACGGTAAGCCGTCGCTTACGCACTTTAAAATACTTGAACGTGAACCACATGCAACCCGTGTAGAACTAACCCCTATTACAGGGCGCTCGCACCAGTTGCGTGTACATATGCTAAGCCTAGGCCATCCTATTTTAGGTGATAGGCTTTACGCGCACAAAGAGGCACTCGCTGCGGCGCCGCGCTTGCAATTACACGCACAAATGCTCAGCTTAAAACATCCAACTACTGAGCAAATACTTACATTTGAAGCTGACCCTGATTTTTAGCGCTAACAATTAATATTAAAGTTTAGCCTGTTACGCTAAACTTTTTTGCTGCTGCGCCGATATCTAAGTAATATTTTTTATTTGAGTTGGTTATGCTATTGGCGCAGTATTTAAAGGTAATTAAACTAAACGTACTGCTAAGCTGTGCGCTACTTTTAACTGTGCAAGTAACTGCAGCAGAGCATATTGCCCCACCCTCATATGCAAGTATTGAAAATAATGATATTCAACACTTACTTCCCAATGATGAAATAAAGCCTATATTAGCTGGCGATACTGAATTTTTAACCTTGTACAGCGAGTATATGAGTGCTGATTTTAGAGGCACTGTACTGCTTATACCTGATTGGCAATCAAGCGCGACCAATAATGCCGGAATGAGCTTTTTACGCAAAGAACTAAATAATTTAGGCTACACTACCTACGCAATGACAGTACCTGATATTAACTGGCAGGCGAGTGAAGTAGCCACTGCTGCAACTAACGAAAACACTGCAACTGAAAGCACCTCAGCTGAAAATATTCTTGCCCAAAGCTCTGACAATGTAAATACAGCTAATCAAAGCACTGATAATGAAAGTGCTGCTGTTGAAAGTGCTGCAGTTGAAAGTGCTACTATTGAGGATACTGGTGTAAACAAAAGTGCTGAGCCACACCATGTTAATGCCATTGAAAAAGTGAGTGACGCGGTACTCGATAACTATAAAGTAAATTTAATCGCCCGCTATGAAGCACTGTATAATACAGCAATGGCAGAGCCGAATAATATTGTAGTAATTGCCCAGGGGATCAGTGCTGGCGTGCTACTTGAACATTATGCGCAATTTCCCGACTCAAGACTTAATGCATTTATAAGTTTAAGCAGTTATTTACCTAACAGTAAGCGTAATCAAGACTTAAGCCAAACTTCGTCTTTAATTGCCCCACCATTACTGGATATTTACTACGCTAACGATAACAACGAGATTTTAATGAACCTTAAAAATCGTCAGCGCTGGGTTAACCGCAACGCAAAATTTGATTATCGCCAACGCCAGTTATTTGGTTTGCGCAATCAGCCCGATCAACATGCACGCCTAAGTAAAGAAATAGACGGCTTTTTACGCCGACTTTTTTAAATACTCGTAAGCAGCTTGAATATCTTGGCTTTTTTTGACCGCTAATTCCATCATATGTTTTGGTAAACCTTGCGATACCAATTTATCAGGGTGATGCTGCGCCATCAGTTTTCGATACGCGAGCTTTATTTCTCGCGCTGTTGCCGAGTCATTAAGCCCTAATAATGCCAACGCTTGTGCGCGGTTTATATTATTATTAGGTGGTACATGATGGCCTGAACCTTCACGGTAACTGCTACTTTGCCCTTGTTGTTGTTTATAACGCTGTTGCTGCTGCCTAAAGCTAAACTCTGCTTGGTAACGCTTTAATACAAAAGCAAAGTGCGCTCTAGATACGCCTAACTGTTTACTCACTTCTTGTAAAAGTAGTTTTTCTTGCTCAGCGAGTACACCATCTGAAAATGCCATTTGAATTTGAATTTCTAAAAATAGCTGTAATAAATCATAACGCTTAGCAAAACGTTCTTTAAAGTCTTGTACTGTTTCTTTTAATGAAAAATCATTTTCTTTACCCGACTGAAATGCATGTTGTGCTTCGCGGCGCTCTTCGCCTTGTAGGCCCATTTCGTCCATAAATAACGTTGCAGCTTTAATATGTACTTCGCTAATGCGCCCATTTGATTTAGCAATATGCCCCATAACTGCAAAACAGCTAGAAAAAAACAGCGCTTGACGCTCGTTGACGTCGTCACCTTTAAATAAGTTTGAAAAGCCACCGGCTTTATCAAAATCTTTTTTTAAGCTTTTATCAAACATATGGCCAAGATATAGGCCAAAAATAGCACCAAATATTTTGCCAAACATAAAACCGAAAATAAACCCGAGTATTTTTCCCCACATCTAAATTATTACCTCTATTAAATTTGTCGTTGATTAAGTGCTGATAATCGCTCAGGAGTACCTACATCATCCCATTGGCCTATGTAGAGTTCGGTAGAGACTAAATGTTCAGTTAATTTTTTAGCTAAAATAGGCCCAAGCGGACGAACACCTTGCTCAAAATCGTTAAAAAAATCGGCTTGATATCGGCCAATTCCAGAAAATGTATATTTTTGACTATCACTCGACAAATGACTGAGTGCAAAATCACCGTTAGGATTATGCGGTGGGTTTTCTATCAGCACTATGTGCGCCTCACCCGCTTGTAAATGCAGTTGAGTTAACGCGCTTACATCGTAATCGGTATATATGTCGCCATTTATAACAATAAAGGTATCGCCTAATAGGGGCAGCGCAGCAATAATGCCACCGGCCGTTTCAAGGCCACCTGCCACTTCTTGGCTATAACGTATATTTACGCCCCACTTGCTGCCATTGGCAAAATAATCTTTAATTTTATCACCTTGCCACGCAAGGTTTATTACTATTTCGGTAATACCCGCCGCTTTAAGATTAACAATATGATGCTCAATTAATGGCTTACCCGCTACTGCCAACATAGGTTTAGGCATATTTTGCGTTAGTGGCATCATACGTTGTCCGCGCCCGGCCGCTAAAATCATCGCCTTCATGTGCGCTCCTTAGCCAAGCGCTCAACCACTTTAGGAGCAATGGTATTTTGTATAAATAAGCCAAGGGCCTGTAGCTCTGAATAATTAGCAGCTACCTCTACAATGTATGCAAGTGTAGGAAGTATATTAGCCAAATAACCTTTTTTACCATCACGTAAATACAAACGACAAAAAATACCTGCCGCTTTTAAATGGCGCTGTAAACCGGTTAAATCAAACCAATATTTAAATTCATTAAAGGTAACATTAGCAATTAAACCTTGGCGATTAAATTCATCGTATCCGTATTTAACTAAATGAGTTAATTCGCTCTCTGGCAGTTTAAAATAGCAATCGCGTAACAAAGATACCAAGTCGTAACACAACGGCCCGCGTACAGCATCTTGATAATCTATGATCGCCCATTGCTGGTTGCAGCGCATAATATTACGACTATGGTAATCGCGGTGCATGGTAACGCTAGGCTGAGCAAGCATGGTATTACTAAGCAGATCACAGCTTGTTTGCCACAGCATTTGTTGCTCTGCTGTTAGTTCACAATCAATGAAGTCATGCATTAACCACTGGCTGAATATGCCAAGCTCAACAGCTATAAACTTTTTATCATAAGCTTGCATAGCAGCGGCTGCAGGTGTTTTTGCCCACTGTACGCTCAGCTTAATTAATTGCTGGTAATACTCGGTGCGGTGCTCATCATCAAGCATGTCTGCTAGGTGCGTGCTGCCTAAGTCACTTAAAATAAAAAAACCTTGCTGCTCGTCACTGGCAATAATAGCGGGCAATAAAAATCCTTGCTGCGTAAATACGCTATTAAGCGAGATATACGGCGCATTATTTACTTTAAGCGGATCGGAATCCATCACTATAAAGCTGTTATTAGCACAATTTAAGCGATAATAACGACGAAAACTCGCATCGGCAGTAATTGCCGCTAACGTGCATTGTTGCTCACTAAAGTGAGTATTTATAAAGAGTTGTAAGCGTTCAAAACGTGTCATTTTATAAGCTATCTATTTTTCACTAATTACTTTGCCATTGTTTTCCTTTATTATGTCTACTTGAAATTAATCACAGCGTATAAAGGTCGATAAATGAGCAAAACCTGGGGCATATTGATGCTAAGCGTACTGAGCGCACCATCGCTTGCCGAAACTGAACTGACACACAAGTTTTGTGGCACTTCAATGCAAACCAGAGCTTGGCAACCGCTTCCTGGCTTAAAGCTAGGTATGGTTGATATTCGCGCTAACGACGTAGAGCTTTTAGGCACACAAAGCGCTGAATTTACTGGTAATGTTGATATTAACACCGTTAATATGAGTTTGTCCGCACAAACTGCACTAATCGATAAACAACGCGGTTTACTCAATGCTACTGGGCCAATTACTTATCGCGACAAAATAAGCGAAGTTAACAGCACTGGCCTCAACGCCGATTTAAATAATTCAGCAATCAGCTTACTTGGTGCACAATATAGCCTAACACAACAGCTAGGCAAAGGTGGCGCTGAAAAACTCACCGTTGATGAGTCTGGCTTAATGCTAATGAATGCAAGCTTTACTGCTTGCCCTGGCGAAGTACCTGTGTGGGCCATTGAAGCCGACGAAATTAACCTTTCTCGCGAAGAAGGCTGGGGCGAAACCTATAATGCGGTTTTACGCATCCTAGATACGCCGGTTTTATATTTACCTTATTTTACCTTTCCGCTTGATGAGCGCCGTAAATCTGGGTTACTTACGCCTAGTTTTTCAAGCTCAGATCGCTATGGTTTAGAAACTATTACGCCTTACTACTGGAATATCGCTCCCAATTTAGATGCCACCATTACCCCGCGTTATATGTCGCGTAAAGGTTTACAACTGCAAACTGAATTTAGATATTTAACCCAAGAGCATGAAGGCTTAGTGGGTATTGAATATTTAAATAAAGATGATTCAGACCCCGATCTTGGCGATCGTTATATGTTTCATTGGCAACAAAAAAGCTATTTAGGTGAAAACTGGCGCGCTAATGTTGATATAACAAACGTGAGTGACGACAACTACTTAACTGATTTAGACTCTAATTATGCCAGTAAAACCGATACTCAATTGTACAGAACAGGCTCGCTTACTCATATGGGCGACACTTGGCGTACCGATATTACAGTACAAAACTTTGAAGTACTGGGAGATCACTTAGAGTCTTATACCGCTTTGCCACAAATTAGTTTTACCCAAACCGCACCTTGGCAATACGACAACTTTGATTTTAGTGTATCGGGAGAAGTGAGCCACTTTACTAATAGCTCAGCTATTATTGATCAAGCTACTCGAATACATATTGAGCCAAAAGCTCGCTTTGATTATAAAGAACATGCATGGTCGTTTTTATCAGAAGTAAGCATATTACAAACAAACTACAAACAGCATGGTGATTTAGAAGGTACTCAATACAGCGAAAGCGTATCGCGTACACTGCCAAAAGTACGTTTGTATACACAACTTAATTTTGAGCGCGAAACCTCCTACTTTATTGATGACGGTATTCAAACTTTAGAGCCACAGCTACAATATTTATATACCCCTAATGAAGATCAATCTGATATTGGCTTATTTGATACTGCCAAACTACAAGATGATTTTTTTGGTTTATTTAGAGACACACGCTTTTCAGGTGTTGATAGAATAGCTGCTGCTAACCAATTTACCTTAGGTGCAACGACTCGGTTATTTGACAAAAAACACCAAGAAGTATTTAATTTTAGCGCCGGACAAATATTTTATTTAAGCGATTCAGCCAAACCTACAGAGCAAGGATTAAACTCAGACACCAACTACAATGCCTTGTTTGCAGCACAAACCATGGTACATTGGCATCGTCGCTGGTATTTATCTGCGGGTATTCAGTATGATACTGACGGTAAACAAATTATTCAGTCTAACGTAACGCTCGACTATAAAGGCGACGATAATGAGCTAGTTCAATTGAACCATCGGTATTCAGATGATGTCTCAGGTAATGCAATTGAACAAACAGGCTTATTTACAAGCATTCCAGTGAGCGACGAATGGCAGTTTATTGCAAGCTATCACCGCGACCTTGAAAATAACCGCAGTATCGAAGTGTTAAGCGGACTACAGTATGAATCGTGCTGTTGGGCATTTCAAATTACTGGCCATCGCCAAATTGTTACCGACTTAAATCAGTCTATAGGGCAACAACAGGCGACTTTTGATTCAAGCATTCGTTTGAATTTTGTTTTAAAAGGGTTAGGTAGTAAAAGCCGTTATGATGCTAAAAAATTATTACAACAAGGTATTTTTGGTTATCGTAGACCGTATTTTCTTAATGACTAGGACACTATTTTTAAAGTTAAAGTAGTATTAATTAACGCTAAAAATTGAGTATTCCCTAGGATCACAACAGTACTATTAGCAAGAGTAGTAAAAAGAATATGAATTTAAAAAAATTATTAACATCAGCAGTTTTAAGTATTAGCTTATGCCAAAGCGCATTTGCAGCTCCGGTTGAAATCGACAAAGTTATTGGCATAGTCAACCAAGGAGTTATTTTAAAAAGTGAAGTGGACACCATAGTTAACCGTGTTAAAAAGCAAGCTGAAGAACAGAGTCAGGAGCTTCCTAAAGACGAAACATTACGTGTCCAGGCCGTAGAGCGATTAGTTAACCAAACACTCATGATGCAAATGGCTGAGCGTATGGGGTTAGAGATTTCAGACAGCCAACTAGATCAAACACTTGCAAGTATGGCTAAAGAGCAAGGCGGTAGCATTGCAGATTTACGTCGTACTATTGAGGGCTCGGGAGAAAGCTTTCAAGCATACCGTGAAGAAATTCGTAAAGAGATCACTACGCAACAAGTTATGCGCGCCAATGTTGATCGCCGTGTTTATGTAAGCGAGCAAGAAGTAGATAACTTACTAAAAATTATGGAAAGCCAAGGTCAAAACGCAGAAGAGTATGACATTGGCCATATTTTAATTGATATTCCTAGTGATGCTAGCGCCGATGAAATTGCGTCAGCTAAAACGCGCGCAGACAAAGTAATTGAATTACTTAATGACGAGCAAGAATTTAAACGCATTGCTATTTCATCATCAAGCGGCTCTCAAGCACTTGAAGGTGGACAACTAGGTTGGATGGGCATTAACGAAATGCCGTCGTTATTTGCTGAAGCCGTAAAAGGTAAAAAGCAAGGCGCTATTATTGGTCCGCTGCGCTCTGGTGCTGGTTTTCATATTATAAAAGTCCAAGATGTTCGTGGTCGTCAAGTTGTAGAAACAACTGAAACTCGCTCACGTCATATTTTAATAAAACCATCTATTATTTTAAGTGAAGAAAAAGCACGTAGTATGCTTGCCGGTTTTGTAAAAGACTTACGCGCTGATAAAGCCGACTTTGCAAAACTTGCTAAAGAATACTCAGAAGATCCAGGCTCAGCCCTTAAAGGTGGTGAGTACGATTGGGCTGATCCAACTAGCTATGTTCCTGCCTTTAGAGATACTTTATTATCACTTAAGCAAAATGAAATTAGCGAACCATTTAGAAGCCAATTCGGTTGGCATATTGTGCAGTTACTCGATACCCGTGTAGCTGATAAAACCGAGCAAGCTAAACGCAACCGCGCCCATGGCATGCTATTTAATCGTAAATTTAAAGAAGAAAGCTTTAACTGGCAGCAAGAAATGCGCGAACAAGCCCATGTTGAAATTTTCCCAATAGACGAATAACTATGACATTACGTATCGCAATTACCCCTGGTGAGCCTGCGGGCATTGGTCCAGATTTACTGTTAAAACTTGCCCAACAAACTTGGGACGCACAGCTTGTTGCCATTGCCGACGCGAATATGCTTAAGCAACGTGCTAAACATTTAGGCTTAAGTATAAAGCTAATAGAGTTTGATCAGCACGCTGCAGCAACGCCTGCACCAGCAGGAAGCCTTTACCTACATCAAGTAGATGTAGCTGAGCCTGTAGAGCTAGGTGTGCTTAACGATGCTAATGGCCAATACGTATTAGACACTTTGCGTATTGCCAGTGAAAAAAACATGGATGGCACTTTTGCAGCAGTTGTTACCGGCCCTGTACATAAAGGTATTATTAATAAAGCCGGTATTTCGTTTAGTGGCCACACCGAGTATTTTGCACAACAGTCGAATACCGCAGATGTAGTAATGATGCTTGCTACGCAAGGCCTAAGAGTAGCGCTGGTAACGACGCATATTCCACTTGCCTATGTATCGCGTGCTATTACAGAGGATCGGCTAATCAAAGTAGCGAGTATTTTAAACCACGACTTACAAACTAAGTTTGGTATAGAAAAGCCGCGTATTTTAGTCTGTGGTTTAAATCCTCATGCTGGTGAAGATGGCCATTTAGGCCGTGAAGAAATAGATACCATTATTCCAACACTTGAAATACTTAACAACCAAGGTATGAACCTGATTGGTCCACTCCCTGCCGACACTTTATTTCAAGATAAATACCTAAATGAAGCCGATGCCGTATTAGCTATGTATCACGATCAGGGGCTACCTGTGCTAAAATACAAGGGATTTGGTAACTCGGTAAATATTACCTTAGGTTTACCATTTATTCGCACCTCAGTAGATCATGGTACTGCTCTGGATTTGGCAGGCAAAGGTACTGCTGATGTTGGCAGTTTTGAATTAGCGATCCGCGAAGCAATTAAGCTCGCCCAAGAAAAAGCACAAAATCAATGACCGATAAAGTACATTTAGGACACCGCGCCCGTAAACGTTTTGGACAAAACTTTTTATTTGATGACATGATCATCGGTAAAATAGTGAGCGCAATCGATCCTAAACCAGAAGATAACCTAGTAGAGATTGGTCCAGGCCTTGGCGCAATTACTGAACCGGTAGCCGAATTAAGCGGCCATTTAACGGTTGTAGAATTAGATAAAGATTTGGCACAGCGTTTAATTGAACACCCATTTTTGGGACCTAAATTAACCGTAAACCAAGGCGATGCAATGACCTTTGATTTTGCAAGCTTGGTGAGAGATGACAAAAAACTAAAAGTGTTTGGTAACTTACCGTATAACATTTCGACTCCGTTATTATTTCATCTTTTTGAATTTGCAGACAATATTGAGCACATGCACTTTATGCTGCAAAAAGAAGTAGTAAAACGCATGGTTGCAGGCCCGGGGAGCAAAACCTTTGGTCGTTTAAGCGTAATGACTCAGTACTACTGTAATGCAATGCCGGTTATAGAAGTACCGCCTGAGTGCTTTAAACCTGCGCCTAAAGTAGATTCGGCGGTTATTCGCTTAATCCCTAAAAAGCCTGAACAACGCACTGCAAAAAGCGTGAAAATTTTAAATAACGTTTGCCTAGAAGCTTTTAACCAGCGTCGTAAAACACTACGCAATAGTTTAAGCAACTTACTAACTGCGGATGAGCTAACCAGCATTGGCATAGATGTTACTTTGCGTGCTGAGCGCTTATCGTTACAACAATTTATTGACATAGCAAATTGGATTTATGACAACAAGCAGTAATATTGGATCGCCTGTAAAGGTATCTGTTGAAACATTTTATGTAGAAGAGCAGTCGCAACCTGAACTCGAAAAGTTTGTATTTGCTTATTCTGTAACCATTAAAAACCACAGTTTGTGTAGCGCTAAATTACTGAGCCGTTATTGGTTAATTACCGATGCAAATGGCAAAGAAATTGAAGTGCAAGGCGAAGGTGTGGTCGGCGAAAACCCAGTTATAGCACCCGGCGAAAGTTATAAATATACCAGTGGGGCAATACTAGATACCCCGGTAGGTACTATGCAAGGGCACTATACGTTACGTAACGAGTTTGGCACTGAGTTTAAAGCGCCTATTAACGTGTTTCGTTTAGCCTGCCCTAACATACTGCACTAGTACACTATACACATGGCTGACTACGCAATAGGTGATTTGCAAGGCTGCTTTAACGAGTTTAACGCGTTACTCCAACGCGTTAACTTTAATCCAAGTAAAGATCATCTCTACTTGGTGGGCGATATAGTCGCTCGAGGCGCTGACTCACTAGCCTGTTTAGAGTACTTATACAAACACCAAAATAGCATTACAGTTACGCTAGGCAATCATGACTTACACCTGATTGCCTGCTATCTACTTAATAAACCACCCAACCCTAATGATAAATTAGCAGCTGTATTCAATAGCACTAAACTCCCCCACTATATTGCATTTTTACAAACTCAGCCTTTGGCACTTTACCTTAAGCAGTACAATAGCTTTATATCCCATGCTGGGCTCAACCCTGACTGGTCGATAGCACAAGCCTTACAACATGCTCAGTTTGCTCAGCATTGTTACAGCTCGCCTAAAGCGCATGACTTTTTTGCAAACATGTACCAACCTCACCCCATTAATAACCCTAATGAACTTAATAACTATGAAAAGTTTAGATACATAGTTAACTACTTTACCCGTATGCGATTTTTAACTGCCGATAACCAACTCGACTTAAGTGCAAAAGGAGAAGTAACAAGTGGCAATAACTTAACCCCTTGGTTTATGCATCCAGCAATAACAACGGCTAAACAAACGCTTATTTTTGGCCACTGGGCAGCATTAAATGGTAAAACACCTCATAATCATTTATTAGCCTTAGACACCGGATGTGTTTGGGGAGGCGCCATGACCTTAATAGAATTAAAAAGCAAACAAAAAACTGTAGAAAAATCACAACTTTCGTCTAAATAAACTGAAATAAAGTAATACATCTGTTAAGTTTAATGTCGCATGTTGAAACTTTGTAACTACAACCTGTTCACATTAAGTTGGCATTATATTTAGTAGCAAAAATAGCACTCCTATAATTAGAGCTACGCATGGCCATTGCTTAATTAAAAATAATCAACACAGATTAAACAATTAAAATTAACTTTAATTACTTAACTTATTGCAATACAAGCCGATAAGTTTTAACTGATATACTTTAGAATGGAAATCCGTATGAATTTAACAGTGAGCCAGCGTATTTGGGGTGGATTTATTTTCATCACTCTACTGCTTTTAATAATTGGCGGTAACTCTTTAATAAAAATAGCAAATATTGATCGCTCCACCCAAAAAGTAAATCAGTTGTCGCTGCCCGCTTTAAATAAAAGCGCTGAATTACAAGCCGAGTTTATTTTAATGAGCAAAGCTGCTCAAGCTAGTTTTTATACCTCTTCTGCAGAGCAACTAGAACCAATAAAAAACCAAGTGCTCGAACAAAAGCAGTTATTCAATACGCTGCATAGTGAATTACAAGAAGTGGTTAAAAACGATCCACTATTGAGTAAAAGTAGCCAACAAGTTGAAACAACCTATTTAAGTTTTTTAAGCACGGTAGAGGGCTTACTTGCCGACAAAGCTAAACAGCTAGCACTGAATAAAATGTTAAAAGCGCAACTAGAAAGCATAGAGCTTGCCGCCGAAGATGCAAACTCAATTGTACTCGATATTATTGATATAAACGGCTTAGAGCAAAGTAACCCACGCGCTTACCAGGCTGCTAATAATCTTGAAAACAATTTTATGTCTGTAGTAAGCAACAGTACCGACATGCTAACGGTTAAAACGCTTAATACCTTAGATATTGTAAAAAATGAACAAGTATACTACTTCGAAGAAGTGACCCGCACCATAGCGCTAATTAAACCAGCCATAGAGCAAAGCCATAGTGGTTTATACAATAGTCTAAAAGAATACGTAGACACGCTAGAGAGCAACATTGTAGGTAACAATAGCCTTGCTGCGAATAAAAAACGCTTAATCGATGCAATTAGCCTTACTGAACGTGAACTTGCAGAGTCTGAGCAAGCAACTAAAACAGCGCTAAATCAAATTGACGTACTTGTAAAACAAGCCAGCGATGTTGCTTTTTCATTGCAAAAAGGGGTGCGCAGCGACGTAGATTCTGCAAACTTGTGGACTTGGATAGGCATGATAATAGCCACCATAATTGCAATTATCGTGGCAGTCGTTACAGTTAATCGTATTACTAAACCACTGGCTGAAGTTAACCGCATTTTAGATATTGTAGCAAGTGGCGATATGACACAGCGCTTAGATGACAGTGCCAAAGATGAGTTTGGTGAGCTATCTAAAAGCTGTAACACCTTAATTGATAGCCTTCGCAGTTTAATTAAAGGCATTATTTCACGCTCAACTCAGCTTGCAGCTGCATCAGAGCAAACCTCAACAATTACTGGCGAATCAAGTAAAGCAATTCGTAATCAGCAAGCACAAGTTGAACAGGCAGCTACAGCAACAACAGAAATGAGTAGTACATCACAAACGGTAAGTAATAGCGCTCAACAGGCGTTACATGAGATTAAAAATGCCGATAAAGAAGCCGAGCGCGTTAAAGACATTTCAAATCAAAATAAAGCCACTATCGAGCAACTAGCTTACGAAGTTGATGAAGCGTCGAATGTTATTAATAAGCTCCACAAAGACAGCGCATCGATTGGCAGTATATTAGATGTGATTCGCGGTATTGCTGATCAAACAAACTTATTGGCATTAAATGCCGCGATTGAAGCAGCGCGTGCAGGTGAGTATGGGCGAGGCTTTGCTGTAGTAGCAGATGAAGTACGCTCTCTGGCAAGTAAAACACAAGAATCAACCCAAGAGATTCAATCTATGATTGAGTCACTACAAAGCGGTGCAGAAGCCGCTGTATCGGCTATGGAAAAAGGTAAACAACAAGCCGTGTCGTGTGTTAAGCAAAGCGATTTAGCAAGCAGCGCTCTCGACTCGATTACTTTAGCCGTATATCGCAAGCGCATAACGTGAGTGAAGAAATATCAACGGCAGCGCAAGAGCAACAACAAGTATCACAAGAAATAAGTGAGCGCTTAGAGTCCATTGTTGCTATAGCCGAGCAAACCGCTGAGGGCGCAATACAAACGACCATATCAAGTTCAGAAGTAGCAAAACTAGCAGAAGAACTTAGGTTATCAGTAGAGAACTTTAAGGTTTAATTACTGCTATAAACATTTATAAAAAGGGGAAGTAATTTATTACTTCCCCTTTTTTATTAAATTTTGCTTATTGCTTGATTACTCACGCTAATTTCTATTTGTTTGTTAAGCAAATTAATGAACAAAATACTGCGCATATCGCCATCAGGCTCTTTATAAATAGCGTCAATATTTTTAAATGACTCATTGTTTACACTCACCAAGTCACCGCTTTTAGGAACTTGCGATTCATGTGAGTGCGAACGCTCTGCTTTAAGCTGATTAATTAACTCAACGGGCACACGCTGATATGCAGCACCATAAGTTACAAAGCCACTTACTCCGCGGGTATTTTTTACCGCAAAAAAGTTACCATTCTCAGCTTCTAAACACACAAATACATAACCAGGAAATAAAGCAGACTGCTTAACAGTGCGGCGTCCTTTAACTAACTTTTCAGTAGTTAACTTTGGAAAAAATGACGCTATTCCTTGGTTTTTTAAATTAACCTGCGCACGCTCTTCTTGGCGAGGTTTACATACAACTAAATACCAACTTTCCATGGCAATTCCTACAGCCTGAGTTGAAGATAAGACAACCATAAACTAAATGAGCGCAGCATTATACTCCTATGCAAACCTTTATGTAAAATAGCCCCACAGTAAATAAGTACTCACTTAGAAAAAGTGATTTAATACGCTGATAATCAAACGAGAAGGTTTTAATTGAGGGGTAAGCGCTGATATATTACAGCTATTAGAAGCAAGCTCTAAGCGAAAGCCAAGGGCAATATTAAACAATTAAGCTATTATTTAACGTAAATCAAAAACAAAAAACCCAGCATAAGCTGGGTTTTTACATTCTAATAGAAAACTAAAATTACTTAATTTTAGCTTCTTTAAAAAGAACATGTTTACGAATCTTTGGATCAAACTTTTTGATTTCCATCTTCTCAGGCATGTTACGTTTGTTCTTGTCGGTAGTGTAGAAAAAACCAGTACCGGCAGTTGAAACTAAACGGATTTTATCGCGCATGATTCAGATCCTTAAACTTTTACGCCGCGAGCACGGATTTCTGTAAGAACCGTGTCGATGCCTTTTTTATCGATAATACGCATACCTTTAGTAGTAGTGCGTAATGTTACAAAACGTTTTTCACTTTCAACCCAAAAACGGTGTGTTTGTAGGTTAGGTAGGAAACGACGTTTAGTCGCGTTTCTCGCGTGTGAACGGTGATTACCAACCGCAGGACGCTTACCTGTAACTTGACATACTTTAGCCATGTCTATATATCTCCAATAACTTAGCTCGAGCTTAATTTTCCCTAAGGCCATGTAGTTGTGCCCTAGAGATAAATCGAAGGGCGCTCTTTATACAGCTTTTACAGGCGAAGATCAAATAACTGATCTCATCCAATCAGCTCATGTGCAAATTTGATAGCGGCTAATTATAAAGATCGAAAGCCCATAGGGAAAGTAAAAACTGCATTTAAATTAAACTAATTTGCCAAAACACACTAAACTGCTCGTTTTTAGTACTCTTCTGTAAAAGTAAAGCTAAATAAGACCTCGTTCAGCAAAAGAAACACAGGTTTCTCCTCCAACAATAATATGATCCAGCACATTTATATCTACCAATTGCAGTGCTTGTTGCAATTTATTAGTAATAAGTTTGTCGGCCTGACTCGGTTCGGCAATCCCGCTTGGGTGATTATGCGCAAAAATAACCGCTGCTGCATTATTTTTAAGTGCCGCTTTTACCACTTCTCGTGGATATACACTGGCAGAATTAATGGTGCCATAAAAAAGTATTTCATCTTTAATTAAGCGATTTTGACTATCAAGATACAGCACCATAAATACCTCCTGCTGCAAACCTCGCATTTGCAAGGTTAAATAATCATATACAGCGTTTGGCGAGTTAAATATAGCATCGCGCTGGCAACGCTCCTGCATATAACGCTGGCTGAGCTCAAGCACCGCTTGCAACTGCACATACTTAGCTGTACCTAACCCTTTTTGCGCACAAAACTCTTCCATACTGGCATTAAATAAATTGTGTAGCGTTTTGTTTTCATTAAGTAAATGTTGGGCAAGCTCAATCACATTCATACCCGGCAA
This sequence comes from Pseudoalteromonas sp. 120-MNA-CIBAN-0494, assembly GCF_040308885.1. NCBI lineage: Bacteria > Pseudomonadati > Pseudomonadota > Gammaproteobacteria > Alteromonadales > Pseudoalteromonadaceae > Pseudoalteromonas > Pseudoalteromonas sp. 120-MNA-CIBAN-0494. The sequence continues at coordinate 231,996 of NZ_JBEOOE010000002.1, forward strand.
ACCGGTGCGTAAAAATATGGCAAGCAATTCAGCATCACTGAGCGCTTTTGCGCCTTTTTCGATTAGCTTTTCGCGGGGACGCTGCGAATTAGGAAGTGAGGTTAGTTGCATTATTCATCCTTGATAAATCGGCTTATATATTAACTGTAATGCAAATTTGAAAATTAGCCTGTTATTTTCATCTTAAAAGCTTAGCTGTACGGGTCAAGATTTGTTATTTTAGCCCTAATATTAAATAAGGCTGATGGACAACCATGATTAATTTAACTAATAAAAAAATAGTGCTGGGAATTAGCGGCGGTATAGCGGCCTATAAATGCGCAGAACTGGTTAGACGCTTAAAAGAGCATGGTTGTAGTGTTAAAGTAGTTATGACTGAATCAGCAAAACATTTTATAACCCCCTTAACTATGCAAGCTGTGAGCGGTGAAATGGTTGCAGACTCCTTACTCGACCCTTCAGCAGAAGCTGCTATGGGCCATATTGAGTTTGCCAAGTGGGCCGATTTAATTTTAGTTGCCCCAGCCACCAGCAACATTATTGCTAAAATGGCGGCGGGCATTGCTGATGACTTACTGACTACCTTATTACTTGCAACTCCGGCTAAAGTCGCTATCGCACCGGCTATGAATCAGCAAATGTATGCTCACCCTGCTACACAAGCTAATTTAGCCACACTTAAAGCACGTAACGTGCTTATTTGGGGCCCAGGAAAGGGTGAGCAAGCTTGTGGCGATGTAGGCGCTGGGCGCATGCTAGAGCCTCATGAGCTAGTTGCTTTATGTATTGCAAAAGAGCAACCTCAGTTACTTGCAGGTAAAACCATTACCATAACTGCAGGCCCGACCCGAGAAGCCATTGACCCGGTACGTTTTATATCTAATCACAGCTCAGGAAAAATGGGCTACGCACTTGCTGAGGCCGCTTTATTACTTGGCGCTAAAGTTAATTTAATTTCAGGCCCGGTGACTATAAAAGCCCCTACTGGCGTAAATTTGATCAACATAGAAAGCGCCGAGCAGCTATTAAACGAATCACTCAACTACGCACCGCGCTCAGATGCGTTTATTGGCTGCGCAGCTGTTGCCGACTACCGCGCAGCAACCGTTGCAGCACAAAAAATGAAAAAGCAAGGCGACGAGCTTACCCTTACTTTAGTTAAAAACCCGGATGTAATTGCACACGTAGCTAATTTACAGCAAAACCGCCCTTACACTGTTGGTTTTGCCGCAGAAACACAAAATGTAGCAAACTACGCAAAAGGCAAACTAAAAAATAAAAACCTGGATATGATTTGCGCTAACGATGTATCACAAAGTGATCTTGGGTTTAACGCTGACAATAATGCGCTAACCCTGTACTGGCATAATGAACAGCTTGAATTACCAACAAATAGCAAAACAGCAATTGCGCTAACAGTGATCCAACAGCTCGCTCAGAGAATATAAAAGAGCTGGAAACAAACTGAATAAAACATTAACATGCTAAACACGCGTTTACTTTTAAGAGTTTAAATTTGTTTAATTCTAAATATAAACGCGCCTTAAACATTTGAATCAAAATGACTAGCTCCTGCTAAAAGATAACTAATAAAAAAGGAATGTTCATGCCTGCGACAAAAAGAAGTAATCGCAAAGAGCAAATACTGCAAGCACTTGCACAAATGTTAGAAACCAGTCCCGGCCAGCGTATTACCACAGCAAAGCTAGCCGCTGAGGTTGGTGTATCGGAAGCAGCGTTGTATCGTCATTTTCCTAGTAAAGCACGTATGTTTGAGGGCTTAATAGAATTTATTGAAGACACGCTTTTATCTCGTATAAATCTTATTTTAGAAAACGAAAAAGAAAGCCAAGCCCGCGTTTATAATATTTTGCATTTACTACTAACGTTTGCTGAAAAGAACCCTGGTATTACCCGTATTTTAACCGGCGACGCATTGCAAGGTGAGCAAGAGCGGTTACGTGAACGAGTGCAAAGTTTCTTTGAAAAACTTGAGACCCAATTTAAACAAGTACTGCGCGAGAGAAAACTGCGTGAAGGTAAAAACTTTCAAAGTGACGAGCTAACCCTAGCCAACTTTTTACTTGCCTATGTTGAAGGTAAAATGAATCAGTTTGTACGCAGTAATTTTAGTACTAAGCCAAGCGCACAATTTGAAAAACAATGGCCGGAGCTACAAAAAATCTGGTTATAAACTCCAAATTCAACACACGTAACCTTGTGAGCCACGCTTGCAAGGTTTTTAAATTTTCACCTTCAGCCTTTCAACTCTGCTTTGCTACCACTTGTCGTATATACTCGAATTATAGACAAAACTCGTTACAATAAAATAACGCTAAAAAACGAGAACCTATAATGAAAACAAAGCTCACCCTTTTAAGCTCTGCGCTTATTGTCAGCGTAGCTAGCACCACAGTTTACGCTAAAGAGTCGCTACAATTTAACGATGTGTTTGATTTTAAATCAGCCAAAGCAACGCAGCTATCTGAAGATGGCCGTATTTTATCGCTCAGTGCAACCCCGTATCGTGGTGATGCCACTGGCCAAGTTTACTCGCTAAGCGGTAATAGCTTAATTGCAGAAGTACCGCGTGGTACTAAACCAGTTATTAATCAAGCTGCTAACTGGGTTGCATTTACCCAAGTACCCACGCTACTAGAACAAGAAACCACGAAGAAAAAAGATGCTCTAAAAAACAACCTGGTACTAGTAAATACCCAAACAGGCGAGCAACAAAGTTTTAGTAATGTGAAAGACTATAAGTTATCAAACGATGGAACTTGGCTTGCCTATCGCTTAAATCAAAAAGCAGCTAAAGGCGATGATGAAAAAGCCGAGGATGAAAGTGCCAGCACTCATGCTAATAAAAACGATAGCGCCATCACACCAGACAAAGATGATAAAACCTATCCACTGGTTATTGTAAATTTAAGCAATAAACGCAGCCACACAATTACAGATGTATTTAACTACAGTATTAGCGCAACTAACCAGCAACTATTAGTTAGCCAGAGTTACAGCGATGGTAACAACAATCAAATAGCACTGCTTAATTTAAATGACTTTGTAAGCAGCATACTCATAGATGAGCCTGGTGTTGTGGCCAGTAAAATAGCCTGGCACCCAACTGAGGCAAGCGTAGCATTTACGTTAGGTAACTATGTTAACGACGACATGCGCCGTCGTAACTACAGCTTACAACTTTGGCAAAATGAGCAGCTAACAACGATTAACTCCCCCAACAAAGATTGGGGAATAGGTAAAACCGCCGCGTTAATATGGTCTAAAAATGGCGAGCGTTTATATTTTGAAAATCGCCCTAAACTAGCCGCTAAAGTAAAAGCTAAAGAGTATAGCGACGAAGCCTCACTATACGACTTTGACACTATACGAGAGCATAAAGGCTTAAAAGTATGGCATAACAACGACGCGCAAATAAAACCGCGTGAACAGCAGCAGTGGAACGAAAAAAACAAAAACCGCCATTACAGCGCGGTGTACCACATAAATTCGCAAAAAGTTATCCAGCTAAGTACTGTGAGCATGCCAGAGGTTGCGCTTAATCCGCAGCGCGATACATCACTGCTTGGTTATACTGATATCCCATACCTTGAGAAAATAATGTATGGCGGCTTTTTTGCTGACTACTTTGCTGTAAATATTAATACAGGTAAACACACTCCCATTGTTAGTAACTACCCGTTTAAACCAAGTTTGGCACCTAATGGCGAGTTTGCCGCCTACTTTAGCGATAACCATATACAGCTAAAAGATTTAAAAAATAATAAAGTCACTACGCTTACACGTGCAATTCAAGCTACTTTTGCTGATGACAAGCACGACTACCCTTCAGCCCAACCAGGTTATGGTTTTGCCGGTTGGAATCAAGATAGCAGCCAACTACTTGCTTACAGTAAGTACGATATTTGGGCGTTTGATGTAAATAGCCAGCAGGCAAAACGTTTAACTAATGGTAAACAAACCAATACTCAATATCGCGTTATTAAACTTGATAAAAGCCAAGTTGGCTTTAAAAAAGACGAAACATTGCTTATATCGGCTATTAACTTACAAACTAAGCAAAGTGAAATAGCCAAGCTTGATTTAACCACCAACACAGTAACTAAAGTGCTCAGTGGTAATAAACGTTTTGATTTAGTTAAAAAAGCAAAAAATGCCGATAAATACCTATTTACTGAGCAAGCGTACCATCAGTTTCCAGACTTTTATCAAACTGACTTTAGTTTCAGTGCTCCGCAACAAGTGACTACACTTAACCCACAAATAAGTAACTTTGCCTGGGGCGAAAAGCCAGAACTCATAAGCTACAAAGGCTTTGATGGCGAAGACTTACAAGGCGTACTAATTAAACCTGCGAGTTACAAAAAAGGCGAAAAAGTACCAGTAATGGTGTATTTTTACCGTTATATGAGCCAACGCATGTACGACTTTCCTAAAATGGAATTAAACCACCGCCCTAATTTTCCTATGTTTACCTCAAACGGTTACGCGGTATTTTTACCCGACATTCGTTTTGAAATAGGCCACCCAGGTAAATCATCAACGCAAACCATGATCAACGCCACGCAAAAGCTCATTGATTTAGGCATTGCTGATAAAAATAAAATTGGTTTACAAGGTCATTCGTGGGCAGGCTACCAAAGTGCCTTTATGATCACTCAAACCGATATGTTTAAAGCGGTTGTATCGGGTGCTCCCGTGTCTAACATGACCAGCGCCTATAGTGGCATTCGTTTAAAATCGGGCTTAGCGCGTCAGTTTCAGTACGAAACAGGACAAAGCCGCATTGGTAAAAACCTTTTTGAAGCGCCAGAATTATACATAGAAAACTCACCGGTATTTTTTGCCGATAAAGTAAACACTCCTATTTTAATTATGTTTGGCGATAAAGACGACGCTGTACCTTGGCACGAAGGGGTACAGTATTACTTAGCCCTGCGCCGTGCGGGTAAAGATGCCACTTTTTTACAGTATGAAGGCGAACCTCATCACTTGAAAAAGTTTCCTAATCAAGTCGATTTTTCAATTCGTATGATGCAGTACTTTGATCATTACTTAAAAGGCAAACCCGCCGCAAAGTGGATGAAAGAAGGCGAAGCATTTATACAAGAGTAAAAATAAATGATAAAAACCCCGATAGATTTAAGTCTATCGGGGTTTTATAATTTATTACTACCCACTTTATAATAAATAGACAATACTGAATTAATTAATAATTATTAAGTCGTTATTTGATGCTACATTTTTGGTATAAAGAATTTCCGCAATACCCTAGAGATCATAAGGATTACTGGCGAACACGCTTAATTGCACATTCTTTATTAATCTGCTGCTGCTACTTTTTAATTTTAACCTTACTAAATGTTTTTTATTTTTCGAGTTACGATATTGCACTTATTGATGCCTTAGGACTTATAGCGTCATTAAGTATTTGTATATGGTTTAATAAAACAGCTCAGGTTAGTAAAGCTGCTTGGGTTGTTGCATTAATGATAGTTGGCTTAATAATGCTCTTTATAGTATCGGCAAAGGGTCATGCTCATTCATTATTTTGGGCAACACTTATTCCGCCTTTTACCTTTTTTTTAGTTGGGCGGAATTGGGGAAGTATATTAAGTAGCATTGCTTTTGGTATTTGTGCCTATCTAGTTTACTTACAGCAACAACTATCAATTACCATAGGTTTATCTGCATTATTTAATTTTATTGAAGTGTCTATTGCGCATGTTTTATTATTTAGGTTTTATGAAAAAACGCGTTTTTCGGCTTACTCTCATCTTTCGAAGCGCAATGCCGAAATAAAACAGCTAGCCGAAACCGATAAGCTCACCGGGCTATATAACAGGCAAAAATTTGATTTTGAATTGTCGCAATTACTGAGTGAAAATAATAATGAGCGAAAATCAAATATAGTGATGATTTGCGACATAGATCACTTTAAAAAAGTAAACGATACTTATGGCCATTTAGCGGGTGATAACGTGCTTAGTGAGTTTGCCAATATTTTACAAAACAAGCTTACAAATAGTGCATTAATTGCACGCTGGGGCGGAGAAGAGTTTACTATTATTCTTCGAGATAGCAGCCTAGATAACGCAATTAACGAAGCTGAAGAGCTCAGAGCGTTTATTGCCACTCATTTAATCGATAATAGAGCGTTAACTATCAGTATTGGTATAGCTAAAGCGCATGTTGACGACACTGCTTTGCATCTTTTAGAGCGCGCCGATAAAGCGCTTTATAAAGCAAAATTACAAGGGCGAGATCAGGTCTGTGTTGCTAGCGACAACTTAACCAAAACTCACTATGAAAACACATTAAGTAAATCCGCTGCTATTTAAAAGTTAGCTCTAAAGTATCAGCGGTTAAACCCAATAAACTAAATTAACCTTGTAACTGCTAACTTATTGTTCCTAAAATATTAAGCATACTGCCCAGCAGCAAAACCGCAGCTCCACGCATACTGAAAATTATAGCCCCCTAGCCAACCGGTTACATCGGTTACTTCGCCAATAAAATATAAGCCTTGTACTTTTTTTGCTTCGAAGGTTTTTGAGCTAAGTTCATCGGTATCTACACCGCCTAGCGTTACTTCCGCTGTTCTGTAACCTTCTGTGCCATTTGGTTTAATTTGCCATGCATGTATATAGTTAACTAACTCGTCAATTTGGCTATGTGTTAGCTGGTTAATATTACAATCAGGAATTGCTTTCCCCTCATGAAGAACTTCAATAAAACGTTTAGGTAAAATAGTGGCTAAGCTATTTTTTAACGACTTTTGAGATTGCGTTTCACGCCAATCGGCTAGCTGTTGTCTTAAATCTGTTTCGGGTAATAAATTAATAGTTACCGCCTGTCCGGCGCGCCAAAATGAGCTTATTTGTAATATAGCAGGGCCCGATAACCCTCTATGGGTAAATAAAATATTTTCTTTAAATGCAGTGCCATCTTCACTAGTAACATCGCATAAAATACTTATACCTGAAAGCGCTTCAAAACGTTCTTTATCGTGCTGATGCAAAGTAAATGGTACAAGTGCCGCCATGGTCGGTAATACTTTTAAGCCAAACTGCTCAGCAATTTTATAGCCAATGGGTGTTGCGCCAAGCTTAGGCATAGTTAACCCACCGGAGGCAATCACTAACGACTCACAATAAAATGTTTCATGCTCGGTTACTACGCTATAACCAGTTTCAGTTTTTGAAACGCTGATTACTTCGTTACGCAACTTTATAGATACACCCGCCCACTCACACTCAGTAAGTAAAATATCAACAATGTCTTGAGCGTTATTATCACAAAAAAGCTGACCTAGTGTTTTGTGGTGATAGGCTAAACCATGACGATCTACCAGTTCAATAAAGTCATGTTGGGTATAACGACTTAAACATGATTTAACAAAATGAGGGTTGCCACACAAATAATTACTAGGGCTGGCATTTTCGTTGGTGAAGTTACAGCGCCCACCGCCACTAATGAGTATTTTTCGACCTGGCTTTTTGCCCATATCAAGTACTGTAACACTACGGCCACGATATCCTGCTTGCGCTGCACACATTAAGCCTGCTGCTCCCGCACCTATTACTATCACATCTACTTGGGTCATTTATTTATCTCATTAATTTTTTTTGATTATAACAAAATTTATGCACCGGCTGGACATCGAATTGATTATTTTCAATTGCACAACAAATAAAAATAAAAGTATTAATACTCAAATTTAAAACTAGTTACTTATGCTTATATTTATAAATATAAAAAGTACAAAGTAACTACAAACCCGCTAATAACAAGGTTATAACCAAATGAAAGAAGCTAATAAGTAATTAATCTTTCAATTAATTTAACAGATCATTTACCTTTGTACCCACTTCGTGGATTTGTGCTACGAAATAACAAATAAAAACTAAGGATAATCATGACAACAGGTAAATCATTTAAAAAGTGTGCAATAGCCTTTACTATCAGCTCACTATTTGCTGCAACATCGAGTATTGCAACTCCTGCACAAGCAATTGCACCATCAATGGCAGAAACAACAGCTAAATTACAAAATCAAACTGGTTTTGAAACACAATTCATTATTAAATATAAAAATAACACTAATGATTTAGCTAGCTTTGCAGCTACAGACACAGATGTAAGCCAATCAAATATGCAAAATAAAGCGCAGAGCTTTGTTAAAAATTACACCTCTAAAAAAGGCAAAGTAAAAGCGAAGTATATTCGTGCCATGGCACTTAATAATCACCATGTAATGCGTGCAAGTAAAAAGCTAAATGCACAAGAAGCACAGCAATTTATGCAAGAAATGCTTGAATCTGGCAACGTTGAGTACATTGAAGTCGATCAAATGCTGCAACCGTTTGCAACGCCTAATGATCCACGATTTGACGACCAATGGCATTATTATGAACAAGCTGGCGGCTTAAACTTACCTACCGCATGGGATACAGCCACTGGTAGCGGTGTTGTTGTTGCAGTACTCGATACAGGCTATCGCCCTCATGTTGATTTAAACGCTAATATTTTACCCGGTTACGATATGATCTCGAATTTATCGGTGGCTAATGATGGCAATGGTCGCGATAGCGATGCCCGCGATCCGGGCGATGCGGTTGCTGCCAATGAATGTGGTACTAACGGTGCACAAAACTCTAGCTGGCACGGTACACATGTAGCGGGTACTGTTGCTGCAGTTACTAATAATGGTGAGGGTGTTGCTGGGGTTGCTTACGGCGCCAAAGTAGTGCCTGTACGTGTACTAGGTAAGTGCGGCGGTTTAACCTCTGATATTGCTGATGGTATTATTTGGGCTTCTGGTGGCAATGTATCTGGGCTACCGGCAAATGCCAATCCTGCAGATGTAATAAATATGAGCTTAGGGGGCAGTGGCACATGTAGCTCTACAACACAAAGTGCTATTAACACCGCACGTAATAACGGCACAGTAGTGGTAATTGCTGCCGGTAACGATAACGATAACTCAGCAAACTATAACCCAGGCAACTGTAATGGCGTGGTAAATGTAGCCTCGGTTGGCCGTAATGGCGGTCGTGCTTATTACTCTAATTACGGTAGTAATATTGATGTTGCCGCACCGGGTGGTGCGCAAAGTTTTGCTAACGATTCTGAAGGTGTTTTATCCACTTATAACGCCGGTTCGTCAACCCCTTCTAGTGATAGCTACGGTTTTTCGCAGGGTACATCAATGGCAGCCCCCCATGTTGCTGGCGTAGCGGCACTGATAAAACAAGCAAAGCCGAATGCTACTCCCGATGAAATCGAAAATATTTTAAAAACAACCACCCGCTCGTTCCCAGCCACATGTACTAGCTGTGGTACCGGTATTGTTGATGCAGCAGCTGCCGTAGCTGCTGCAAGTGGTGGCACTGCACCACCACCAAGTGGTAATGAACTTCTTGATGGCGAAACTCAAACCGGTTTAAGCGGCGCAACTAACTCTGAAACATTTTATACAATGACAGTGCCCAGTGGCGCAACTAATGTCACTTTCACTATGAGTGGAGGCACTGGTGATGCCGATTTATACGTGCGCTCTGGCAGTAAGCCAACAACCTCTACATACGATTGCCGCCCTTACAAAAGTGGTAACAACGAAGAGTGCTCAATCGATAACCCTACATCAGGTACGTATCATGTGATGCTACGAGGTTATTCTGCCTATTCTGGGATCAGCTTAACTGGTAATATTACAGCAGCTTCGGGCGGGGGCTCAGGCACACCTCAAGCTGGTGGTGGCACTGTAAGCGATGTGAGTGCTAATGCAGGTCAATGGAAGCATTACACACTAGACGTGCCAGCAGGTATGGCTACATTTACAGTAACAACAAGCGGTGGCACAGGCGATGCTGATTTGTTTGTTAAGTTTGGCAGTCAGCCCACGACATCGAGTTACGATTGTCGTCCATATAAAAATGGTAATGCCGAAACCTGTACTTTCTCAAGCCCACAAGCGGGTACGTGGCACTTAAGTGTTAACGCGTATAAAACCTTCTCGGGCTTAACAATTAGCGGGCAATATCAGCCTTAATAAGCAATAATTGCAAAAAGCCGATGTTGCATCAACATCGGCTTTTGTATTTTCAAATCGCTAATTTATTCTATAGCTTTTCTAAAATAGCAGCAGCACGACTAACCACAAATTCTTTTTCTTGCTCTACAAATAAACCGGTTACTACACTATTTTCCACGATCATTGCGTAACGCTTTGAACGCACACCGCCAAACCCTGCCGTATTCATATCAAGGCCTAATGCTTTGGTAAAGCTCGCATCGCCGTCTGCCAGCATGGCTATTTTTTGTGCATTTTGTGATGCCCCCCATGCTTTCATAACAAACGCATCGTTTACCGATACACAATAAATTGCATCAACGCCCTTTGCTTTTATTTTATCTGCCAGAGTAATAAACTCAGGTAAGTGTGCATTTGAACAGGTAGGTGTAAACGCACCGGGGACTGCAAACAATACAACTTTTTTATCTGCAAATAATTCACTGTTAGTCAGTGTTTGCATACCATCGTCGGTTAACTGGCTTAGCGTAACCGAGGGAATAGTTTGACCTTGTACAATCATTATAAATCCTTCATTTTATAAAATAAAACCAGCATACAGCTTAGCACATAGAATTTAGAGCATGATATAAGATGAGCGCTAAAGCTAATTAATTACAACCCCAGGCCCCCTTTAATCGAATGAATTTGTTGTTGTAGCTGATGTCGTATATCATCCACCAACGAGCTCGACTCACTTACTTGCCCCTTCATTTCAGCCATTGACTGACTAAAGTTATCTAATAAATTGCTTTGCTGCTTAGCAAGCTTCATCGCCTCAAACGCTACTTTATTAGCATTTTTTGCATTACTTGCCACCGCTTCCGAATTTAACTTAAGTTCTTGGGCATTTTGCGTTTGCGATTGAGCACCTTGGGTTAATGCTGTTATTTGCGTAGCAACTAGCCGTGAGTTTTCACTCAGTATGGTGAGCTGCCCATTTATCTCGCTCAGCGAGCCTTGCGTTTGCAGTGCCAATTGCCTAACTTCATCAGCCACTACTGCAAAGCCGCGACCATGCTCACCTGCCCTAGCTGATTCTATTGCTGCATTTAGCGCAAGTAAGTTGGTTTGATCTGCAATATTACGTATTACTTCTATAATTTTACTTACGCCTTCAACACCATTAAGTAGCTCTTGTAAGCTTTGTATACTGCGTTCAACCCGTGCCTGTGTATCGGCACTCGCACTTAACATACTTTGCGCAAATCCTAAGCTTTGTTCCATGGCACTAAAGGTACTTTGTGCGTTATCAGCTACTTGTGTATTAATATCATTAACTTGCTCTCCAATCTGCTGAATATCGGTTAGTAAATACTGATTCTGTTCCACTTGCCCATAACTCGTAGTAGTTTGTTGCTCAATCGTCTGTAAGTGTTTACTCATTTGCTGCATAAAAGCATTCACTACTTTTAGCATTTGCGCTCGCTCTTGTGCTTCTATGCGCTGGCGTTCAATTAACTGATTAAAGTATTGGGCTATTTCCCCAACTTCAGTTTTTGGGTTATTACTGACAATATTTTTAAACTCATTCGTTTCAATTAAAAATGCAAACCCGTCGCGCAATCGTCGAAGAGGATTAAGTACCAGATTACGCTGAACAATATAAACACCGCCAGCAAGTATAACTAGCCCACTAATAGCAACACAAAACACCCAAAATACTTGCTGCTTTAAATTATCTTGTTGTGTTTTTAGTGCTTGCTCTGCATTTATCACTGTTTTAGATAAATTACTAAGCTGCGTGCGCAATTCATCGGCCCCCGTCTGTCGTTGTTGTGCCTGAGTTAATGTACTGGTTAAATCCCGAGGATAGCGATTTGGCCAACTACTTAATTCTGATTTAATATCAGTAGCTAAATCTTCACTTTGCTCGTCAATAAATAAACTATACTCATCTACTTTATCCATCACACCTAAGTTTGGTAGCTGCTCTATTTTTGCTGCTAATACATTTAAATTTTTCACGCTTTGTTGCAAACTCTGCTCTACACTCTGCTGATAATCTAGCACCAGTTGATAACTAAATAATGATAAGTTAATCACTTCACTATAATACTCATTGGCCAATTTATAATAACTAAGCGTGTTGTTACTATTATCCGAAGCTGAGCGCGCATAATTAATTAACGAGGATGCCGAACCAGCCATTTGCCTTAGCGCATTATCAAGTAAAGCCGTTTCGTTACCAGAGAGCTTACCCAAGGCTCTATATTTACCGTTTATATCATTATTTAGAGTAATTAACTGCTCAGTAAGTTGTGATTTAAGAGCTGCTGGTAATAGCGTTAACTGTTTTTGCTCTACTTGCGAGATTAAACTTGAGGCTTGTGTTAAGTATTGGCTATCGCCTTGTGCTAAGTAATTACTTAGATAGCTCGCTAGATCAACCATAATCGTATTTTTAAGCTGTCTATATGCACTGTCTTGCTGCTCTAGTTTTAGAAAAGTTTGACTGGCCCAAAGTAGAGTCATAGCTAATAAAACACTTGCGAGAGTTAACAAAACAGCCAGTAAGCGGGTAAATGTAGAGGCGCGCATAAATAAATCCCTAAAATCATATGCGCGTAGAATATTGACTATTTATGACAGTTTAATGGCAAATACTAACAATCGTATTAAATTCATGAGCTGTCAAAGCAACAACAAGAATGTTAACCCAAATAAAAACAATGAGTTATTTTGTGTGGCTATTCCTAGGTTACTTTAACTTCAGCACCTATAGAGTCGGCTATAAGTTCATTTCAACACAATAAGTAAGTTAATAAGTAAAAAGGGTTATGTTTTTAATAAGGTTGGCGTTTGTGTTAAAAGGGGGGGATTACAATACTAAAATAGTGCTGTGTTATTTAAAATTATTTATAAAAATACAGGCGTAAAAAAACCACGTATAAAACGTGGTTTAATCGTATTTATTGTAAAATTAAAGACCTGCGCGCTCTTTAATTATAGTAATTAAGGGCGATCCTGAATGACCGTTCGATTCAGCCCATGATATATCAGCACCATCTTCTAGCGAGCTTTTAGATAAGTTTTTTACTATATATTCACCGCTGTCTAATGCATTACTTGCCACTGCATGACGCAATAAATTATTGCCGTTACAAAATACTGCGTCGTATATATTACGAACTTTCACTCGTGAGCTTTTAAGCTTACTACGTAAACGATTTTTATCATCCGCTGCAATATACTCACAGATAGAAATCGCTAACTGATCATCTGCTTGTGCAGGGGCAGTATATACAAACGAACCGGCTGCAAGCGCAGTAATAACAACTAGCTTTGATAACTTAATCATGGAAAACCCTTTTTATAATACTTTATTCCTATTGGATTAGTTAATATTGTACCAATATGCTCAGTATTTCGCAATAATGTTAAGGGTTTTTATATAAAGTTACAAACTTATGACTATATTGATTTTTTTCATCCGCAGCCATTTGTATTTCATCTTTAACCTGCCAGGTTGCCACTTTTTCGTAATCAGGAAACTGAGTGTCACCTTCAACATCTAAGTCTATAAAGGTTAAATAAAGTCTTTGTGCACTTTCTAAAAATTGTTGATAAATATTTCCACCACCAATGATCATCACCTCTTCCACATCAGCAACTAAATTTAACGCGGCCTCTGGCGTTGTAACAATTTCTATTCCAGTTGCTTGATACTGGCTATTACGGGTAATAATAATATTACGACGCCCAGGTAAAGGCCGTCCAATAGACTCAAATGTTTTGCGCCCCATAATCACAGGTTTACCTGTGGTTACTTTTTTAAAATGCTGTAAGTCTCCAGGTAAATGCCAAGGCATTGTATTATTAAGGCCAATTACACGGTTATTTGCCATTGCAGCAATCATTGAAATTATCACACTAATTATCCAGTATTTATTATTAAACAAAGAAAAAGGAGCATAAGCTCCTTTTATATGTAATTAATTATAATTAACGCTCGTACACAACTTCTACGTCGTAATCATCTTCATTCCACTCATCCCAATCATCATCATCGTCGCTCTTTTTAGCGGCTTTTTGATGATAGGTGTCCCACTTAAACTCAACCTCTTCGTCTGTAGTTTCAACGAATTTCTCTTTTGGCATGCTTTCAAGCAATGTCATTACGTCATGAATTAGTGGTTGAGTATTTGATTTATTAATAGCAGAAATACTGTAAATATTTTCAGTTTCGCCTAGCTCTTGTGCAATTTTTTCACATAAAGCTTTTGCTTCGTCAGCTGGTAATAAATCTATTTTATTAAATACCAACCAGCGCGGTTTTTCTGCTAATTTAGGACTGTACTGATGTAACTCATTAACAATCGCAAATGCATTATCAACTGGATTTGAGCCATCAACTGGCATTACATCAATAATATGCAGTAATATTCTACAGCGCTCTAGGTGTTTCAAAAATTGAATACCTAAACCAGCACCATCCGATGCGCCTTCAATTAAGCCTGGTATATCAGCGATAACAAATGATTTATTAGCTTCAGGACGGACCACACCTAAATTTGGAATAAGCGTCGTAAATGGGTAATCTGCTACTTTTGGTTTTGCTGCCGATACACTACGGATAAAGGTAGACTTACCTGCATTTGGCAAACCTAATAAGCCTACATCTGCTAGTAACAATAACTCTAGTTTAAGGTTGCGTACTTCGCCTTCTGTCCCTAAGGTTTTTTGACGCGGAGCACGGTTTGTACTTGATTTAAAACGCGCATTTCCTAAGCCATGGAAACCGCCTTTTGCCACCAAAATCTTTTGGCCATGTTGGGTTAAATCCCCTAATCCCTCTTGCGTATCAACGTCCATAATACGTGTACCTACAGGCACCATAATAATTAAATCGTCAGACTTTTTACCAGTACAGTTACGGCTGCGGCCATTAGTACCGCGATCTGCTCTATGGAAGCGTTCAAATTGGTAATCAATTAAGGTATTTAAGTTTTCATCCGCTTGTAGATAAACACTACCACCGTCACCACCGTCACCACCGTCAGGCCCACCTTCTGGGATATATTTTTCACGACGGAAAGACACGATACCGGCGCCACCGTCTCCAGCTTCTACGCGAATTTCTACTTCATCTACAAACTTCATGATTACTCACTTTAGGGATTGGCTTGTTAATAACACTATTATATACCCAAGCCAACTTAATACCAATTGGCATAAATATTTGAACCATTTTACGAATTAGATCGCTCTATAACTTCGTTAAAGAGCCCGCTACTTAAACCCATAGGTATAATTGCAGGCTTGGGTATATATTGTAAAATAATGAAAACAAAAAACCCCGCAAAGGCGGGGTTTTTTAACTATCTTACTGATTACTCAGTTACGATAGTTACGTATTTACGGTTTAAAGGACCTTTTTGTTCAAACTGAACTTTACCATCTGCTTTTGCGAAGATAGTGTGGTCTTTACCGATACCTACGTTTGTACCAGGGTGGAAACGAGTTCCACGCTGACGAACAATGATGCTACCCGCTAGAACTGATTCGCCACCAAAACGCTTAACACCTAGGCGTTTGCTTTCTGAATCGCGACCGTTACGAGTACTACCAGCTGCTTTTTTATGTGCCATTTCTAAGTACCTCTAATTAAGCGCTAATGCCAGTGATTTTAACTTCTGTGAACCATTGACGATGGCCCATTTGCTTACGAGAATGCTTACGGCGTCTAAATTTAACAACCTTAATCTTCTCACCGCGACCATGTGAAACAACCTCAGCTGTTATCTTACCACCGTTTACGAACGGTACACCAATCTCGATTTTCTCACCATCAGCAACTAAAAGTACTGAATCAAATTCTACTGCTGCACCAGTTTCAACGTCTAATTTTTCAAGACGAATCGTTTGACCTTCAGTCACACGATGCTGTTTACCACCACTTTGGAAAACCGCGTACATAATTAACTCCGTCTGTGCGCCCTCAAATCGACGCAACTAAAATATTCTTCGATAGGGCGCGAAGTTTACGCTACGGCGTAATAACTAGCAAGCCTATTTTGTAATTAAAATGAATAAAAAGTAGCTGCATTGAGAGCAATTCAATATTTCCCCTATTTTATATTAAATAGCCCTTTTGCCAAGCGCTTTTTCACGATTAGTGAAAATAATTTGCCTTAGCTAAACACACACTACAACGGATAATAAATAAACATAAATTACAGCACACTTTGTACGCTAATTAATCAGCTATCTCTCGTATTTAAGTGCTAATTAGCGATGTTAACCGTGTTTTTTCAGGGAATCGTCACAAAATATCGAGCTAGTGCTTTTTTTGTTGTACAATCTGCGCCGTTCACACATAAAAATTGGCTCGGAGATCAATGGATATAAAAGCTATCCAGGCGTTAATCGAAAACGATATGAATGACGTCAATCAACTTATACATGCGCAAATGCGCTCAGATGTGGCGTTAGTTAACCAACTTGGCTTGTATATTGTAAACAGTGGCGGCAAGCGCGTGCGCCCAATGTTGGCAATACTAGCGGCCAGAGCATTGGGTTATCAGGGTAAAGATCATATTACACTTGCAACTATTGTTGAGTTTATTCATACCGCAACACTATTACATGATGATGTTGTTGATGAATCTAACTTACGCCGAGGCACGCCTACAGCAAATGCTGAGTTTGGTAATGCTGCCAGCGTATTAGTGGGCGACTTTATTTACACTCGTTCATTTCAGCTTATGGTTGGCCTTGGTAAAATGCAGGTAATGCAAGTGCTTGCAGATGCAACTAACATTATTGCTGAAGGTGAAGTATTACAGTTAATGAACTGTAATGACCCCGACACCACTGAAGCGAGTTATATGCAGGTTATTTACTCTAAAACCGCTAAGCTATTTGAAGCCGCGACAGGCCTTGCGGCCATTATTACTGAGCAAAACCAAGCCACGCTTGATGCGCTTAACCTATACGGCATGCATTTAGGTACTGCGTTTCAGCTCGTTGATGACGTACTTGATTACAACGCAGATGCAGATCAATTAGGTAAAAATATTGGTGATGATTTAGCCGAAGGGAAACCAACTCTGCCGCTTATTTATGCAATGCAACATGGTAATGAGCAGCAAACACAGCTGATCCGTGACGCTATAGAGCACAGTAATGGCATGGATCATCTTGAAGAAATTTTAGCGGCACTTAAACAAACCAATGCGCTTGAATTTACGATGCAAAAGGCCGAACTTGAAGCCGACAAAGCCATTGCTTGCTTAGACTTTTTAGCTGAGTCTGAATATAAACAAGCACTTGTGAGCCTTGCCCGTATTGCAGTTGATCGCGATCACTAACTTTACTGCCTTTATGTGTAGCTAACCTGGGTGCAGGTTAGCTAAATTCCGAGCAATAAAAAAGCCTGCAAACGCAGGCTTTTTTGTCACTTGATTTTGGCTATTACGCCATGAAATCAACACCTTCTTTGATGTCTTTTTTCAGTGTTTCAAGCATGTCATTTTTTGCTTTTGTTTCAAATGCGCTTAGTTCGCCGTAAGAAAGAATTTCTTCTACGCCGTTTTTACCTAAACGTACTGGGTGTGCAAAGTACTCCGCATCGCCATTTTCAACAGCAACGTACGCGTAATCTACAACGTCTTCACCTTGTAGGCCTTTAACTAAAGACATACAAAAACGAGCTGCTGCTGCACCCATTGATAAAGTAGCTGAACCGCCACCCGCTTTAGCATTTACAACTTCAGTACCCGCATTTTGGATACGTGGAGTAAGTGCTGCAACTTCTTCATCTGTAAAGCTCACGCCTTCAACTTGAGAAAGTAGAGGTAAAATAGTAGTACCTGAGTGGCCACCAATTACAGGAACTTTAACAGTTGCTACGTCTACGCCTTTAAGTTCAGCAACAAATGCTTCTGAACGAATAACGTCAAGCGTAGTAATACCGAATACGCGTTTAGCGTCGTAAGTACCAGCTTTTTTAAATACTTCAGCAACAATTGGTACAGTGCCGTTTACTGGGTTAGTAATAATACCTACTAACGCTTTAGGACAACTTGCAACTATGCCTTCTGCTAACGTTTTGATGATGCCAGCATTTACATTAAATAAATCTGCACGATCCATACCTGGCTTACGTGGCATGCCAGCAGGAATAAGTACGATATCAGCATCTTTAAGCGCTTCATTTAACGCATCAGCGCCAAAGCCAGCTACTTTAACCGCTGTAGGGATATGAGATAGATCAACCGCAACACCTGGAACTACTGGTGCAACATCATATAGTGATAATTCAGAACCAGCTGGTAAGCCTGTTTTTAATAATAAAGACAACGCTTGACCGATACCGCCTGCAGCACCTAATACAGCAACTTTCATTGGAATTCTCCGTGATTTGAGGTAGGAAATATTTATGGCTCTAAGATAAAGAAATTAGCGACTAAAAACAAATTTATCCTGCCTATTTTCGTAATATTTTAGACCATAGTTGTAAAAACATTTGGCCTGAATACAGTAAACTGGCAAGTTAAATAAACAACTGCTGCATAATTATTCGTTTTTGTGTAGAATTTGCGGCATGGATAATAAAAAGCAAATAAAAACTATGCAACCACAAGACAAACAGGAAGCGTTAGTAAAAGCATTTAAAGCGCTTTTAAAAGAAGAAAACTTTGGTTCTCAAGGCGATATAGTAGATTCGTTAAAAGAGCAAGGTTTTGACAATATAAGCCAAAGTAAAGTGTCGCGCATGCTTAGTAAGTTTGGCGCGGTACGAACGCGCAATGCCAAACAAGAAATGGTGTATTGCTTGCCAGCAGAAATGGGCGTACCCACAGCAAAAAGCCCGTTGCGCCAGCTTGTTATTGATATAATGCATAACGAAATGATGATTATTATCCGTACCAGTCCAGGCGCGGCTCAGCTTATTGCGCGTTTACTTGACTCATTAGGTAAAGCCGATGGCGTGTTAGGTACTATAGCTGGCGACGACACTATTTTTATTGCCCCAGCT
This sequence comes from Pseudoalteromonas sp. 120-MNA-CIBAN-0494, assembly GCF_040308885.1. NCBI lineage: Bacteria > Pseudomonadati > Pseudomonadota > Gammaproteobacteria > Alteromonadales > Pseudoalteromonadaceae > Pseudoalteromonas > Pseudoalteromonas sp. 120-MNA-CIBAN-0494. The sequence continues at coordinate 251,075 of NZ_JBEOOE010000002.1, forward strand.
AAAATATCTGAAATAGACTTAACCCTAGAGCGGGTACGTATTTTATTTGATACGGTTTAGTATTTAAAACATGCGTTATAACTGTTTTAAAAACCCAACTGACGGTGCAAAAAACGCAGACCCCATATCGGCTTGAGTAAAATCAAGCCAATGATCATAGCACTCCCCCTCACCTAAACGACTTTTTAATACCTGTTCAAATGCGGTTCCACTGGCCGAGCAAGTAATTGACAGCATTCCTTGCTCGTAAACATCGCCATAAGGCATGCCTTGATTAAGTAATATTGGCTGGCCTTGCTCATCTTTTAATTCACTGCGTTGTGCATGGCTGGTTTCAAGCGCTGGGGCTATAAGAGTGTTGTCTAAGCGAGTGCGACCTATTATTTGCTCTTGCTCATCTAGCGATAGATGCTGCCATACACTTAGATCGTGCTTATAACGTTGCACATGAATATAACTGCCTTGATCCTCAAAGCTACCTGGTTTATTTATTAACGCCGTTGCCCGCTTTTGTCGGCCATGCGGCATTTTGCCACCATAAATAAAACCATTGAAATCGCGACCATCTAAAAATCTAAAATTACGAATTTGTTCCACCAGCTCTACGTCTGGTGCAAATAACTTTAAAATTTGCAGTGCAAATAAATGATTGACGTCTTCGCGGTCTGAACGTATTTGCACAAACAAATCACACGGCTGCACGCTCATTGCGTGTTCATTATGATTTATATTAGGAAAGCTTTGTAGTTCACTGGGGATATACTCTGGCAAAATATGCGGCCAATACTGTGCACCAATAGCCACCATACAAGAAAGCATAGATTCAGAAAACTGATCGCTAAACTCTTCCTCAATAGCGCTTACTTGCTTGAGCTTTGTACGTAATGACTCATCTTGGCCATCAAACACATTAAAAAATAAATGCAAACCGTGTAAGTTTGCTTCAGCACAAATCCCTGATTGCGCTTGTGCCATTGTTATTCCTTAGCTTATAAATAGATAAACACAGCGAATAACAAATTAATTTATGATTCGAAAAAATTCACCGTGTGGGGTTTTATTTTTATTATAACCTGCTCATTTTGAACAAATGACTGGCCATATTGCGCTGCAACTTCTATTTCTTGTTGTGCAATAACTACAGTGTAAACATAAGCCGAACCAATAAAACGACTGCTTAATATGGTGGCGCGTTCACTATGGCTATCTTTTTTATTGTCGCTCATTAGCTCTATTTGATGAGGACGCACATATATTTTTCCTATATTAGCCTGGTGCTGGTGCGCAATAACCGACTCAACTAGGCCAAAAGCGGTTTTATATTCAGTTGCTGTTAACACTTCTGCGCTTAAGTATATGCCCTGACCCAGAAACTCTGCAACCTCCTTTGAGCTTGGTTTAGCAAAAAGCTGTTCTGGGGTGCCCTGCTGAGCTATTTTACCCTGGTGCATAATAGCCAGCGTGTCTGCAAATGCAAAAGCCTCTTCCTTTGAGTGGGTAACAAATACTGCCGACACTTGTTGAGTTTTAATTATGCGGCGAATATCGGCAATTAATTCAAAGCGTACTTGAGTGTCTATATTCGAAAACGGCTCATCAAGTAATAGTAAACTTGGTTTGTAAGCAAGTGCACGCGCAATCGCCACGCGCTGTTGTTGCCCACCCGATAACTGATGCGGATACCTGTCGGCGCAGCCAACTAAATGCACCAGCTTAAGCATTTCATCAACGCGCTGTTGCTTTTGCTCTTTACTCATTTTACTTAAGCCAAAAGCAATATTATGTGCCACGGTTAAATGCGGGAATAACGCATAATCTTGAAACATCATGCCAATATTACGATGCTCTGGCGAGATAAATGTATTGGCGTTACTCACCAGCTTACCATCGATAAACACGCTTCCTTGTTGCGTTTCTATTAGCCCTGCAATTGCTTTTAAGGTGGTGGTTTTACCACAACCACTGGCACCTAACAAACACACTATTTCGTTTTTACCTATGGTTAAATTTAGCTCGTGAATAACCTTAGTACCGTTATATTGATAGCTCACGCCTTGTAAAATCAAACTACTCATTTAACTACGTTGCTCCATAGAACGGTTAATAAAATACAGAGGGATAAATCCAACCAGCACAATAAATAATGCCGATATAGAAGCCAGCTCTAATTGCTCATCACTCACATACTGAAACACATGCGTAGCTAAGCTTTCAAAATTAAACGGCCTAAGTAACAAAGCCGTAGGTAGCTCTTTCATGCATTCAATAAACACCAGCAAAGCCGCAGTAAGCAACCCGCGTCTAAGTAGGGGTAAATGCACCAAACGTAACGTATGGCCTTGGCTTTTGCCCATAGATTGGCTAGCCATGTCGAGAGAGGGGCTAATGCGTAAAAAGCTCGACTCAATCGCGCCATGTGCTACTGCGTAAAAACGCACTACATAAGCAAAAATAATGGTAAATACACTGCCAGTGAGTAACAAGCCTATATTTAAGTCGTATGGCTCAAGCACACGGTTTACAGTATTTTCTAACAGCGTAAGCGGTAATAGCACCGCAATAGCCAGTACTGTTCCTGGTAAAGCGTAGCCGGTGCTAGCTAATCGCCCCGGAATAAGTGGATAATTTTGCTTGGCTATACGTTGATAAAACACCACTAATACACTAAGTAACAGCGTTACTACGCTTACTACTATAGCTACCTTTAAACTTTGCCACGCATAGCTAAAAAACTCACTACTCCATGCTTGATCAAAATAAACAATGGCGTACTTTATTAACACAGTGATAGGTATAACAAAGGCAACAATTAAAATCACACTGCAAAATAGCGTTGCCAGCCAAGCCGACTTGCCTTTTAATATATAAAGCGCTTCACTATTTATACCCGACTGACGCTCAAACACCGCTTGATTACGGCGACTAAAGCGCTCCGTCATTAAGGCTAAAAACAATAGTAATAACATCACGCCCGATATTTTAGCTGCAGCGGTTAACGAGTAATAACCAAACCAAGTATCGTATACGGCAGTGGTTAAGGTGCTTACAGCAAAGTAGCTTACTGTGGCAAAGTCAGCCATGGTTTCCATACTAATTAGCGCTAGCGCAGCTACAATTGCGCCGCGCGATAACACTAAGCTCACCCTAAAAAAACTCTGCCACGACGACAGCCCCATTAACTGGCTAGCCTGTACTAACTTAAAAGACTGCTCACGCAAGGCTGTTTTAAAAATTAAATATAAATAGGGATAAAGCACCAGTGCAAGCATTACAATAGCGCCGGGCAAAGTGCGTATATCAAAAAACCAGTAATCATCCGGCGATTGCCACCCAAACCAGTCTCTGAGAGTATTTTGTACTGGGCCTGCGTAATCAAGCAAGTCGGTATAAACATAGGCAATAATATAGGTAGGCATAGCCAGTGGCAGCATTAACGCCCATTCAAACTGTTTTTTACCCGGGAACTGGCAATAAGCGGTTAGCCAGCCAAGTGGTAAGGCAATAGCACAGCTTAGTACACACACACCTAAAATAAGTAATACGGTATTAGAAATGTAATCCCACAGCACTGTATCCCAAAGATGCGAAAACACCTCTGAGTTACCTTGTAGAGATTCAAATAGCAGAAAAAACAATGGGGTCGACAGTAATAATCCTGTCGACCATGCAAAAAGCTGCCATTTAGACAGCTGAAATTTATAAGTCATTTAAAGATCGAATTTCACCTCATCAATTAGCCTTAACGCTAACGGACGATATTTACTAATTTCATCAAGTGGTAAGCTATCTTCTTTAAAGCTTCCCCAAGATGCAACTAAACTTGATAATTCTACGCCTAGCTTAACCGGATATTCCATATTAATTGAAGCGTACATGTTTTGCGCTTTATTGTCGGTCATATACTCTAGGAGTTTCAAGGCATTTTCAGGGTTTTTAGCGTATTTTGTAATAACTGCACCCGACACATTTATATGCGAGCCGCGATTGATTTGGTTCGGAAAGTTAATATTTACCGCTTGTGCCCATTCTTTTTGGGTTTCATCTTGCAGCATTTTACCTAAATAGTAACTATTGCCAAATGCAAGATCGCACAAACCTTCTTTTACTGCTTTTACTTGCGCTCTATCGTTACCTTGTGGTTTACGCGCTAAATTTGCTTTAACCCCCTCAAGCCATACTTTGGTATCTGCTTCACCATGGTGTGCAATCATTGATGCAACTAAACCCAAATTATACGGATGTTTACCAGAGCGAGTACATATTTGCCCTTTATATTTTGGATCTGCCAAATCTTCATAAGTCAGCTCAGGTAGCGCGCCCACACGCTCTTTTGACGAGTAAACATTACGTACTCGCTTAGTAAGTGCCACCCACTGGCCGTCGCCATCACGAAATGCCGCAGGCACATTGTTATTAATTGCTTCGCTACTAATAGTTTGCGTTAAATCTAAATCTTCAAGTTGGATTAAGGCGCTAAAATTAGACGTTAATACTAAATCGGCTTTGCTGTGTTTACCTTCGCGCTTAACGCGCTCTATTAAGCCTTTATTAGCAAACACTACATTTGTTTTAATACCAGTTTGTTTGGTAAAGTCATCTAAAATTGGTTTTATTAAAAAAGGCTGTCGAAAAGAATAAATATTAACGGACTCAGTTGCAAAAACGGGTGCCGACACAGCCAAACCAACTACAATTGCGAATACTTTTTTCATATTTCCCACCTGAATAATAACTATTATCAATAATTCTACCGTGCCTTACCCAAAAGTGCACACTTTATATAATCTGATCCTGTTAAAATCGCTAAAATAGAAAACCAACGTAAGACATATCCTACAAACGTGACAGCCAATGATGAAAACACAACATGGAAAACCATAACAAACAAAGTAACCAATTGTTTTAATTAAAGTAAATTATTTTAACTATTACGACTATAGCAATTAATTAGCAACCTATACTTCTTTAAAATATCGTACCGCCTATAATTAACTTAACAACCAAGCAGTGATGCTTAACGAGTAAATGGAAACGGACAACTTACTCGACCAACCAATGATTTAGGTTACTAATACAAAACGGATTTTAGGACAGGCTCTAGGAGAGCAGCACAATGGAATGTCTTAAAGGATAGCATCTGGATGATGCGTAAAGGATAGCAACAAAGGATTTACGTTGTTTTACAGGATGTTGAGGAAATAAAGGATACAGGCAGGAGCGCCTACATTACATAGAACTAAAAAGTAATATTGTAATAACAAGGATTTGTAAGAATTTGGAGTTGATTAAGTTCAATTGCAGGATGCAGAAAATTAGAAGATTCCGCAAGCGCGCCTAGAGATAGAGCGCGCTTTTCTTTGCCTAAAATAAATTGCTCAATGTATTTGTACAGCGCCTTGAAGTTGTTTTACTGCAAGCCGCCAAGAGCATATAAACGGTTTAAATTTTAATACACACGTATTTTTCTTCTAGGTACTCATTTAACCCTTGGTGCCCCCCTTCACGGCCAAGGCCCGATTGCTTAACACCACCAAATGGCGCTACAGGGTTAGAAATAACGCCTTCGTTTACACCAATCATGCCAAACTCAAGACCTTCGCTAATGCGATAAACCTGCTTAATATTTTGGCTGTAAAAATAAGCGGCTAAGCCGTAAGGTACGTCGTTTGCTAGGGTAAGTACTTCGCTTTCATCATCAAAAGGAATAATTGTTAATACTGGGCCAAATACTTCTTCATGGTAAATATCCATGTCGGTAGTGACGTTATTTACAATCAACGGGTTTTGAAAGCTGCCACCTAAATCACTGTTATCACCAATCAATACTGCCCCTTTATCTAGTGCGTCTTGTACTAGCTGCTGTACTTTTTCTTTTGCCTTAGGGTAAATAAGCGGGCCGATATCAACATCTGCTGTAAAGCCATTACCGACTTTTAAAGCAGCCACCTTAGGGGTTAGTTTATTTAGTACCGCATCAATAATATTACGCTGAATAAAGATACGGTTTGCAGCAACACAAGCTTGCCCACTATTTCTAAACTTAGCAGCCATTAACCCCTCAATAGCTGCATCGAGGTCTGCATTATCAAAAATAATGAAAGGTGCGTTTCCTCCAAGCTCCATAGAAGTGCGCTTAATAGTACCTGCGCATTGCGCTAATAACTGCTTGCCTACCCCCGTTGATCCGGTAAAAGTAAACTTACGCACTATCTCAGAGTCGGTTAGTATTTTTCCTACTTTTTTAGCATTTTGCGATACTAAGACGTTAAATGCCCCTTTTTCAAACCCTGCTTGATCGGCTAAATAAGCAAGTGCAATAGCGCATAATGGGGTGTGCTCTGAAGGTTTTAATATAAAACTACAACCGGCTGCATAGGCGGGGGCAACTTTACGCGTAATCATAGCAACAGGAAAATTCCATGGCGTGATCCCTGCAACAACTCCTACAGCCTGCTTAAAGCTGGTTAATCTATGGCTATTGTCGGTAGCAGGTATAACATCGCCATAGCTGCGCTTAGCTTCCTCGGCAAACCATTTTATAAAGCCTGCGCCGTAATCAATTTCGCCCAATGCTTCTTTAAGTGGTTTACCTTGCTCTTTGGTCATTAACTCTGCAAGCGTTTGCTTGTGTTTTATAACTAGCTCATACCAGCGCATCAAGGTTTCGCTTCGCTGCGTAGCATTGGTTGCTTTTAATTTAACAAATGCGCTTTGAGCAGCAACTATTGCATTATTTACACCCTGCTCATCAATATCGCTTACATCAACAATGCTTTTTTCGGTAGCAGGATCATCAACACTAAAGTGTGTGTCTGTTTTATAAAATTCACCATTAATAAACGAGTCAGAAAAAATAAGATTACTCAAAATAAACCTCCAAATTACGTTTAAGGTGTTAGCTTTTAATGCGTGACATAGAGCCAAGGCTAACTTTTTAGATAAATCTGCGCGAGGTAAACTCCCGCCTACGGGTAACACTATGTAGATACAAGTCGGGGTTTTATGCCGCGCTTTGTGTGCGCGAGATAAACTCTTGCCTACGGTTTGCAAACAAAAAAGCCGCTGTATTAAACAGCGGCTTTTATTATATTAATCGTTAAAAGCTAGTGCTCTTCATTAACTATATTAACGTTATACTTAGGTATTTCAACCACTAGGTCTTCATCTCTAATAATTGCTTGGCAACCTAAGCGCGACTCTGGCTCTAAGCCCCATGCTTTATCAAGCATATCGTCTTCTAACTCGTCGCTTTCTTCTAGCGAATCAAAGCCTTCGCGGATCACTAAATGGCACGTGGTACACGCACATGACTTTTCACATGCGTGAGCAATGCTAATGCCATTTTTAAGGGCAACATCAAGAACCGTTTGACCACTAGGTGCTTCAATTGCAGCGCCATCTGGACACAATTCTGGATGGGGAAGAAAAATAATTTGTGGCATTCTAATCTCTCTTAAATATTGTCTACTGACTGCCCAGTAAGAACTTTTTTAATTGATGCATCCATTCTGCGTGCGGCAAAATCGCTGCTGGCGTTATCCATTTTTTCAATCGCGGTTTTAATCTCGTTTGGTTGCTGCGCATTCTCACGCACTTTTACCAACTCTGCAATTTCAGCTCGTAAATATGCTAGTTGCGCTTCGTCAAGTAAACCACTGTCACTCGCAAGTGATGCCTCTAGTGCTTCAATTACACGTAGTGCTTCTACTTGTTGCTCTTTGAGCATACGCGCTTGCATATCGCCTTTAGCGTTGCTCATTGACTCTTTTAGCATATTAGATACTTGGTCGTCTGATAAACCAAATGACGGTTTAACTTGAATATCTGCTTGTACGCCTGTCGATTTTTCCATTGCCGATACGCTAAGTAAACCATCGGCGTCTACTTTAAACGTAACCCGAATATGTGCAGCACCCGCAGTCATTGGCGGAATACCTTTTAAACTAAACTTAGCAAGAGAGCGACAATCGTCTACCAATTCGCGCTCACCTTGTAGTACGTGCAACGACATGGCTGTTTGGCCATCTTTAAAAGTAGTAAACTCTTGGGCACGTGCTACTGGAATAGTGGTATTACGTGGAATAATTTTTTCCACCAAGCCACCCATAGTTTCAAGACCTAGCGATAGTGGTAATACATCAAGTAACAACATATCTGAATCAGGTTTATTACCTATTAACACGTCTGCTTGCAACGCAGCGCCTAACGCTACAACGCGATCGGGATCAATTGACGTTAATGCTTCTTTATTAAAAAACTCACTAACTTGGCTGCGAACTAATGGCATGCGAGTAGAGCCACCCACCATAATTACTTGCAGCACTTCTTCGTTCTCAATACCAGCATCTTTTACAGCACGGCGACAAGAACGAAGCGTTTTTTTAACGAGTGGTATCGCAAGCTCGTCAAGTTTTTCGCGGGTCACTTCAACCATGTGTTTCTCATCATCAAACTCAAGCCCAACATTAACAGTTGAGTATTGGCTTAATGCTTCTTTACAGGCTTTAGCTTTATTAATAAATAAGCGCAGCACCGCTGGAGATAAAGTGGTTACACCCGTTTGCTGCTTTAAGTAATCAACAATCAGTGAGTCAAAGTCATCGCCGCCTAGGCTTGAATCGCCACCGGTAGCTAATACTTCAAATACACCTTGGTGCAAGCGCAAAATTGATATATCGAAGGTGCCACCGCCTAAATCGTAAACAGCAATAATACCTTCTTGACCCGAGTCTAAACCATAAGCAACAGCGGCTGCCGTTGGCTCGTTTAATAATCGCAGTACGTTAATACCTGCAAGTTCAGCGGCATCTTTTGTACTTTGGCGCTGAGCGTCATCAAAGTATGCCGGTACAGTAATAACTGCACCTAATATTTCTTGATTACCAAAGCTTTGTTCTGCACGGGCTTTTAATGCAGCTAAAATATGGCTAGATGCTTTAACTGGGCTGATTTTTCCAGCAGCTGTTTCTATGGCAAGTGCACCATCGTGCTGACAAAATTGATACGGTAGTTGCCCATAGCTTTGTTCTATTTCTGCTTGGGTTTTACCTAAAAAGCGCTTAACTGAAATTAGCGTATTAACGGGATCTTGCGTTGCTGATTTTACAGCTTCGCTGCCTACAGTGATCCCACCCGCCTGATAGCGCACTACCGAAGGAAGCATTGCTTCACCTAAGTCATCTGTTAAGGTGCGTGCTTCGCCACTTTGTACCGTGGCTACCAATGAGTTAGTTGTACCTAGGTCAATACCTATGGCTAGTTTATGTTCATGTGGTGCCGCGCTCTGCCCCGGCTCAGCAATTTGCAATAATGCCATAATATTTTTTAAACTCGCTTTACCTTGCTTTATAAATTAGCAAGTTAGGTGATTAGTCATCAAATAAACTGTCTTCAATACGCTCTAGTTCGTCACGTAGTTTATAAACAAATTTTAGTTTACGAACATTATCTGCAGCAGCTTGGTATTGCTGCTCGTCGTTACTTGCTAATTGCTGTGCAAGTTGTGCACTGTATTGTTCGTTAAGTTGCTTGATTTGCTTTTCAAAATTAGCGATTGCAGTGTCAGGATCGCTCGCTGACGTTAGCTCTTCTAACTCTTCGCGAAGTTCCATTTGCTGCATTAAAAATGCCGGATCTTGCAAGGTTTGTTGCTCAGCACGAATATCGACACCCAACTCACTTAACATATATTCGGCACGCTTTACTGGGTGCTTTAATATTTGTAGTGCGTCGTTAATTTCTGCGGCGCTTTGCACGGCCATTAATTTATCGCGACTGCTGGCGTTGGCATGGCGATCGGGGTGCACTGCACGCTGTAGCTCTAAGTAGTGCTTGTTAACTATTACTAAATCAATATTGTAGTCAACTGGTATTGCAAATAACTCAAAATAGCGCATAACTTCAACCAATAATATTCAGAAATTAATTTCAAAAATAACAAAGCCCTACGTTTATTGGCAGGGCTTGTTTTATACCCAAGTAACTTAGGTATTCAAAACACGTTTAAATTTAAACGGTAAAGCTTTCGCCACAACCACACTCGTCAGCTTGATTAGGGTTAGTAAATTTAAACCCTTCATTCAAGCCTTCTTTAGTGTAATCGAGCTGCGTGCCGTCAATGTAAACTAAGCTTTTAGCATCAACAATTAAGGTAACGCCTTTTGCTACAAATGTTTCGTCGTCGTCGTTTAGCTCGTCAACAAACTCAAGTACATAGGCAAGACCTGAACAGCCCGTCGTTTTAATGCCAACGCGCAGGCCTAAACCTTTACCGCGATTTGCTAAAAATGATTGTACGCGGTTTGCTGCCGCATCTGTCAATGTCACTGCCATGGAACTCTCTTACTTCGCTTGTTTACTTTTATAATTTGCAATTGCTGCTTGAATTGCATCTTCGGCTAAAATTGAACAGTGAATTTTCACTGGTGGTAACTCTAGCTCTGCACTTATATCAGTATTTTTAATAGTCGCTGCTTGCTCTAGTGTTTTGCCTTTAACCCACTCTGTTACCAGTGAAGATGAAGCAATTGCACTACCACAACCATACGTTTTAAATTTTGCATCTTCGATAATACCATCGGCAGATACTTTAATTTGTAACTTCATTACGTCACCACATGCTGGTGCGCCTACCATACCCGTTGCCACTGACGGATCATTTTTGTCTAAAACACCTACGTTACGTGGGTTTTCTACGTGGTCGATTACTTTATCACTGTAAGCCATAATTCTATCCTCACTACCTGCTAGGTATGTACTCGCACTATTATTAGTGGTGAGCCCATTCAACTGAATCTAAATCAATACCTTCTTGATGCATCTCCCAAAGTGGAGACATTTCACGTAGGCGACCGATAGAGTTTTTCATTAATTCAACGGTGTAATCAATCTCTTCTTCGGTGGTAAAACGACCAATACTAAAACGAATTGAGCTATGTGCTAATTCGTCGTTACGGCCAAGTGCACGTAAAACATAAGAAGGCTCTAAGCTTGCTGACGTACAGGCTGAACCTGACGATACTGCAATGTCTTTTACTGCCATTAGTAACGACTCACCTTCAACAAAGTTAAAGCTGATATTTACAATGCCTGGTACTGATTGGTCTTGTGTACCGTTAAAGTACACTTCTTCCATATCACTCATAATACCGTCAATTAAGCGCTTACGTAGGGCGCTTATATGTGCATGGTCTTTTTCGAAATCTTGCTTAGCAACTCTAAACGCTGTCCCCATACCCACTAACTGATGCGTAGCAAGTGTGCCAGAGCGCATACCACGTTCGTGACCGCCACCATGCATTTGTGCTTCTAGGCGAGCGCGCGGTTTACGACGAACGTAAAGTGCACCAACACCTTTAGGACCATATACTTTGTGGCCTGAGAACGACATAAAATCAACTTTAAGCTGTTGTACGTCAATTAATACTTTACCTGCGCTTTGCGCTGCATCTACGTGGAACATAATTTTACGTTCGCGACACATTTCGCCAATAGTAGCGATATCTTGAATTACACCTAGCTCGTTATTAACATGCATGATGCTTACAAGTACGGTGTCGTCGCGCATAGTGTCGGCAAGTTTTTGTAAATCAAGTAGGCCGTTTTCTTCAACGTCCATATAGGTTACTTCAAAACCTTGACGCTCAAGCTCACGACACGTGTCGATTACAGCTTTGTGCTCAGTTTTAGCGGTAATAATATGCTTACCTTTCTTTTTGTAAAACTGTGCAGCGCCTTTTATTGCTAGGTTATTTGATTCAGTTGCACCCGAAGTGAAAACAATTTCACGTGGGTCTGCATTAATTAAATCAGCAACATCGGTACGCGCTTGATCGACCACTTCTTCAGCTTGCCAACCAAACCTATGTGAACGTGACGCAGGATTTCCAAAATTACCGTCCATTGTCAGGCATTGCATCATTTCTTTGGCAACACGTTCGTCAACAGGCGTGGTTGCTGCGTAATCTAAATAAATCGGTAACTTCATTTCTCTCTCCGCTGCAGGTCAACCTTAAAGTTGACAGCTTACTTGAATATTTTCCAACTGCTTAATTGCATCATTAACACTGTTATCTTGGCGTAATGCGATTTCTTTCACATCAGATTTCTCTACCAATTCAGCAAGGGTAATATTATCTAAAAATTCTTCTATTCGTGCGCTTAATTCTGACCACAAATTGTGAGTTAAACAGCGCATACCACTTTGGCAACCTATATCACTTTTTTGGCAACGTGTTGCATCAACTGACTCATCTACTGCATTTATCACATCACCAACAGAAATAGCGTCCGCTTTACGCCCCAATAAATAACCACCGCCAGGGCCGCGAACAGAGCTTACCAAACCGTTTTTACGTAAACGGGCAAACAACTGTTCAAGGTAAGACAAAGAAATTTCTTGTCGCTGTGAAATATCAGCAAGGGCAACAGGACCTACACCTGTGTGCAGTGCAACATCCAGCATAGCTGTAACGGCATACCTGCCTTTTGATGTTAACTTCATAACGCCCTCCGCACAAAAGAGTGCAAATTTTAATTACCAGAGTAAATTAGTCAAGTATTAAAACTTAAAACCAGTTCTTAGCTAAACACGTAATACCTGAGTGTTTTACTCAAGTATTACGTCCTATTGTAATTACCTGAGTAATTTAGTCAAGTATTAGCGCGTTATTTAATCGTAGCTTGTTATAACTAATTGCTATAACCATTATTATTTAGGTATCGACTTATTTATAGAGGTTAAAATACCACGTAAAATGTTCATTTCAGCATCTTCAGGGCGAGCACGATTAAACATACGACGTAACTTGGTCATAACCATGCCTGGGTGCTGCTTAATGATAAACCCAGTATTAAACAGTGTCTCTTCAAGATGCCCGTAAAATAACTCAGTTTGTTTTGAGCTAGGGTAAACGGTGTCATCTTCTTCGGCTATTTTAGGTTGCTGATTTAAAAACGCCATTCGCGTTTCGTAGCATAATGTTTGCACTGCCATAGCTAAATTAAGCGAGCTGTACTCTGGATTTGCCGGAATACATACATGATAATTGCAAAGCTGTAATTCATCGTTGCTCAAGCCGCTATTTTCACGACCAAACACCAAAGCAACCGGGCCATTAACTGCTTCGCTTACTAGCTTTTCACCACATTCACGTGGTTCAACCATAGGCCAAGATAGTGTGCGAGAGCGCGCACTCGTGCCAATAGTTAACGCGCAATCGGCAATTGCATCAGCAACAGTATCAACAATCACAGCATTACCTAAAACATCACTTGCTCCAGCGGCTAATGCACTGGCATGGCTGTCGATTTCACACGCTGGGTCGACTAAATAAAGCTTTGATAAGCCCATGGTTTTCATGGCGCGAGCCGCCGAGCCAATATTACCTGAGTGTGATGTGTTAACTAAAACAACGCGAATATCATCTAAGATCATTGCTGTGCTACTTTGTTTGCTGCAAAAAATTGCGCAAATTCTACCATGTAATTAAAAACACGGCTACGATAAGCGCAGCCGTGAATAGGGTTCAGCTCAAAATACAAACCATGTTTAGGTTTATATACCAGCTTATTTAAAGCACACACTTAGTGATCGCAAGCCAACACCCTTTACTTATGTCCAAACACTGCGCTGCTTTTATCTTTTATTAAATCAAATAGCAGTAATTAAGCTGTTCCGCCTACTGTTAACTTGTCTATTTTCAAACTAGGTTGACCCACCCCAACAGGGACGCTTTGGCCGTCTTTACCGCACACGCCAACGCCTTTATCAAGCGCAAGGTCGTTACCTACCATAGATATTTGCTGCATTACTTCTGGGCCGTTACCTATTAAGGTTGCGCCTTTAATTGGTTGGGTAATTTTACCGTTTTCGATTAAATAGGCTTCTGATGCGCTAAATACAAATTTACCTGACGTTATATCAACTTGTCCGCCACCAAAATTAGGCGCAAACACGCCTTTTTTAACACTACTGATAATATCTGCTTGGCTGTGCTCACCGCCTAACATGTAAGTGTTGGTCATGCGTGGCATAGGTAAATGTGCGTACGATTCACGACGTGCGTTACCCGTTGGGCTAACGCCCATTAGGCGCGCGTTCATTTTATCTTGCATGTAGCCTTTTAAAATACCGTTTTCGATAAGTACGTTATAGGCCGCAGGTGTGCCTTCGTCGTCTACGTTAAGTGAGCCACGACGATCAGCCATAGTGCCATCATCAACCACAGTACATAGCTCAGACGCTACTTTTTGCCCTACTTTGCCGCTAAACGCCGATGCGCCTTTACGGTTAAAATCGCCCTCTAGGCCGTGGCCTACGGCTTCGTGTAATAATACACCTGGCCAGCCATTTCCTAGCACCACTTCCATGGTTCCTGCTGGCGCATCAATGGCTTCTAGGTTTACCTTTGCTTGGCGTACTGCCTCTTCTGCAAACTCCATCCAACGTGGTTTACCCTCTACTAACTCTTTAAAATAACCATAATCTAAACGCGCACCACCACCGGCTCCACCGCGTTCACGACGACCATTTTTTTCAAGTAGTACTGAACAATTTAAACGAATAAGTGGGCGAATATCGGTGGCAAAAGTACCGTCGCTAGCGGCAATAAGTACTTCTTCGTACACGGCCGACATTGAACTTATTACTTGCTCTGCGTCGGGTGCTAGTTCACGAATATAGTTTTCAAGCTCTCGTAACAAATTTACTTTATCGGTATCGCTCATACTTGAAATTGGCTGATGCGGGGCAAACTGCTGCTTTGCAGTTACATCGCTAAATACTTGAATTGATTTATTTTCACCGGCCTCAGCAATACTACGCGCTGCAGTTGCGGCTTTATTAAGTGCTTCAAGGGTGATTGCATCTGAGTACGAAAAACCGGTTTTTTCGCCGCTTACTGCGCGTACACCTACGCCTCGTTCAACATTGTATGAACCTTCTTTTACTAAGCCGTCTTCAAGTACCCATGATTCATGGTGACTTGATTGAAAGTATAAATCAGCGTAATCCACCTTATGTTGATGAATGTAGGCGAGCGTTTTTTCGAGTTCTTCTCGATTTAGCTGGCTGTCGTGTAATAAATGCTGTTCAACCGTATTCATAATAAATGCTCTCTAAATCGTTGATGAGATTGCACTGGCATATCTCGTCGAATTTTGTGTAATTGCTTTAAATCTAACGTGGCGCTTATAAAACCTGTACCCGTGGGCAACTCACTTAATGTATCTCCCCAAGGAGACAGAACTATACTGTGGCCATAGGTTTGGCGGCCATTTTCATGTGCTCCATATTGCGCTGCAGCAATCACATAACACTGTGTTTCTATTGCACGAGCCGCCAATAAAGGTTGCCAATGGGCTTGTCCGGTCACTACCGTAAAGGCGCTAGGGACTAATATAACTTCTGCACCTTGGCGTACAAGTTGAGTATATAAAGTACTAAAACGCAGATCATAACATACTGTTAAGCCTATTTTACCAAAGGGAGAGTCGACAACAACAACTTCATTTCCTGCTTGAGTAAAGTCTGATTCTCGATAGCTGGCTGTTGAATCGTCAACTGTTACATCAAATAAATGCATTTTATTGTAGCTGGCAACTAGCTCACCTTGAGCATTAAATAAGTGCGACGCGGCGTAATATTTATTGTCGTTATAAGGCTCTGGCATAGTACCAGCGCTTAACCAAATATTATGCAATTGGCACAGCTCGCTTAACTGCTGCTTATAACGCTCTGCATGCTTAGCCACTTTTAAGGTATCGTTACCCGATTTACTAAACACTAAAAAGGCTTCAGGCAAGCACACTAATAGTGGCCTTGTAGTGGGTAATTGTTGTAACTGATTAACTAGCGTTTGTATGTTTTGCTCCGGATCAACCCCTGAGCACATTTGCAGAGCAATAATTGTCGGAATTGCTTCACTCATAAGGTAGCACTCATTAGCTATTTCTCATTGACTATTTCTCATTGGGTAACGCTCACCTCAGCGTCTTTTAGTTTAAGCTTTGTTGCTGCTTGAGGCTGATTTTGCGCCGCTTGTGGTAGCGTTACTTCACGACTTTTACGGTCAAGTTCTTGTACTTGCGGGTCATTCATTTTACCGGTTACTTTAAAGTTTATTTCGGAAATAACGCGCGCCGAGTGAATCACTTTATCTATAGCAAGCGCAGCAAGGCCGGTAACGGGGTTAACCATCCAAGCTACTATTATAGGTATGCTGGAGGTTACTTGCGGCGCAACCGCTAGGTCGTAGTCTATTTCTAGGGTATTTAAATTAGCATAACCTTTAATGGTTAAGTCGGCTGGTACACCATCCATTTTAGTATCTTGAGTGTAGGCAATGCCTTTATCAAGCTGCATTGTGCCTTGCATGCTGTTATAAAAAAAACCTTTGGAAAACACATCTCTAAAATCGAGTTTTAATTTACGCACTAGTGAATCTAGGCTCAGTAACGAGAACACCCGCGCGCCACCATCACTAACCTCAGTTAAATGTCCTTCGCCTAAACGCCAATCAATATTGCCCGACAGACTTGCTACATCAAGGTTATACGGGGCTGCTTGCCATGCAAGATTATAGTTAATGGTTGCGTTTGAATCTTTAATTGCAGTGGTTAAGTCAAACTCATTAAATAATGCGCCTATATCCTCACTTTTAAGCTCACCGCTGAGTTGCGTTTGGCCATTTTGCCACTGCCCATGGGTGCGTAAAATATGATCGTTCTTATCAACCACTAACTCAGAAATAACAAGCCGCTTACCATCCCCCAATAAAGACGCGCTTACTTTACCTAACTGATACTGACTCACCTTACAGTCGCCACATTCAAATTCTATTGCGGGTAGCTGAGTAAGCCAGCTTACGTCATCGGCTGTTTCTGTGCTTGCAACTGGCTTAACGTTTGCAGGTTCAATAAAGTTAACCCTTAAATAATCGCTATTAATTCGAATCGGCTGGCTGGCTTGCGAGATAGGAATTAACACCCCTGCACGCAACTCTTTAGCATTTAACTTTAGGTATAAATCGTTTTGGGTAGGTGCTAAGCGCATTTCAAAGTCATTAAATTGCACGTCACTAATATTAAGTTTTTCTATATTAGCAAGTACTTCATGCAGTGGTGGCATAACACTAGCTGATGCTTGCTCTGAGCCTTGCTTAGATACATTTATAATTTGCTCAATTAACTCTAGCCACGGAAGCAAATCGGTTTGTGGTAAATTAATACTAACCGCTAAATCTTTTTTATTAAGCCCTAAATCATTTTTACCGATAACAAAATGAGCATTGTTAAAGTGGGTGTTGGCGTTATCTAAAATGGCGTTAAAATAAAATAGCTGCTTTATATTAGCGGTAATTAAGTTAGATATATTATCGCCTTGAATAACTGCATTGAGTGGCCATGCTTGCTCGCTGCTTTTAGTATAGTCACCCGGTAAAGTACTGCTTAAACCAATTAATGACGAGGTTACTTGCGCACGATAATCAAACCCTTGTTCGGTAAAGTTAAGCACTAAACCAATATCGGCTGCACTTTTCCCGCTAAGGTAGTTTTTTAATAACCCTTGGCCGCTCGCAATAAGAGTCTCGGCATCTAGCTGCGCTTTTATGTTTATATTGGCGCGATAATCTTGCTCAATACTTTTGCTGTCATAGTTAATATTGAGTGGCATGCCCAACCATGTTGCAGTGGCATTAGTGAGGGTTATTTCATTGTTTTTAAAATGCAGCTCGCCGTTTAAGTTATCCAGTTCAATGCCTGGAGTCGCAATATAAACAGGTAAGTCTATTAAATTTACTTTGCCGCTCACACTTGCACCATTAGCAAATTTAGAACCAATTAACAGCTCTATATCTGCACTAGCTTCGCCTTTACCTTGCACAATTTTAAAAATTTCAGCAAGCGGGCTGGCAAGTGGCGTGGCCGCAAAAAAGTAGTGCATTTTTTCAAGCTCGGCTTGCTTATCTATTTTAACTACTAGCTCATCGGCATGCATTAAATCGCTAATGCTAACGCGTACACTACTACCCACAGCTAAATTTACTAACTTGCCTTGCTGGCTATAAATATCCATGCGCTCGTTGGCAAAATGTAACTGGGCGCTGGCGTTAGTAACTGCAGGCCAGTCGGGATCAAACTGATAAGTGGCGTTATCTATTTGTGCTAACACATCAAACTGCCCAGAGCCGTCACTAAATGGAAAGCCTGTTAGCGGGCCTGCAAAAAGCACTTGTGCTTTTGACACTTCACCGCCTTTTATAGCGCCATTTAAATAGCTAACTAATTCAGGGCTCATCGCTTTTAAAGGAAAATAGTGCCCAGCAATACTCGCGTCGGGTGCAAATGCTTCGGCGTATAAATCTAAACGCGGTTCGTCGCCTAAGCTAAGCTGCATTTCTGCAGCAAAGGTTACTTCATCATTATTAAACCAAATATTGTCACTACTAATGTGCCAAGCATTACTGCGCTTGGCTAAATTGAGCTCTATATTTAATTGCTCATAATCTATATTTTGGCTAAAACTATCACCGGTAATTAGGCTGTTATTTTCACCAAACAGGGTAATTCGCCCGTATTGCTGATTAACCAGAGCACTAACTCGCAGTTCTTGTGCGGCAGGTATTGCGTGCTGCTCTTGCCAGCCAATATTATCGGCTTCAAACCACAGCTGCCATTGCTCACTATTGGTATAGTCTAAGTAAGCTTGCTTTATTTGCCCACTAGGTTGGCGCTGTAAAAATGGCGTTAGGTTATTAAAGTTAGTCAGCTCGGCTAAATCGCTAAGTAGCGCTATATCAACTTGCTGTAACCAAATTTTATTTTGCTTACCCAGCAGTGCCTCAAACTCTAAACTCGGCCAGCTTTTATCATTACTATTAAACGCTAACCCCGTGCTTTTCAACCGCCAGCTTTTTTGTTCAGGAAATAAATGAAATCCCCCTTCGCTTAGGCTCAGCTGTTGTTTTTCTCCAGCCAACTCCCAACGTGCAAAACTAGGTAACCACTGTACTTTAACATCACTCACTAAACCTTGATTAAGCTCTAACCAAGCTTGTAAGTTTATGTTGCTGTGCAGTTGCTGTTTTTCGGTATTAATATATTGCGCTAACCAGTTAGATACATCTACCTCATTAGCTTGCACATACATGTCGCCTGCCATTTTTTCAATAGTATCGCCTTTGAGTGCAATTCGCGCATCAAAACTTCCCACCGAAATACCCGGTAATGCTAAGCTACCGCTACCTAAATGTTGCTTATTTTGATTTTGCCAAACAATATTCTCTAACAGTAACTTACGCTCAGTACCGTCTTCTAAAATAAAGTTAATGCTGGAGTTTTCTATTGCGAAGTGGCCTGTGTCACCCAAAAATAGCTCTTCTATTAACTCTTTTTGTTCAAACGACACTTCGCCTTCATTTTTGGCAATTAAATTAGCTACTTTAATACTGGTATGAAAGCCATTTATTACAAAGTAGTTTGACTTTAATTGCAGCGTTTTTAAGCTTTCCCACAAGTTAAGCTCTAAGCTGGTTTTAGCTATAGTGAGTGCAATAGGTGCAGTTTGGTTGTCTTTAAATGATAGGTTTTCGAGCACTAAAGCAGGCCCGCTACCTTGCCAACTTGCTGAAATAGAGCCGATTGATAAACTAATATCAAACTTGGTATGTAGGTAGTTCTCTATATTATCTTTATAGTCGTTTGCATAAGGTAGGGTATATTTTAAAATAGAAACAGTCACGGCCAGTAACACTAAAATTATGGCACACGTTTGCCATAACTTTCTAAAACAAAAAAAACAGACCGCTTTTGCTTTCATTACATCATTACCACATCAAACTGCTCTTGGCTGTATAAACTCTCAACTTGAATATTGACCTGTTTGCCAATAAATAGTTCTAACTCGGCTAAGTTATGATATTCATCGTTTAGTAATGCTTCACATACCGCTGGCGCGGCATAAACCACAAACTTATCTGCATCGTAAGCACGATTAACCCTCACTATTTCGCGCAGTAATTCGTAGCACACTGTTTCTACTGTTTTTTGTGAACCACGACCAGAACACGCAGGACAAACATCACATAATATATGTTCTAAGCTTTCGCGGGTGCGCTTACGGGTCATTTCTACTAAACCTAATGCCGACAAGCCATTAATATTAGCTTTAGCACGATCTTTTGCTAATGCCGATTCGAGCGAATGCATTACGCGGCGTTTATGATCTTCACTTACCATATCGATAAAATCGATAATAATAATACCGCCTAAATTACGCAGCCTAAGCTGGCGCGCAATAGCAGAAGTTGCTTCAACATTGGTATTAAAAATGGTTTCTTCTAAATTACGATGACCAACAAATGCACCAGTATTAACATCAACCGTGGTCATCGCTTCGGTTTGATCGATAATTAAATAGCCACCCGATTTAAGGGTTACTTTACGATGCAGCGCTTTTTGTATTTCGTTTTCAACATCAAACAAATCAAAAATGGGGCGCTCACCCGGATAATATTCAAGCACTTGCGACAAAATTGGCACAAACTCTTCGGTAAATAATTTAAGCTCTTGGTAGGTTAGTTTAGAGTCAACCCTAATGCGTTCCATGTCTTCGCCCACATAGTCACGTAGCGTTCTAAAAGCAAGGGTTAAGTCTTCATGTAAGATACTGGCTTTACTGGTTTTTTTACGGCGTGACACCACTTTTTGCCACAATTTTTGTAAAAATGCAGCATCGTGCCTTAATTCGGCTTCGCTTGCGCCTTCTGCGGCGGTTCGCACAATAAAGCTGCCGTTTTCATCGCTGTATTCAGCAACGATTTTCTTTAATCTGCCACGCTCTTCTTCTGTTTCTATACGCTGGCTTACGCCAACGTGGGTGGCGTCGGGCATAAACACTAAATAGCGAGAAGGTATGGTAATGTCGGTAGTTAAACGCGCGCCTTTAGTACCCAGTGGATCTTTTACCACTTGCACCATAATATATTGCCCTTGGCGCACTAGCTCACGAATATCTTGTACTTTTTTAATCGGGGTATCGTCAACACCTTCAACAATAGAGGCGCTATTTACAATATCTGAGGCGTGTAAGAATGCAGCTTTTTCAAGGCCTATATCAACAAAGGCGGCTTGCATGCCGGGTAAAACACGGCTAATTTTTCCTAAGTAAATATTACCAACAATCCCTAAATTGCCAATTCGCTCTAATTGTATTTCTTGTAGAACACCGTTTTCTATTAGGGCAACACGGCTTTCACTTGGCGTGACATTAATTAGTAATTCTATACTCATGCTAGCCTCTTAAGAATGTTTGTAATAATTGTTCGGTCTCGTATAAAGGTAAGCCTACTACAGCAAAATAGCTACCCGAAATATGAGTAACAAATCGACCGCCTAAGCCTTGAATGCCATATCCTCCTGCTTTATCTTGTGGCTCGCCACTTTGCCAGTAGGTATGTATTTCATCATCGCTGAGGGTTTTAAAAGTAACATTAGTACTTACTACGCAGCTAAGCACCTTATCTGTTGTTGCAAAAGCAACCGCGGTTAATACCTGGTGAGTATTGCCCGACAAGCGCTTTAATGTATGGGTAAAGTCATTTTCATCACAAGGCTTACCAAGTGATTTATTGTCAATAACCACTACGGTATCGCTGCCTAGCACTGGGCGATCGGTATAACCAAGTGCTACACCCGACTGCGCCTTTAAACGCGCTAAGCGCTCTACATAATCATAAGGTGGTTCATTGGGGAGTTGGCTCTCGTCGGCATCAACACTAAACTGTGTAAATTCGATTCCTAGTTGCGTTAAAAGCTCTTTACGGCGAGGCGAGGCAGATGCCAAATATACGGCGTTGGTCATTATCTGATCCTAAAATGTCTACGGTATTTACGCAGTAATAAAAACACCCATACCCAACTCAACATACCTGTAAGCACAGGCCATAAGTATTGCGGGCTAAAGTACACACCCAATAAAAAGTGATTTAGCCAAAACTGCATTAAGTGATAGAGAGTTAAAAATAAGCCAATTAATAAGCTTTGTTGCCATAGCGAAAAGTTACGGATTTTTTGAAAATTACTGGCGGTAACAAAAATACAGATTGAATAAGTAAGTGAATTAACCCCTAGCGGCGAACCAGAAGCTAAATCTATTAATAAGCCTACAATCCATGCGGTTCCTATATTTAAACGATGTGGCACAGCAAGTGACCAATACATTAATACCAATAGCACCCAGTCAGGACGAAAGGATTCAAACGAAAACGGTAACGGCATCAAAGCCATTACTAACGCAAAAAAAATGCTCAGTGCAATTAACAACGAATAACGATTAATCATCGCTAACCTGCTCCTGTTGATTTCGCCACAGCACTACTAATAATCTAATACGATCTAGCTGCGCTATGGGTTCTGCATAAACTTGTGCAAACGGCTGGCCTTCATCGCGATTTATTTCAGTAACTACGGCAACGGGGTAGCCCTCCGGAAAGATGCCTCCAAGACCTGAGGTCACTAATACATCGCCAATACGTACATCTAGGCTATGCGGTACATGAGAGAGCTTAACAACATTAATTTTACCTATGCCTTCAACCACTGTACGCACATCGTTACGTAAAATACGTACCGGCGTAGCGTGGGTAGTGTCGGTCATTAATAACACGCGCGAGGTGGTTGAGCCTACTTTGGTAAGCTGCCCTACTACACCCATATCATCAATTACGGCTTGGCTTTCGCTAAGTCCATTGGTGGTTCCTCGGTTTATAACAACTTGATGGCTATACGGGTTTGAATGAACTGACAGTACTTGCGCAATAATTTTACGATTTGACGGTTTAGCCGATGAGCCTAATAAGGCGCGCAATTTTTGATTCTCTCTGCTCAAAAACTGGTATTGCTGTAGCTGCTCGCTTTGCAGCATTTGCTTTTTTTTCAGCGCTTCATTTTCGGTAAGTAATTGATCGCGGGTATGTAAGCTTTTTGCACCAAAGCTAAATACTTCGTAGGGTAAATTAGCCACATAAATTAATGGGCTAACCAGTGTATTTAAACTAGTACGAACGTTTGTTCCACCTTCGGTGTACTTATCGCCAATAATCAGTATGACACTCAAAAGCACTGCGACAAAGAGTCGCAGTTGCAAGGAAACGGTTTGTGCAAACATTGATTTCATTAGTCGTAACTAAATACATCACCGCCGTGCACGTCTATCATTTCAAGCGCTTTACCACCACCACGGGCAACACATGTAAGCGGATCATCAGCAACCACAACTGGAATACCAGTCTCTTCCATTAATAAACGATCTAAATCTTTTAGTAATGCACCACCACCGGTTAACACCATACCGTGTGCTGAAATATCTGACGCTAGCTCTGGCGGTGATTGCTCAAGGGCAACCATTACAGCACTAACAATTCCCATTAATGGCTCTTGTAGCGCTTCAAGAATTTCGTGCGAGTTTAATATAAATGAGCGCGGTACGCCTTCGGCTAAATTACGGCCACGCACTTCAATTTCGATTGGTTCATCGGTTTTAAAAGCAGAACCAATTTGATGCTTAATATTTTCAGCAGTAGCTTCGCCTATCAGGCTACCAAAGTTACGACGCACATAATTAATAATTGCCTCGTCAAACTTATCGCCACCAATACGTACCGACGAGGAGTAAACTACGCCGTTTAACGAAATAATAGCCACTTCGGTAGTACCGCCACCAATATCAACAACCATAGAACCTGTGGCTTCTGATACCGGTAAACCTGCACCAATTGCCGCAGCCATTGGCTCTTCAATTAAATACACTTCGCGAGCACCCGCTCCCATTGCAGATTCACGTATTGCACGTTTTTCTACTTGGGTTGCACCACAAGGCACACATATAAGTACACGTGGACTTGGACGCATAAAGTTATTGTTATGCACTTGCTTAATAAAATGCTGTAACATTTTTTCGGTAACATAAAAATCGGCAATTACGCCGTCTTTCATTGGTCGAATAGCTTTAATGTTACCAGGCGTACGGCCTAACATCTGCTTTGCTTCAGTACCTACTGAAGCAACGCTTTTAGGCCCACCAGCACGCTCTTGACGAATAGCAACCACTGATGGTTCGTTAAGTACTATGCCTTCTTCTTTTACATAAATGAGGGTATTGGCTGTACCCAAGTCGATCGATAGATCGTTTGAAAAAATACCACGGAGTTTTTTAAACATGAGGCTGGATGACCTTTGAAATACGTTCTTATTTAAGCTGCTTTCACTTTAATACGCTAATATAATGAGCGATATTAAGCACAGCTGCCTTTGTAATTTAGTTAAAAAAGGAAGCAAAGCTTCCTATTTATCGTTCGCGAACTAAGCGAAAACCTATGTAGTTAGCTCTAAAGTCGGGCGCTAATATTAATCGCGTTGAGGCACGTGCAAGGCTAGGCGCAAAATTCCACGCTCCACCTCTAACCGCAACATCCGACTCACCCGAGTTTTTGTTAGTCCATTCCCATACATTGCCTACGGTATCGTATAAACCAAATGCATTAGGAGAAAATGATCCTACCGGTGCAGCACTCTTGTTTGACCATTGACTACCACACCAGCCACAATTCGCTAAATTTTTACCAATATCGTTACCCCAAGGGTATTCTGTTTGACTACCTGCGCGTGCAGCGTATTCCCACTCAACCTCATTAGGTAAACGAAACTGTTGACCTGTTTGCCCTGACAACCAATCAGCATACGCTTTAGCGTCGCTATAAGTTAAACAAACAGCCGGAAAATCACTTGTTTGCTCAAACCCAGGATTACGCCAATTTAAATTAGCTTCCCATACGGGTTCGCCATTTAAATAATAGGCGCAGCCTTTACCTTGCTCAGCTTGTGTTTTGTAGCCTGTATTAGCAGCAAACTGCTCATACTCACCTACTGTCACTTCTTTGCTTTGCATAGCAAAAGAGTTGGCAATTACTTTTTCAATAACTGGGCGCTCATTGGCTAAACCATTGCCATTAATATCGCCCATTTTAAATTTACCTGCCGGAATAACAACTACCGAAGTTTTTACATTAGCGTTTAATACACTAATGTTGTCGCTAACTTTACGAGTTGTTTGCTCTGGTTGCTCACGCGTGTATGTCGGTGCAGCAATCGACTCTGACTTTTTTACTAAATTGGCATGCACGGTTTGTGCTTTATTTAAATCAACACGTACCTGATAAGGTTTATAACCAAGCTTGCGCACTTCAATATTGTGCACACCTCGCGGTAAGCGGGTTACTAAGCGGGTTGAGCCAAAGCTAACCCCATCAATAAACACTTCGTCGTCGTATACGTTTGAGCGTAGCGTTAATTCTACTGCTTGGTTTTTATCGTTATTAGCAATAACCGAGTTGTTTGTTACCATAGGCTTTACTGCATAATCACGCACTGGTTGCTCGTTTAAACGAGCCGCCGAAACGTTGCCATTATCCGCGTGCTTACTGAATGTTAACTGACTATCTGAAAAAGTTGTGCTGTAAGTAGGCTGATATGTTGCCGCCATGGGCGTGCCGTATTCAGAGCAGTAGCGGTTATCAATGCTTAATAAGTTACATAAACGGCTACTGTTAACTTCACCACGCATAGTAACGCTTAAATTAACGTTATAATTGCCTTGGCCACTAAATGCACTTTTTACCACATGACTACTTAAAATTTGTACCTGAGCACCGGCCAAATTACGTTTGGGTTCAACTAAACGCTCTTCAGTTAAGTTAGCAAATATTTGGTCAACAAAACGCTTAGTCGCTTTTTGTAACCCCATTTGCTGTCCGCGTTGCTCACACGCTGCAAGTGTTTCGGTACGCTTACAATTAATTGTGTGATTAACCTCTAACGTGCCTTCGCGGGTAAATTCGTTACGTAAACGCTCTACTCTGGCGGTAGTTAACTGCTCTTTTAAGCTCTCTAAAGTGTTTAAAAGCGTGTGTTTAGCCACACGAATTTGCTCAATGTCTTTACGGTGGGATGCAATTGCCGCCAACTGCATAGAAATATCATCTTTATTTTGCTTGTGATCGGCCACAGCTTTTTGATAACGCGCCTGAGCAGCGGTTATATCAATGCTAGGATCATCAATTAAACGACGGTACATTTCATTCATCGCGTCGAGTGCTTGGTTTTTTTCTTTATCTAACTCGGTTGAACGTGAACGCAAAAGTTGCAACTGGGTTTGCAGTTGGCTTTCTTCTTTTAAATGTTTATCAAGTATTGTTGTAGATTTGTCATAGTCGATCTGTTTTGTACTAATCTCAGATTCAATTCCAGTTACTGTTGCTGTGTCTTGTGCAAATGCACTACTAGCCAACAAACTAGCTGAAATTAACAGAGATAAAGGAGTAATTCGCATATATTCAGTCCCAAAAAGCGGCAATTATTTGGTCGTTATTATTTTTCTAAAATAAAGCCTTATGCTATGTACTTGAAGCACAAAACACAAGCTTTGTTCAATTATTATCTAAGTTTACAACTATTCACGTGTTTCACGCCAGTAAATAACCCGATCATTCCCTCGAAAGTGGCCAAATTGTCACGGCTAGCGCATTTTAATCCCAGACTCTAGCAGGGTTGAGCGGTAATCATCGTCTAGCCCTGCCATTTTCTTTTTCCTCGCCATACTTGCTGACTTAGATGCATCTTGTTTAAAAAGCGCCATGGCTATCTTTCGCATTACATTAAACATTAATGGCCCTTGAAGTTTGCGTATTCTCGATTCATCTTCTCTGAAGTTCATATCAAGCATCCAATGCATGCTTTCAACCTGCCAGTGACTGCGTACTGCATTGAGTGCTTGCGCTGCATTTAAGTCTAATGAACTTATATACCAGCGTGTTTCAGTGGTATCCGACCCTGCCGACTTATCATGAACTTCAGCCCTGACCTTAATAATACTCGTTAAGCCAGGCCAACGATAATCCTTGCCTAACCAGCTTTTATCTATAAGTAACTGCTGGCATGTACGTGTTTCAACACGCCCATGTCCTGAGCTTATTTCGGTATGTTCATCACAATTATGCTGAGTTAACCTTTCACGCTCGCACTTGTGCCACCACGCTTCTAGTTCCTTTTGCATGCCTGAATGATTACCTTTAAGTGCAAGAATATAATCTGCTTTTTGTTGGATGATTTGTTTTGCTATTTCTTGTTGGCATCCCATCGCATCTAACGTAATGATACTGTTTTCAATATCGAGCAGGGTGAGTAATTCTGGTATTGCGGTGATTTCATTTGTTTTATTATCAACAGCCGTCTGCCCAAGCACTAACTGGTGTTGGCAACTCCATGCACTGACCGTGTGTAAGGCACTTTTTCTGTCTTTTGTGGTAAATGAACGCCGTGCGGTTTTGCCATCGATAGCGATGATATCTGCACCTGTAGTTTCAATCAGTGATGATATCCAAGATTGAAATGCCCTTTCTATTTCATTTGCTTTTAACCGACACATGACGCGACTCGAATTCAAGTATTAAGTGCAATAATTAACGCGCCACAGCATTAGCATATTTTGCAGTAATACTGGATCACGCCTTACACGTAAGGACTTTTGATAAAAGTTAATCCGGGTTTTCATATCACAGACTCCGGCTCAGTTAATTGATAAGCCGCACCCAATGCGTAGTAATATTGCGTTTCTAATTGCTGTGCTAGGTCTAGGGTTGGTTTAAAATCAATCACTTTAACTTGTAAAAACTCAGCCAACTCTGCTCTAAGTGTTAGTGACGTCAAATCGTCACACTGTAGCTGAATACTGCGAATAGGTGGCTGCTTCAACTGGCTCTCAAAAAAGTCCATAGAACGCTGAATTTCAAGTCCAAATGCCTCTACCAACTCTTGGCTTTGATCTTTATCTGACATACCCAGTAAGCCATTTAAACGCCGAGTAAGTAATAGCTGCCCATCGCGAATAATTAAAATACGTGGCTCAAAGCTGGCATGCTGCACAATGAGCATGTGGGCGTCTTTACTCGTGCCGAGTAGAGTTACAAGAGTCATTTCCTCTGATGTCATAGTCCGTAAAAGAGGCTTTACCTGCTTAAAACTATCTATAAACGGCAATAACTGCAGCTTACTGGTAATAAACACGTTCATTTTTTTACTTTGCATCGGCAATGTAATTGGATAATCAATAAAATCAGCAACAATATTTTCAGGATCAATATCGACTAGATCTTTCGTTGTCCACGGTAGCGATTGAATGATCTCTTCATCACTTAGTGCGGGTTTTTCTATTTGTACAATTTGATAAAGAGAATGAGGAATAACTAAGTTCACTGCGCACACATCACTACTAACCTGTTGCGTACATAGCGTAATTGCAGCAGTATAGTCATGTTTTTCAGTGATCTCTACACTGTGATATTTGTGTATTTTCCAGTGTCCATACTATTTTTTTAAACAGACTGCATTAACGGTATTAGCATATGTTGCTACACCCACAACTGTATTTTTATCTAAACTACGCTTGAACAAGGAAAACAGTGAAAACAGTTTTCTTTTCATATAGCTACTATTATTATTAGTCGATGTACTAACTGCCGTACATTTTCATTACTTTGCCAAGTGATTATCATAAACAATGTTAAATAAACTTAAAATAAATGAAAACAACCAAATACAACAAATAGATAGTGATTTATTAAAGCGCAAAAATATATTTTTAGGCGTTAAGCGCGATGATCTACTCCACCCCCTCATAAGTGGAAATAAATGGCGAAAGCTTAAATACAATTTAGCCCAGATGCAGGCGCTTAAAAAAACTGAATTACTCACTTTTGGTGGTGCTTTTTCTAATCATATTCATGCGTGTGCGGCGGCTGGCAAGTTTTTTAATATAAAAACGCACGGGATTATTCGCGGCCCAGAACTAGACCCTAACAATCCTACACTTTTGTTCGCACAGCAATGTGGTATGCAGCTACACCCAATCACACGTATAGAGTACAAACAACGTAGCCAAAGCGATTATTTAACGCAGTTGCAATCGCGTTTCCCTAATGCCTATATTTTACCTGAAGGTGGGACAAATAAACTGGCGCTTGAGGGTTGTAAAGAGCTTGCCCTGAGCTTACCTAAGCACGACTACTTAGTTTGCCCCACAGGAAGCGGTGGCACCTTAGCGGGGCTTATTGAAGGCAGTTCAGTTAATACAACGGTACTGGGAATTGCGGTACTAAAACAAGCTGACTATTTACGCGATGAAATTAAAGCGCTTAGCCCTAAAGCCGCTTCACAAACTAATTGGCAATTATTATGTGATTTTCATGGTGGTGGTTATGGTAAGTTTTCTGCCGAACTTTGGCAGTTTTGCCAATACATGAAAACTGAGCACCAACTGCCATTAGAGCCTATTTATACTGGTAAAATGATGCATGCTTTGTGGCAATTAATTGCGCAGGACTACTTTGCGCCAGGCAGTAAAATTATTGCGGTTCATACGGGTGGGTTACAAGGATTAGATGGTTTAAAATACAGAGGACTTATTTAAAATTAATGAAATACAGTTTGTGTAAAATCAGGCAACAACTGCGTAAAATAAAACCCCTGCGCGGCATCTACCCCTAAAATAGTAAGCATTTGTAGCTCTTGTTTGGTTTCTACGTCACTAGCAAATACCGCTATATTTAATAACTGGCAAGCATTTACAATGTTTTTTACACAACTTTGTTGATGCGTGCTTGCCTCTATTGAGTGCACTAAATCGTAGGCTAATTTAACTCCTAAAACTTGTGGATAATTAACCAGTTGAATAATATGGTCGCTACTTTTAATACCATCAATAATAATCTGATAATTTAGCTTAGTTATTATTTTTAATACGCCTTGTAAACGTATTTGATATTTAAAAAAGTCTGCTGCATTTATTTCAAATTGTAGTTTATGCTCTATTTTAAAATCGCTTACTTGCGTTATTAGCCATTGCCAAAACGCTTTGTTAAACCAATTTTTAGGATGTAAGCTAATGCTAATAATTGCGGCTGAAGTATCTGCTAGTAATAGCTTTTTAACTTTGATGATAATTGCTTGATCAAATAAAAATGCGTCTTGATCATTATCTAGCTGATTAATGCCAGCATTAGCTAGCAGCAACTCATTAGCGCCACCGCGTACTCTAATCAACACTTCATGTTGCAAAATACGCCCACTATCGAGTTCAAATAAAGGCTGAAAATAAATTACAAATTTATTTTTTTTAATGCTTTTTATTATTTGGTTATTCGAAAATATATTTACTCGGCTATGGCTTATTCCCAAGCGATGACAATGCTGTAATGGGCTTTGCTGCGATAAAGTTAACGCAGACTTTGCTTGTTGATAAACCAGTGTTTGATTAGCACTTGCTCTGTAATTACACAGGCCTATTTTTACATTTTTTGCCGTTAAGTGTTTTTGATGCTTTTTACATATTGTTAGTGCACAAAAATTTAAGCGCTCAATGTACAGCTCTAACTTAATGATTGGAATATGCTTTATGGTTACCGCTAAGTTACCCGCACTTAATAATTTAACTGAAATATAGTTTAACGCAGGTAAGTTTTTTGCAAGTAGAATTTTAAAACTAGCTTCTAGATCAGTACTGGGATCAAAATGACAATGACACTCGATCAGGGCAAATATATTATAAGCTGCAGCCGTACTCTCACTCAAAGGGCGATCATTATCTAAAGTATTAATAGGCGCTGTTTCTGCCTCTATTTTATGCTTTACATTACACCTTGATTTCAATGGCGCTACTAGAGTTGCTAAATGAGTAACCCAGCGAGTTGCCGCTAATATAATTAAATTTAGCAACACAACAAGATGAGCCTTAAAGCGGTTAATAAACTTAAGCTTACCCTTTTGCATAATGCACTCGCTAGTTAAATTACTAGCTAAAGTGTTGTCTAAGATCCCAATAAGCACAAGGTAATAGTAAAAGTTTAGTATTGCATTTATAGCTAATAAATAATGTTTATAAACTTCTCTAAATAACTTAAAGCGTTACGCCCCATTTAGCTCTTGTACTATAAACGCTTTATGCGGACCCGCTGCTGGGGCGCTAGTAATAGAGTGTAAAAATGCCTCAAGAGCTTTTTTTTCTTTGCTCGTTAACGATAAAGGCTGCAGTATTTTAGATGTTTGTAGTGACAAAGGATCGTTAGGATCTTTATTAAAAACAAAGCCGCCGGCATTATAAATATTTAAAACACCTGCAATAGAAGGAAACACGCCATTATGCATCCACGGCTTACTATTCATCACATTTCTTAAGCTGGGAGTTTTAAATTTGCCTATATCGGTTGCTCGCTGTATGAAGTTAACCGCCTTGATATTGGCACACATTTATCATCATTTATCTAAACTAAGCAGAGTAAGTCCTAAAAAAAAACCCAGCAGTTACGCTGGGTTTAGATAATATTAAATGCCTAAATTGACACTCTATATTTATGTATTCCTCAAAATGGTATGTCGTCATCAAAATCAATGGTTGGTTCCATTGGGTTAGACGCGCCGCCTTGTGGAGCACTTTGCGGTTTAGGAGCAAAGCCACCTTGCTGTTGTGGTGCACTACTTTGCTGTGGTGTAAAACCACCTTGTGGCTGCTGATATTGGTTATTTTGCTGTGGTGCAGGAGCAGACTGTGGCTGTGCTGCTGGTGCAGACTGCTGTTGTGGAGCATAACCACCTTGCTGTTGGTTATTCTGCCCTTGGTTGTTTTGGTAACCACCACTTTGTTGGCCGCCTTGTGATTGATTATTTTGATAACCACCACTTTGCTGTCCGCCTTGTGATTGATTACCTTGGTAACCACCACTTTGTTGCCCACCTTGCTGGTCGCCACCACGGCTCCCTAACATTTGCATTTGGCCGGTAAAACCGTCAACTACAATTTCAGTCGTGTATTTTTCTTGGCCTTGTGGGTCAGTCCATTTACGTGTTTGAAGTTTACCTTCAACATAAATTTGTGAACCTTTACGGCAATATTCACCAACAATTTCTGCTAACTTGCCAAAAAATACCACACGGTGCCACTCAGTTTTATCAACCATTTGGCCAGTGTTTTTGTCTTTGTAGCTATCTGAAGTTGCTAAGGTGATATTTGCTACACCGTTGCCGTTAGGCATATAACGTACTTCAGGATCTTGTCCTAAATTACCAACCAAAATTACTTTGTTCACACCGCGTGCCATGGAACTATCTCCTATAAACGTTAGATTAAACCAGCTACTTTACGTGCTTGGTCTAGGTCAAATTCTTTATCATTAATCTTTAAGTAGCTGCGGCTTTCGTCGCGCACTACAGTTGCTTCTATTACGCCAGGTAAAGCAACTAACAGAGAAGCAAGCGACTGTGCCTGCTCTTCTGAATCTAATTTGGTCATTAAGCTAATAACTTTACTTTTGGGTGGGACTTGCATTTTCCACGCAATAATAAGCCATATTAACCCAACAAGTGCCGCTGCCGCAAACACCGCTTGCGTTGTTGTGGTTTGTGCTACATAACCGCCAAGCATACCGCCTAAAAAGGCACCTAAAAACTGGCTAGTAGAATACCCTCCCATGGCAGAGCCTTTTTGGCTTGCTGGTGCAATACGCGATACTAGCGCTGGCATGGTGGCTTCTAAAAAGTTAAATGCAACAAAATACAACAGCATACAAACAGCAATACCTACAATACTGTTAACCCATACCGACATAGCCAGCATGCTCAACATTAACAGTATAACGGAGCCAATAAATGCCTGCTTTTCTTTCTCTTTTTTAATGGCGATTATCATAATAGGCACCATTAATAAAAAAGCTAAAAATAATACTGGGATATATAAATGCCAGTGATTATCGGCCACTAAGCCATCTTTAATAAGCTGACTCGGTAACACTACAAAAATAGTAGTGAGGGTTAAATGTAGTAGTAATACACCCGCATTTAAGCGCGCTAACTGCGGGTGTTTAATTAATTTTTTAATATCGCTAAAGCTGGCGAGGGTATCGCCTTTAGGGGCTTTATTAACCGCATTAGGCACTAGCATAGTCACTATAAATATGCCGATTATAGCTAATATTGCGGTTAACCAAAATACCCCCGAAATACCCCACGAGGCAGCAACGATTGGCCCAAGTAACATAGCAAACGCAAAGCTCATGCCTATGCTCATACCAATAACGGCCATTACTTTAGGGCGTTGTTCATCGCGGCTTAAATCGGAAGCAAATGCCAGTAATGCACTGGCTATAGCGCCCATGCCTTGTAGCGCACGCCCAACTGTAACCATTTGAATTGAATCGGCTAATGCAGCTATTACCGAACCCAGCGCAAACATTAGTAAGCCGCCAACAATAACCTTTTTACGGCCAATTTTATCAGACAGTCGGCCCATAGGTATTTGCAACACCGCTTGGGTTAACCCATACGCGCCAATAGCAAAGCCTATCCAGATAGGCGAAAAGCCCTCCAATGATTGGCCATAAATAGCTAATACAGGCATCAGCATAAATAAGCCGAGCATTCTAAATGCAAACACACTAGCTAGCGATATGGCAGCGCGTTTTTCTCGTGAATTAAGTGAAGATGCGGTCATTATTTGCGTGATCTTACTGTGTGGAAAATTTAGGCTGAGATTCTACCATAAGCTTACTAATAATTAATCGTCATAAGTAAGGATTTTTCATTGATCATAGATTAATAATGTTACGTATTATGCGATACTGGACAAATAATTTTGGTAATAGACGAGATAGCATGGAAAACATTGAAGTCCGAGGCGCCCGCACGCACAATTTAAAAGACATCAGCCTAACCATCCCACGTGATAAGTTAATTGTTATTACTGGCCTATCTGGTTCGGGTAAGTCTTCGCTTGCATTTGATACTTTGTATGCAGAGGGGCAGCGTCGTTATGTTGAATCACTTTCTGCGTATGCAAGGCAGTTTTTATCACTGATGGAAAAACCCGATGTAGATCATATTGAAGGTCTTTCTCCGGCTATTTCTATTGAGCAAAAGTCAACATCGCACAACCCGCGTTCGACTGTGGGTACGATTACCGAAATTTATGACTATTTACGTTTAATGTTTGCCCGCGTGGGCGAACCGCGTTGCCCAACTCACGACCTACCGTTAGCCGCACAAACTATTAGCCAAATGGTCGATACTGTTTTAGCTCTGCCTGAGGGCAGTAAACTCATGTTGCTTGCACCGGTAATAAAAGAGCGTAAAGGTGAGCATGTTAAGCTCCTTGAGCAATTGGCGAGCCAAGGCTACATTCGTGCCCGTATTGATGGCGAAGTATGTGACCTATCGGATCCACCGCCACTTGATCTACATAAAAAACATACTATAGAAGTAGTTGTAGACCGCTTTAAAGTAAAAGATGGCCAACAACAGCGTTTAGCTGAGTCATTTGAAGCTGCATTAGAAATGTCGGGTGGCGTGGCTAACATAGCTTATATGGATGACAGCAGCGCAGAAGAAATGCTGTTTTCGGCTAATTTTGCCTGCCCTACTTGTGGCTATGCCATGACCGAGTTAGAGCCAAGATTGTTTTCGTTTAACAATCCAGCCGGAGCATGCCAAAGCTGTGACGGCCTAGGCGTACGCCAATATTTTGATCCAAACCGCGTAGTACAAAACCCTGAACTAAGCTTGGCCGGTGGCGCAATTAAAGGCTGGGATAAACGCAGTTTTTATTATTACCAAATGCTACAAGCCGTTGCGCAGCATTATAATTTTGATTTAGATGTGCCATATCAGGATTTAGATAAAGCCTCGCAAAAAATTATTTTAGAAGGCTCAGACACTACTAAAATAGCCTTTAGCTACCGTAACGACCGCGGCGATTTAATTACCCGTAATCACGAGTTTGAAGGGGTACTTAATAATATGTACCGTCGCTACCGTGAAACTGAATCAAACTCGGTACGTGAAGAACTAGCAAAGTATCAAACCAGCCAGGCCTGCCCTAGCTGTCATGGCTCGCGTTTACGCCAAGAGTCGCGCCATGTATTTATTGGCCAAACTAACTTACCCACTATTACTCATATGAGTATTGGTGAAGCAATGGACTTTTTTGAAGGGTTAAAACTAACCGGACAAAGAGGCCAAATAGCTGAAAAAATATTAAAAGAAATTCGCGACCGTTTATCGTTTTTAATTAACGTGGGTTTAAACTACCTCTCACTCGATAGAAGTGCCGATACGCTTTCGGGCGGTGAAGCACAACGCATTCGCCTTGCAAGCCAAATTGGCGCAGGCCTAGTGGGTGTTATGTATGTACTGGATGAGCCATCAATTGGTTTGCATCAGCGCGATAACGACCGATTATTAAAAACATTAGTGCATTTACGCGATTTAGGTAATACCGTTATTGTGGTTGAGCACGACGAAGATGCTATTCGCGCAGCCGATCATATTATTGATATTGGCCCAGGTGCTGGTGTGCATGGCGGGCATATTATTGCCCAAGGTACTCGCGACGATATTTTAGCCTGTAAAGAGTCGGTTACTGGGCAGTTTTTATCCGGCGTACGTAGAATAGAAATACCTAAATTACGCCACCCCACTAACGACAAATGGCTGGAGTTATTTGGCGCTACTGGTAACAACTTAAAAAATGTTGATTTAAAAATTCCATTTGGCTTAATGACCTGTGTAACAGGTGTGTCTGGCTCGGGCAAGTCTACGCTCATAAACGACACCTTATTTAAGCTTGCGCATACTGAATTAAATGGCGCAACAACTGCCGAAGCTGCTGCGTATAAATCAATTTCAGGGCTTGAGCATTTTGATAAAGTGATCGACATTGATCAAAGCCCCATTGGCCGCACACCACGCTCTAACCCGGCTACTTATACTGGTATTTTTACTGGTATTCGTGAATTATTTGCCGGTACGCAAGAGTCGCGCTCTCGTGGTTATAAAGTAGGTCGCTTTAGCTTTAACGTTAAAGGCGGACGCTGTGAAGCTTGCCAAGGCGATGGCGTAATTAAGGTAGAAATGCACTTTTTACCTGATGTGTACGTGCCGTGCGACGTATGTAAGGGTAAACGATATAATCGCGAAACCCTTGAAGTACTGTATAAGGGTAAAAATATTCATCAAGTACTCGACATGACAGTGGAAGATGCCCACGACTACTTTGATAAAATACCGGCCATTGCACGCAAACTTAAAACCCTGATGGACGTAGGTTTATCGTACATTCGTTTAGGCCAAGCAGCTACAACGCTTTCGGGCGGTGAAGCACAGCGAGTTAAATTAGCCCGCGAGCTGTCAAAACGCGATACCGGTAAAACGCTATACATACTTGATGAACCAACAACAGGCTTACACTTTGCCGATATTGAACAGCTGCTTGTTGTACTTCATCGCTTGCGCGATCACGGTAATACTATTGTTGTTATTGAGCATAACCTCGATGTTATTAAAACCGCAGATTGGGTTATCGATTTAGGCCCTGAAGGCGGAGCTGGCGGTGGTGAAATACTCATTGCAGGTACACCTGAGCAAGTAGCCGAGTGTGAGCGCTCGCATACTGGCCGTTATTTAAAAGAACTGCTTAAATAACGAGTGCAGCTTAGCTGGGTAGCTATTCATTTTTTTGTGTATTTGGTGGTTAACTTCTTTTATTAACCGCCAAATATACTAATAAAACAAAAATGCCGCTTTATAAATAAAGCGGCATTTTTATTGATCATTTTAACTAGCAAGGTTTAGCCGCGAGGAATAAAACCGAGTGCATCGTACACAGCTTTTAACGTACCTTCGGCTTGGCTGCTGGCTTTTTCTGCGCCACGCTTCATGATGTTATTAAGGAGTGTTTGATCTTCTCTGATCTCTTTAAAACGCGCTTGAATTGGCTCAATCATTGCCACCACCGCATCTGCTGTGTCTTTTTTCAGATGGCCGTACATTTTGTCTTCGTACTCTGGCACTAAATCTTCAATTGAACGTTTAGTTGCCACACTTAACAAGGTAAGTAAGTTTGACACTCCAGGCTTTTCAGCTCGGTCAAAGTAAATACGCGCTTGTTCGTCTGAATCGGTAACTGCTTTTTTCAGTTTTTTCTCAATCTTTTTTGGCTCATCTAACATCATAATAAAACCATTTAGATTTTCATCAGACTTAGACATTTTTTTCAGCGGATCTTGCAAGCTCATTACTCGCGCACCAAACTCTGGAATATACGCTTGAGGTATTTTAAATACCTCGCCATACAGGTTGTTAAAACGTGTTGCGATATCGCGGGTTAGTTCAAGGTGTTGCTTTTGATCTTCCCCTACCGGCACTTGCTCTGCTTGGTATAATAAAATATCGGCCGCTTGTAATACTGGGTAAGCAAATAAGCCCACGTTAATATTGTGCGCGTGCGTTGCCGACTTATCTTTAAACTGGGTCATACGATTAAGTTCGCCCATTTGTGCATAACAGTTTAATACCCAAGCAAGTTGTGCATGCTCTGGTACTTGCGATTGCACAAATAACGCGGCTTTTTCTGGGTTAATACCACAAGCAGTATAAAGCGCTACACCATCTAAAACTCGCGAGCGAAGTAATTCAGGGTCTTGACGCACAGTTACTGCGTGAAGATCTGCAAGCATAAAGTAGCTATCATAGTCTTCCTGTAACTTTAGCCACTGGTTAATAGCGCCAACATAGTTGCCTATTGTCATACCACCGGTTGGCTGCACGCCACTTAAAACTACTGGTTTACTCATGATTTTCCTTTATTTTGCTTAATTAACAGCACTTAGCGCTGTGTAAGAACAGGTATTATATCTAAGAAGTTATCGCATAGGTACTGTGGATTATAGTCCTTAAGGTTTTCACCTTGATTATAACCATAGCTCAGTGCAATAACGTCAATTTTAGCTGCATTGGCAGCTAGTATATCGCTTTTAGAGTCGCCAATCATAATCGCTTTACTGGGCTCAACATTTAGTTTATTACAGGCAAATAACAACGGCTCTGCTGATGGCTTTTTAGCCATGTCATCACCACAAATTATTAGCTCAAAATGACTCGTTAAGGCTAACTTATCCAGTAATTTTTCGGTAAATAAACGATCTTTATTAGTGATCAATGCCTTGGGCATACCACGTAGGGCAGCAAGCCCAGTTTCAACATGTTGGTAAAGTACGCTATATTCACCTACTTGCTGTTCATAATGTTGGTAAAATAATGTAAATGCTTTATCGCTAAGTACTTTATCTAAATGCTCACTTATTTGCATTTCGCCACTCAGTGCGCGTTTTACTAATACTTCTATACCATTACCAACCCAGCTTTCTACTAAGCGCTGGCTAACAATCGGAAATGCTAAGTCGCTCAAAGTAAGATTAAGTGCTATGTATAAATCGTATACACTATCTACTAAGGTGCCATCTAAATCAAACAGGGCTAGGTCGTACTTCATTATTTAACACTTCCTAATTGCTCACGCATTTGATCGATAACTTCTTGGTAATTTGGCTGGTTAAAAATGGCTGATCCCGCTACAAACATATCAGCTCCTGCCTCTGCAGCAGCGGCAATGTTATCGACTTTTATTCCGCCATCAACTTCTAAGCGTATATTGCGACCCGATTCTACAATACGTTGTTTTGCTTGGCGTAGTTTTTCTAAAGTATGCGGAATAAAGCTTTGCCCACCAAACCCTGGATTAACCGACATAATTAAAATAACATCAATTTTATCCATCACATGATCAAGAAAGCTCAAGCTAGTACCTGGATTAAACACTAAACCAGCTTGGCAGCCATGATCTTTTATTAATTGTAATGTGCGGTCAATATGCTCACTGGCTTCTGGATGAAAGGTAATAATTGAAGCACCGGCCTCGGCAAACTGAGGAATAAGGCTATCAACCGGTTTAACCATTAAATGCACATCAATAGGCGCTTTAATGCCGTAATTTCTGAGCGCTTTACACACCATAGGGCCAATAGTTAAGTTAGGCACATAGTGATTATCCATCACGTCAAAGTGAACCACATCGGCACCCGCAGCAAGTACACTATCAACATCTTCACCTAGTTTAGCGAAATCGGCAGATAAAATAGAAGGGGCTATTAAGTATTTTTTTTCTGGGTTCAACATAGTTAATCCGGCAATGAATAATATATTGCGTTAATGTAACTTAATTAATGATGTTACCCAAGTAATCGCGACAAATATAATGGCTTAATAAAAATAAAGATTATTGATAAGCCTTTATTTTCATTCGACTTTAGAAGCTAATGATAAAATTTAAGTTTGTTATTTAAGCAATTTTTGTTATGCTTAAAAAAGGATCAAATTATTAGGTTTAAATCATGCGTGCTTTTAAAACGGGGATATTAATGGCGTCAGCACTTTTGTTTGTTGGAGCGTTAAATTTTATCTCAAGTTCTGAGCAAGATTTAACAGCAATTAACAATTGCCAGCAAAAACAAACAACCACTACAGATACAGCTGTAAGTGCTTGCCTTAAAGTAACAGATGAGTCGTCTTGGTCTTCATGGATAACAGGCGACAGCCGCAGTGCACAGTTTCATTATTTAGATTTATTAGAGTTGCTTACAAGCTCTGGTGATTCTAAAAAGCTTCCCTCTTTAAAACCATCATTTTAAATATGCGACAGTTTTTTAGCGCCTTACAAAGTGTACTTGCTGCATTTTTTGGGGTGCAATCTAACCATAAACGCCACGCAGACTTTAAACACCACTCGCCAGTTAGCATTATCATAATAGCTATTTTGCTTTTTATTGTTTTTATTATTTCGATTTACGCGATTGTTGTTTCGGTGCTAAGTACATAGCCATTAGCTCGCTCACTTTATTACGCGATCCGCCTTTTGGGCTAATAGTACGCTTTACCTGAATTTGATCTAATGTGGCTTGGCTATAAATTTTACGCGTCCATACCGTATCATGGTTAGAGATAAGCACTGGAGTATCGTTTTCAAACGCCGCTTGCTCGGCTAAATTTGCTAGATTTGCTTGATCATCTAAATTAAAACCGCCCTTCGCATACGAGGTAAACGAGGCTGTTTTACTTAAAGGCACATACGGTGGATCACAATAAATAACTGCATTTTTAGGTACTAGTTTAAAAATATCATCGTAATCAAGGCAGGTAAACGTAGCCTGTTGCGCTTTTTTAGCAAAAAAGTACATTTCTTTTTCGGGAAAATAAGGCTTTTTGTATTTACCAAAAGGTACATTAAAAATACCCTTTAAGTTATACCTACAAAGCCCGTTATAACCGTGTCTATTCATATATAAAAACAGCATTGCGCGTTCGTATATATCGCTACTTTGATTAAATTGCACGCGGTATTCGTAGTAAGCATCGGGATGATTATTTAAATCCACAAACAGCTTTTTAGCATCACTTATAAACTCATCGGGCGAGTTTTTAAGTTCTTTGTATAAATTAATTAAATCGGCATTAATATCATTAAGAATGTAGTGTTTAAAATCGCTATTTAAAAACACTGAGCCGGCACCAACAAAAGGTTCAACCAAAGTATCAGCCTGCTGGCTAGCTTGCTTTAGTCGCGCGTTAATATCTTCAACTAGACTGTATTTTCCGCCAGCCCATTTAAGGAAGGCTCTACTCTTTTGCTGCATTGGCTCTTTACTTCAATCTGGTGTTGCGCGATTTTACACTAAAGTTGCTTAGTTTACTGATCAACTAATACAATTTCTTGTTTTATTTTGCTTATTTTTTTATAGAAAGGCTTATTTATTTTAGCCTCTGCAGGCAAAGCGCTCATAGCTAACTTTGCAGCATCCATATTAGTAAAACTACCTACAGTTACCACCCACCAAGTTTTATTATTTCTTTTAGTTTGATAGGTATGCGCTACTTTTTGTAGTTTATGCTGGCTAATAAATTCAGCACTGACTTGTTGCTGAGTAATCGCTAATAATTGAATAACTGTATTTGTGTCGGGCTGTTGTAAGTACCATGCATTACCTGTGAGTATTTTGCTCTCAACCTGAGCTGAAATATTACTGTGTGGCTGCGTTGCTAATATCTTTGGCTCTACCGATGGTGTATTTTTAGAGCTGGGAGTTGTTTGCTTCGCAGTCAGACTTTGCATAATTGCAGGCACATTATTATGCGGTGTTTGTAGCTCAACTGTGCTTGCAGGTAAGTTAGGTGACGCTGCAATAGCGCTATTGTCGCTAGCTATCGCTAATGGCTGCTGTATTTGCTTAACCGAAATTGCCGTTGTGAGCACTTCAGGCTCAGCTTGCTGATAATATTGTTGCCACCATTGGGTCATGTCTGATTTATATAACAAGCCAATTATTAAAAACAGAATAATTAACATCAAAATTAATAAATGCAAACGCCAAGATACTTTATCTTTTACAACAACATCCGCTATGTGTTCTGTTGCTTGCCAGCTCAGTAATAAATTGGGATTACCCTGTGCCGCGGCTATAAAAGCTTGGTAAACTGGGTCTTCATCATAAGGCAGGTCGCTAAAATACCAACGCATTAACTGCTTACTTTCACTTTGGTTTAATGGCTCTAAGTGAATGTTTATTGCCGCTGCAAAGGCCAGTTTTGACTGCGCAGCAAGCATAATATAAAGCGTACTGGGGGAGTTTTTAGCCAGTAGTTCTAACTCTACCTGTAATTCTTCTGATAAGTGCCTGGCGTTATCTAGCACCCATAAACAAGGGCCACAAGCTTGCTGTTGTAATAATTGATAAAAGTTTTCGGATAGGCTCAAGCTATGATCAATTAAAGGTGCATTAAAGCTTTGCTCTAATAGCTCGCTCATTAATTGAATGTCTGTCATTTGCGCTGTTACTTGCACAAATGCTTTATTAAAATCGTTATATTTATCAGTAATAAAAGTTTCGAGTAGGTAGCTTTTACCTAGGCCAGAGGTGCCTAGTAAAACAATCAGGTTTTGTCCGTACTCAAATTGCAGTGCGATTCTATCCACCAATGCCGCACGGCTTGGTAAAATTTGTGGCTGCATTATTGCTCGATTAACGCTCGAACTTGGTCATCTGAAACATCATCCACTAATGCACATTGTCCAAATTGGGTGGGCAGAATAAAGCGGATAGTACCCTTTTTATTCTTTTTGTCTTTACGCATATGCTGCAAAAAATGCTCGCTGGTCATTACCGGCGGGATCTGCGTGGGTAAGCTATATTGCGCAATTAAACCAGAGATACGAGTAACGTCCTCAGCGGTTAAATCTTGGCGTGTATATGCTAGTTTTGCAGCAAGTACCATACCTGTTGCTACTGCTTCGCCATGTAGCCAAACACCGTACCCCATTTGCGCTTCAATTGCGTGCGCAAAGGTATGACCTAAGTTTAATAGTGCTCTTAGGCCTTGCTCTTTTTCGTCTTGAGCTACAATTAGCGCTTTAATTTCACAGCACCTATAAATTATATGCTGTAAACAGGCTTCATCTAATTGCTGTAAACGCTCAACATTTTGCTCTAAGTAAGCAAATAGCTCAGTATCGTAAATCAAACCGTATTTAATCACTTCAGCCATACCGGCTGCAAACTCGCGCGCAGGTAAAGTATGTAATGATTGTGTGTCGATAAAAACAGCTTGTGGCTGATAAAATGCCCCAATCATATTTTTACCTAGTGGATGATTTACCGCTGTTTTTCCACCTACCGACGAATCAACTTGTGATAATAGTGTCGTTGGCATTTGAATAAAGGGAATGCCACGCTGATAACATGCAGCAACAAAACCAGTTAAATCACCAACAACGCCGCCACCTAATGCAATTAAGCAGGTGTCACGACCACAGTTATTTTCGAGTAAGAATGCCGATA
Organism: Pseudoalteromonas sp. 120-MNA-CIBAN-0494; assembly: GCF_040308885.1. Lineage (NCBI taxonomy): Bacteria > Pseudomonadati > Pseudomonadota > Gammaproteobacteria > Alteromonadales > Pseudoalteromonadaceae > Pseudoalteromonas > Pseudoalteromonas sp. 120-MNA-CIBAN-0494. The sequence goes on from NZ_JBEOOE010000002.1 coordinate 293,896, forward strand.
TTTTTTCAAACCAGGTAAGCGATTTATATTGCTCGCCATCAGGAATAATAAAGTGCAGTGGATTCAATGTTGCTAACTGCGCTAATAAGCCCTGTAAATACAAAGGCGCAATAGTGTCGTTAGTAATGATGATAGGCCGACAATCACCAATGTGATGAACTAGGCGGCCATTATCTTGAAGTGTAGATTGACCAATATAAATAGGGTAACTTCGCTCGTCTAAATTAACAGATAATTCAAGCATGCTTAGCTATTTCCTTTAATATTAGTAATTAAAAATCCAATTTCTCGATGATTTGGTTAGCAACAACTTTAGCGCTTTGCTCATCAGTGCGTACAACAAAATCAGCCACTTCTTTATATAACGGTTCGCGTTCTTCTGCTAAACGTTCTAATACATCACGAGGTGCTTCTTCTGTTTGCAGTAATGGGCGACGCTTGTCGCGTTGTGTGCGTGCAACTTGTTTTTCAATCGGTGTCTCTAGGTATACTACAATACCGCGAGCCGAAAGCTTGTTTCTAACTTCTTTACTCATTACTGAACCACCACCGGTTGCAAGTACAATACCCTGCATTTCGGTTAGATCGCCAATAACAGATTCTTCACGAAGTCTAAAGCCTTCTTCACCTTCAAGATCAAACACCCAGGCAATATCTGCACCGGTACGGCGTTCGATTTCTTGATCAGAATCAACAAATTCAAGGTGTAATTGGTCAGCGATGTGACGACCAATCGTACTTTTGCCAGCCCCCATGGGGCCAACTAGAAATATATTACGTTTCTCAGCCATATCTTTTAGTACAAACGAACTCTAAAATTTGAAATAAAACCCCGCCTAACGACCTGGCCCCAAAATTAAGGAGAGGATTATCTCAGTAATCGGTTGGGTATTTCAAGTCAATTAGCATAAAAAGCCATATAACGAGCAATTAATCTAAATAATCATCCATTAGTTAACAAAACATTAGCTTATTTTAGGGAGTATTTATTTTTCATGGTTAAAATTTGTGCAACCCAAAGTTATATTTATCAAATTACTGATAACTTTACTACGTAATGTTATGTAAAACTCACACAGTAAAGCGCAAAATAACACTAGAGTGCACCCGAAGGGCAGCGCATGTTGGTTTTATGCTGCTATCGCATATTTTGGGAAGTAACCACACTGCATATTCTCTACTTAGTAAACTAAGTAGAGTGCTGCAAAATCAATATTCAAATATAATCACGCCCTAATCAACTTGTATCTTAGGAGTGACGAAAATCAGTAGTTCACGCTTTTCGTTAAACTCACTGGTACTTTTAAACAGTCTTCCAATGTATGGAATGTCGCCCAATAAAGGAACTTTTTTGGTCGAATTAATAATTTGCTGTTGAAAAATACCACCCAAAACAACTGTTTGGCCATTTTCTACCAGTACCTGCGTTTCAATTTGTTGCGTATCAATTGCAACCGCAGGGCCTGTTCCGGTCTGTACTGTATCACCTCGGGTATCTTGAGTGATAATTAAATTCAAAATAACTTTGTTATCAGGTGTTATATGCGGTGTTACTTCTAAGCTAAGTACTGCTTTTTTAAAGCTTACTGTTGTCGCACCACTAGAGGCTGATTCAACATAAGGTATTTCGGTACCTTGTTCAATCCTCGCCTTTTGCTGGTTAGCCGCAGTAATTCGCGGACTAGCAATAATTTCACCTTTATTTTCTTCTTCAAGCGCAGTTAGCTCTAAATCAATTAACGTACCATTAGCTAGTTTAGCAATATGCATACCTATGCTAGCTGAAGGATTGGCAACCGGCAGGTTTACATTTAATCTATCAGACAAGCTTGGAATATTACCATTAGAGATGTTTTCAGCCCCCTCTAGGGTGCCTGAAATACCATCGGTTCCCTGCTGATCACTAAAGCCCCAACGTACCCCTAAATCTTCTGTAACGTTGTCGCGTACGGTTACCATGCGCGCTTCAATTACAACCTGCTTTACGGGTATATCTAGCGTTTCGACCATGCGGCGTACGCTTTCGATACTTTTTGCCGTATCTTTCATTAATAATGTATTGGTACGCTGATCAACCGACACACTCCCTCTTGGGGTTATAATGCTGTTAGTGTCCGTTTTTAGTAAATCTGCAAAATCTTCGGCCTTTGCATAATTTAAGCGAATGTACTCGCTGTACAAAGGCTCTAAATCTTCTACTTGTTGCTTTGCTTTTAAGTCTTTTGCTTCACGTGCTGCAAGCTCTTCTGATGGGGCTACCATTAAAATAGAGCCATCCATACGCTTATCAAGACCTTTTATTCTGAGTACCACATCAAGCGCTTGATCCCATGGCACGCCATCTAAACGTAGCGTTATATTGCCCGTTACAGAATCACTGGTTACTAAGTTAAAGTCGTTGTATCCGGCTATAATTTGCAAGACTGCACGTACCGAAATGTCTTGAAAGTTCAGGGTCATTGGTCGACCTTGATATTCTTTACCACCATCAAGGTAAGCATTTTGGGTTTCGTCTTTCTCAACATTTAAGGTAAAAATATTATCTATTTGCTGATAAGTAAACGTAAATGCTGCGTTTGGCTCAATAACAATTCGGCTCAGGTTATCTTCTTTAAAGGTTTCTATATTGCTTACGATAGTACCAAAATCAAGTACATCTAATTCGTATAATAAATCATCTAAAATATCAGTGTGATGAAACTCTGCAATAATTTTACCGCCACTTTCATGTACTTCTATTGCGGCTTGAGTATCTTGCAAAAATACCAATACTTTAGCTTCGCCCTTTTCACCACGGCGAAAATCAATAGATTGAATACGATTAATGTAACTACCGCCAATGCTATCTGCAGCATCATCAGTCGTTAGCGCTTGCTCGGTTAATGGATTATCAGAGATACGCAGCGAGACCAGATTATTATTAACCTGGGTTTCATAAATTTTCAAACGCTCAAGATGTACCGTTACTTTTAAACCGTTACTTGTCATTACGCTGGTTACATTATTTATTCCAGCCAAATTAACAGCAACATCGGCTAACCCTTGATCTAACTGTGCATTGGTAAACAGCATTTCTATACGCGCTGGGCTATTGAACACTTGAATACTTGGTTGCTGGGTTAATTCTTCATCAAATACCAGCTGTAGTTCGGTTTCGCCTTTTAATAATGGATTATAGCGCACGTCATAAAGTAGCGGCTCAGCTACCGCAGTTTTAGCTATTAATAGTGCAAAAATCACTAATAAAGCTGACAATACACGATGAAGCGAACCTACATCCTTATACATATTTGTATGACCTTTTTTGTTATTAATTTGCGCCATCAATTGTCGCCTCTAACATTTCTAATTTAGTCTGACGCTCTTTCCAACAGCCAGATCCATCAGGGATTAATTCTATTAACTCAATATAGTCACTACTCACTTTTTTTACTTTTCCGTCGTAAGTGCCCAAGTAACTCCCTACGGTTACTCTATGCAGCGTTGCATCAGCAGCAGTAATAAGTGCCCATGTTTGGCTATTAGAACCTAGCGTGCCTTTCATCGCTAGGTTATCTAGCGGATATTTTTCTAATGGCTCACGAACTCTATCTGGATCTGGGTGCAAACAATTTTTAATTTGCGTTAACTTATTTTGTATAATTTCAGGTTGTGGAGCTACAAATGGGCTGCGCAATTGACCTGCATTGTATTCAAAATACTCAAACTGAATGAGCTCTGGTATTTTCTCCACTCTGGGGGTTGTACTTGCTTTTACCTGATCAATAAATTCTTTTTGTTCAGAAGTGTCACTATTACAGCCACTCAATAACGTTGTAAAAATAGCCACTAAAGGGAGTTTATTCATTATTTAGCCCCCTCTTCGTAGCGATAAGTTTTTGCAATCACACTAAATGTTAACTGCTTTTCTCCAGATGATAAAATAGAAAAGTCATGTAAACTAACAATTCGCGGTAATTGAGCCACTTTACCTACAAACTGACCAAATTCATGGTAGGTCCCTACCACTTCTATTTTTATTGGCAGTTCGGTATAAAATTCTTTTTCAACTTCAGGCAACCAACCAATTTTTAAAAAGGTTAAGCCACTGGTAGTACCCACATAAGATAAGTCATCTAATAAGCCTGGGGTTTCATTAGAGGTTGGTAGGCGTTTTAATAGCTGAGAAAACTTATCTTCCATTTCAATCATTTGCAGTCGATAAATATCTAGTTTACTGGCTACCGCATATTTGGTGCGATAAGTAGTGCGCAGCTCCACCTCTGTGGCTACCGCGTTGTGATAACTGTCTATTTCATCTGAAACTAATAAGCTATAGCTAAAAAACAACACTAAACCCGCAATAAAAGCACCGCAAATAACCCTAACAACAACCGGCCATTCACCTATATTATCAAGTTCTATTTCATTCCAATCTATATCTTTAAATGCTTTAAAATCAAGGTTCATCATGTACCTCGCCAATTTTATCGAATGGTTTTACATAAAACTCCATATTAAAATCACTCAACAAACGCGACGATTTATCGCCAGCAACAATACCTTGCATTACTGGGCGCTCTAATAAATAAGAACTTTGCACTTCGCGTAGCAAGGTTGAAAGGCGATTATTTGATTCGCTTTTTCCAAGTACATGAATTTGATTACCGCGTCGCTCTAGCTTAGTTAAATAAACCCCTGCAGGAACTATTTTTGCGACTTCATCCATAATTTGCGTGCCTAAATTACGACTCCTTTGCAGGTTTTCAATTAAGCGCATACGCTGCTGCAGGTTTTCTTTTTTCTTATCTAGCTCTCTAATGTCTCTTATTTCTTTATCTAGCATACTTATTTCTGCACTAAGGTAATTGTTTTTTAGATTTTGACCCTCTTTTAAAGCGCCATAAAATGAGCTCAATAAATACATACTCAAAAAACACAAAACAACAACTGCAATTAATGAAGTAATAAACTTCTTTTTTGAGTCTTCACGCTGTTGTTCACGCCAAGGCAGTAAATTTATATGTGGCATGATGAAAAGCTCCTCAAAGCGAGTCCTGTTGCAATAGCAAATTGCGTGCGATGACGCTGTAATACATTACGGTCAACTCTAGGAGATATTTCCATATTTACAAATGGCTCGGCTACAATTGTGTGTATACCTAACTCTTCGACTAATAAGCGCTCAAAACCGCTAATCATAGCTGTACCACCGGTTAATACAATATAATCTAGCTGATCTTTGCCCGTGGTGGTTAAAAACATTTGCACCGCGCGGCGCACTTGTTGTAGCAAGGCTGTTTGAAAAGGTGCAAGTACTTCAAAGGTATAATTTGGCGGTAAGTCGCCGGTTGCTTTACCAATTTCAGCTTCATCAAAGCCTTTATTATAATAAGTAACAATACTATTAGTGTATTGATCGCCACCAAACACTTGGTCGCGGGTATAAATTGTATCACCCGCTTGCACTACACTTACGAGTGTTAATACCGCGCCAATATCGACAATTGCAACGCACTTATTAAATGCATCACTTGGTAACTGTTGATAGTACACATCCATTGCTCGGCTTAATGCGTAGCTTTCTACGTCAACCACTTTAGCAACTAAGTTAGCCGCTTCTAACGCGCCAACACGTGCTTCAACGCTTTCAGTACGCGCAGCCGAAAGCAATACATTCATTTTACTAGGATCGGCGGCATTGGTTGATAGCTTTTCAAAATCAAGATTAACTTCATCTAATGGATAAGGAATTAAGCTGTCTGCTTCAATTTCAATTTGCGATTCTAATTCAGCGTCACTTAAGGTGACATCCATGAAAATCACCTTGGTGATCACGGTCTGGCCTGAAACAGCCACCGCAGCTTCTTTTAGTGATTTAGGTAATTTTCGTTTTAATTTAGTTATTACATTACCAATTGCTTCAATATCTTGAATAGTACGCTCACTCATGGCGCCTTTTGGCATAGGTTCAATTGCAAGTGCTTCTAATCGAAGCCCAGTGTCTGTTTCACTTAACAGTACAGCTTTGATAGAGTGCGATCCTATATCAATGCCTACCATCATCGGCGATGGCTTTTTAAATAGTTGACTTAGCATGTTTGCAACTTTGCCTTTGTTTTAATAATAAACAAGTTATAATTCTTATCTGAAAAAATACTATTCATTTTTTAATCAATATATACTAGCAGCCTCAACTTGTAATTGGGAGTCCATTTAGGGAAATATCAGTGATTTTATTAAAAAGAACTTTACAATTTTTTATCATTTGCACATTATTTGGACTGATCACTTTGTTCAGCCTTTATTATTACGTTAAACCTGATATCCCAAGTGTGCAAGTTTTAAAAGACGTGCAATTACAAACTCCTATGCAAGTATTCACTAAAGATGGTCTGTTGATCAATCAATTTGGTGAAAAACGACGAATTCCGGTCACAATAGACCAAATACCACAACCCCTCATTAATGCATTTTTAGCCACCGAAGACAGCCGCTTTTATGATCACCTTGGTATTGACCCAATAGGTATAGTGCGCTCTGCGCTTGTACTTATATCTACCGGAGAGAAAAAACAAGGCGCTAGTACTATTACTATGCAGCTAGCACGTAATTTTTTCTTAACCCGCGAAAAAGCCTACATTCGTAAAGTAAAAGAAATTTTTATCGCGATGCATATTGAAAACTTATTAAGCAAAAACGAAATTCTTGAGCTGTATTTAAATAAAATTGAATTAGGTAATAGGGCGTTTGGTATTGGTGCAGCAGCGCAAGTTTATTACGGTAAAGAACTAAAAGACTTAACCCTTGCGCAAATGGCAATGATTGCCGGCCTACCAAAAGCACCTTCAGCGCTTAATCCTATTCGCAATCCAGTGCGTGCTAAAGCGCGTCGTAATGTCGTACTTGGTAGAATGTTGTCTGAACGTTATATAACCCAAAGCGAATATGAAGAGACTATTAATCAACCTATAACGGCTGTTTTTCATGGCGCTGAAATAGATTTATACGCACCTTATATATCTGAAATGGTGCGTGCAGAAATGGTTGCTAAATACGGTATTGATAAAGCGTACAACTCTGGCTTTAAAATATTTACCTCGGTAGAGTCCCACGTTCAACAAGCTGCGCAAACGGCTTTAGTAAATAACTTACATAGTTACGATATGCGCCACGGTTTTAGAGGTCCAGAGCGTTTATTATGGGATGCGCAAACACAACCAGCATTAAGCCAAGCGCAAATTCTTAACCAGCTAAAAGACGTAAAACAGCTCGGCGACTTACAAGCAGCAGTGGTATTGGCGGTTAACGAAAAAACAGCCGACGTTTTACTAAAAAATGGTGAGCTGGCAACACTTACATGGGATAACTTAAAGTGGGCACGTAAATATATTACGCGTTACCGCCAAAGTTTTGCTCCTAAAGCTGCAACTGAAATATTAGTACCAGGTGCACAAATATGGCTACGTAAAAACGACGATAATAATTATTTATTGAGTCAAATTCCTGAAGCCTCTAGTGCCATTGTGTCTTTAGACCCTCAAGATGGCCGTATTAAAGCAATTGTTGGTGGTTATAGTTTTGAGCAAAGCCAGTACAACCGTGCAGTGCAAGCTAAACGCCAAGTCGGCTCAAACATTAAACCCTTTATTTACTCTGCAGCTCTGGAAAAAGGCTACACTTTAGCATCCATTTTAAACGACGCTCCAATTAATCAATGGGATAAAAGCCAAGGTATTGCATGGCGCCCAAAAAACAGCCCTGCAGTTTATAATGGCCCAATTCGTATTCGCCGCGCATTGGCGCAATCTAAAAACGTTATTTCGGTTCGTCTTCTACGTGGTGTAGGCTTGCAACGTACTGCCGATCATTTACTCAAATTTGGTTTTGATAATAAAGACATTAACCGCAGTGAATCTTTAGCGCTTGGTAGTGCTTCCATTTCTCCATTAGAACTTGCTCGTGGTATGAGCGCGTTTGCTAATGGCGGGCATTTAATAGAACCGTATTTTATATCTGAAATTCAAGATGCCTTTGGTACAGTGTTATTTAAAGCAAACCCAGCCCTAGCCTGCGATGAGAACACGCAGCCCCTCGCTATCGAAAATAACAGCAGCCTAACGATAGAAAATACTGAGCAAGGTGAAAAAGCGCAGCAAACAGTGCAATGTGCCCCACGTATTATTTCTAAACAAAATGCTTTTTTAATTGCAGACGCTATGAACAGCGCAATTTGGGGCGGCGGAAGCTGGAGCAATAAAACAGGCTGGACGGGGACTGCATGGCGAGCACAGCGTTTAGGGCGTCGTGATTTATCGGGTAAAACAGGTACCACAAACGATTCTGTTGACACTTGGTTTAGTGGTTTTAACCGCAATGTACTCACCTCAGTATGGGTTGGCTTTGACAACCCTGGCAATACTCTAGGTCGTTCTGCTTATAACAACAACCTTGATAGTGGTCAAATAACAGGGGCTGAATCGGGCGCTAAAACAGCTCAACCGGCATGGAATGAATTTATGAGGGCAGCTCTTGATGGGCAACCAGAAGCGCCAATTGAACCACCTGAAGGATTAGTTTCTATTCGTATTGATTTAGCGACTGGCTTATTAAGCCACAAAAATGATTACACTAGCCGCTTTGAATACTTTGAAAAAGGCACTACACCAACTAGTTATGTGCTTTCGCAGCCAAGCGATATTTTTGAAGAAAACACCAAAACAGAAGAAGAGCTATTTTAACCATAAGCACATCTCTCATTAGCTAAATGGTTAATTACGCTAAAAGAACGGCAACCTTCTTAGGTTGCCGTTTTTTGTTTTATTTAATTATTACTTTAAGTTTTTTATCAGCCAATATAAGTCAGAATGAACGCCTGCTGCAGTCACTTCCTTACCAGCACCTGGGCCTTGTATAATCAAGGCATTATTGCTGTACCACTGGCTGTTAATAACAAAAATATTATCACCCGGGGTTAAGTTTGCTAATGCGTCATTGGGCGTAACATACGCTAACCCTACTTTGGCCGTTACGCTATCGTGCCCAATACTCAGTAAACCTGTATAACGAAGTACCGCGTTTTGTAATTTTGCATTGCGTGCATGCTCTTCAATAAAAGTGTCGAGCTTATGTTTATTAGCTAAAAAGTCATCCCAGCTACCTAGTGCTAGCTCATCGGGCATTAACGGCGCTAAGGCAATGTCGTTAAGGTCTAATTCAACCCCTAACTCTCGCGCTAAAATAAGTAGCTTACGCTGCATATCTCGCCCCGATAAATCTTCGCGCGGATCGGGTTCAGTAAAACCCATTTGTTGCGCTTCAAGTAATAACTCAGAAAATGCAGTTGCGCCATTATACATACTACATAACCACGATAACGTACCCGAATAAACACCTTCTATACGTGTTATTTTATCGCCACTGTTTTGTAAATCTGCAAGGGCAAAATTAATTGGTAAACCGGCACCCACACTAGCGTTATAGCGCCAATATAAATTGCGCTGCGCAATATTGTGCTGCAACGCTTTATACCAAGGAGTTGGCGCGGTACCAGCATACTTATTAGCACTAATTAAATGACAATCAAGCGCAACAAAATCTGGGTATAACTGACTAAATTGCTCGCTGGCGGTTATATCTATAACCACTTTATGCTCGTAATCAAGCTGGCCAATAGCGGTTAATAAATCTTGGCTGCTATAGTCAACAGCCTCTAACTGCCATTGGTTCTTCCAGTGCTGTACATTTATGCCGCTGGGATTAAATAGCAGTTTTTGCGAACGTGCTAATCCCACTAACTTAATATTAAAGTCGGTTGATAAGCGTGCTAGCTGCGCCGATAGTTGGCTAACAAATACATCCCCTACATTACCAAGCCCTGCCACTATTAAGGCAATTTCTTGGCCTTTAGTGATCAGTTTATCGTGCAGCACATTAAGCACATCACTATCAATAAGCTGATCCGTCAGTAGCAATACATAACCACTATCTTGATGCACAAAGCGAGGTTCAATATTATGCAAATTGAGCAACTCGCGTGCCTGAGTACTCAATGAGTTTATATCTTGCTCAGGAGCAACTAGCGCGCAACCATGTAGGTTAGACTCGCTAATATTGGCTCTTCCTGCAAAGTAACTAACTACTTGATGGGTCGCTACTGCCGGTACTATTAGGTAAGTTTCACCCGCGCTACTAAAATGATGCAAACTATGTTGAATAAGCTGGCTAACCTGAGTTACCTCACCCTCAACTAGCCCTTCAACACTAAGTAAATCTATATTTTCTAATGTAGTAATAAAGCGTTTTTGTTTTACACAGCCCTCTTTCACTACATTTGTTGAGCTTGCTTGCACGTCAAAACTACTGCGCACCGCAAGCTTTATATCGGTATTTTTAAGTGGCGATAATGTTTTAGCGTGTAAAACGGGGTTACCTAATCTTGCCAATAAGTTAGCTTGCGCTCTACATACCTTAGCGTATTTAATGGCCTTGTTAACTTTACGTGGGTCGGTACTAAATATCCCTTGTGTATCGGTCCAAATATATACTTGTTTAGCATTGCAATAACTTGCCAATAAGGTTGCACTGTAATCACTACCATTGCGACCAAGAGTGACCGTATCGCCTTGGGTATTAGCCGCAATAAACCCTGTTACCACGTTAATTTTGTGCTGGCTAATAAGCTCACTACACTGCTGTGTATTTTGGCTATGCAATAATTGTCCATCACTTAGCGTAAACAAGCCTCTTGCGTCTTGCATGCATGCAGCAACATTAAGTTGCTGTAAATACGCAGCGAGCAAACGAGCTGACCACAACTCACCATGGGCGAGTAGCGCCGCTTCTTGCAACTGCTCAGTACTCGCTAATTTAGCAACTAAACTTAGCTCTTTATTTAGAGTGGTTAAAGCGCTGCGCTTTAAATCGCCCTGCAGTAGCTGCGTTATTAAATCACTTTGATGATTGTTTAATTGCAATACAATATCAGCGAGCGCTTGAGTATCGTGCTGCTGATAACTTTGCCACAGTTTTACTAATGTATCTGTGGTTTTTCCTGCAGCCGATACCACTACACAATCACCGGGCTGAGCTTGCCCTATAATTATTTTTGCAACGCTTTTATAGCGCTCGGCTGAGCTTAAACTCGAACCACCAAACTTATGAATATTATTAGTCATATTAATTACCACAACGCCGGGTGAGCAGCGCTCAATTTAACATTACTACTTGCGCTAGCACCTGCTTTACCTGCGTTATTGTGCTGACCTGGTTGCACTAAATTAAATACCCGATCAAAGTCTGCTAATAAATCTGCTACATCTTCAATACCTACCGACACACGAATAAGCGTATCGCCAACGCCAGCGGCTAAACGAGCCTCGGCTTCCATTCCTGCATGCGTCATTGTTGCTGGGTGGCATATTAAGCTCTCTACGCCACCTAAAGATTCAGCTAAGCTAAATGTTTTAAGGTTTGTTAAAAATGCAGCTGCGTCATTTACATCACCTTTAATGTCAAAACTAACCATGCCACCAAAACCAAGTTGCTGTGCTTTAGCCAATTCATGTTGTGGATGCGACTCTAGCCCCGGGTAATATACTTGGCTAACAAATTTTGAGCTTTCAAGGTACTTAGCAATAGCTAAGGCATTTTCTTGATGCTGCCGTAAGCGTACATTTAAAGTACGCAAGCCACGCAAAGTTAAGTAACTATCAAACGGTGCCCCCGTTATACCAATATTATTTGCCCACCAAGCCAGTTCTTCACCTAGTTCGTCAGTTGCAGCAATAACCGCACCGCCAACCACGTCTGAGTGGCCATTTATGTACTTAGTGGTTGAGTGCACCACAATATCAACGCCAAATTTAATCGGGTTTTGTAATGCAGGCGATAAAAAAGTGTTATCTGCGGCTACCAAAGCACCGCATTGTTTCGCAATATCGGTTACTGCTTTAATATCAGTTAAACGTAAAATAGGGTTACTAGGGGTTTCTATCCAAATTAACTTAGGTTTGATTACTAAAATTTGCTGCAAACTTTCTGGTTTAGTTAAATCTAACACTTCGAGTTTTAATAGGCCGCGCTTTTGTAATGAGGTAAATAAGCGATAGCTGCCGCCATAACAATCATGGGGGATCACTAACGTATCGTCACTATTAAGCAGCTGAGTGGCTAAATGTACGGCAGCCATTCCTGTTGCAGTAATAATGCCGCGAGCACCACCTTCGAGTTCGCTGAGTGCTTGGGCTAAAGTATCACGATTTGGATTACCACTGCGGCCATAGTCATATTGACGTTTTGTATCAAAGTCGGCAAACGAATAAGTGGTTGATAAATACAGCGGAGGCACAACCGCGCCATGGTGCTTATCAGCATCGACACCACTGCGAACTGCAATTGTCGCTTTATTTTTTTCACTCATATTTATTACCTGCTTTATTTAGATGTTTAGACGTCTAAAACAGTAATTCATTCAACTTAAGAAGTCAAAACATTTAAACACCTAGCCATCTGTGCAACAAGTATTTGACTAATTTGTTTAAATCGATAGAATTTCACGCATATTCGCGCTATTTTTTAGTAGGGTGAGCAATTAATAATCTGAGGCAACGATACATCTTATGGCAAAATGGAATGGCGAGTATATTCACCCATACGCAGAACACGGGAAAAAATCAGAGCAAGTTAAAAAGATCACCGTTTCGATCCCGCTAAATGTATTAAAAGTACTAACCGATGAACGCACCCGTAGGCAAATTAATAACTTACGCCATGCAACTAATAGCGAGCTATTATGTGAAGCATTTTTGCATGCGTTTACTGGGCAACCGTTACCTAACGATGATGATTTACGTAAAGATAACGCCGAAAAAGTGCCTGAAGAAGTGAAAAAAATAATGCAAGAAATGGGCTTAGAAGTTCCTGTTTTAAACGAAGACTAAACAGCGGCTTTTAAACAAAAAAACCTCAGCCATGCTGAGGTTTTTTTATGGCTATAAATTACACTGAAGTAACTTAATACCGAGCAACATAATGCTGCTTATTCCATATAGTTTGCTGGCAGCTCTATTTGCGCTACGCCTGAAGCAATGGCTGCTAATGCAACTGCTTTAGCAATACGCGGCAATAAACGCGGATCCATAGGCTTAGGAATAATATACTCTGCACCAAACGCTAGCTTATCTACACCGGCAGCTTTTAGTACTTCTGGTGGAACCGGCTCTTTGGCAATACTACGAATAGCTTCAACTGCTGCAATTTTCATTTCATCGTTAATTTCACTAGCACGCACATCAAGTGCACCACGGAAAATAAACGGAAAACACAACACGTTATTAACTTGGTTAGGGTAATCTGAGCGCCCTGTTGCCATAATTAAATCGCTTCGTGCGCCGTGTGCCAGTGCCGGATCAATCTCAGGGTCTGGGTTCGAACAAGCAAATACGACTGGCTTTGCCGCCATTAATTTTAAATCATCGGCCGATAATAAGTTAGGGCCCGATACACCAACAAATACGTCAGCATCTTCAATTACATCTTGTAATGTACGCTTATCGGTATTGTTAGCAAATAACTGTTTGTACTCGTTTAAATCATCACGGCGAGTGTGAATAACACCTTTACGATCAAGCATATAAATATGTTCACGCAGTGCACCACACTTAATTAATAACTCCATACAAGCAATCGCTGCAGCGCCGGCACCTAAACATACAATAACTGCATCTTCAATATCTTTGCCTTGCACTTCCAGTGCATTTATCATGCCTGCAGCCGTTACAATAGCCGTGCCGTGCTGATCATCATGAAAAACAGGAATACTACAGCGTTCAATAAGCGCCTTTTCAATTTCAAAACACTCTGGTGCTTTAATATCTTCAAGGTTAATACCGCCAAAAGTATCAGCAATATTAGCCACAGTATTTATAAAGTCTTCGGTAGTGCGGTGTTTTACTTCAATATCAATTGAGTCAATGCCTGCAAAACGCTTAAACAACAACGCCTTGCCTTCCATTACCGGTTTTGACGCTAAAGGCCCTAAATTTCCTAAACCTAAAATAGCAGTACCATTGGTGATCACTGCAACCAAATTACCTTTACCTGTGTACTTATAGGCATTTACAGGGTCAGCAGCAATTTCACGCACCGGCTCAGCTACACCGGGGCTATAAGCTAAAGCGAGATCATGAGCCGTTTCTGCAGGCTTGGTTAGCTCAATGCTGATTTTACCTGGAACGGGGTGAGAGTGATAATGTAGTGCTTGTTCACGAAAGTCCGACATAACGCGATTATATCCTGCAATTTAAGTTAAAGTGAGAGGGAGTAAAGCGACACTTAACATGCCTTAAAGTACGATACCCTTATTATTTTTAAATTCCAAGCAATATCAGGTCTATCCTGTTATATGCTAGATCTGTTAATTTTAAGCGAATTTTCAGCAACTTCGATAAAAACATCGCTACTTTTCATAAATATAAATTGTGCTAAAAGGCACTTTTCAAGCTTATTTTAGTTAAAAGTATTATTCACAAAACAGCGTTTTTAAAATGTGAATAAAATCAGCTAAAAGCGATTATTTATTCTGCTTTAACAACACATAGCTTCATGTTGGCCACTTTTAGAAACCGAGTTTAAAATTAAGCTATTAAAAATATAGAGAATATTAGGTCATTTGTCTGCAAAGGTTTATGCATACCGAGAATAAGAACAGGAAATAGTTATGCAAAAGCAATAAACTTAAAACTAGCGAGGTTAGGGGGAAGTTAGAGTATTTTTAGGCATAAAAAAAGCATCCTAAGATGCTTTTTTTAACTAAATAGCAATAATTACTTTTTGCTACCAAGTGCACCGAAACGCTTGTTGAAACGATCAACACGTCCGCCAGTGTCTAAAATCTTTTGCTTACCAGTGTAAAACGGGTGACACGCAGAACAAACGTCTAGGTGAATATTTTTACACAGAGTAGAGCTAGTTTCGAATTCGTTTCCACATGAACAAGTTGCAGAAATTACTTCGTACTTAGGGTGAATACCTTCTTTCATAGAAACCTCTAGTTAAGGCCGCATCGCTCTCCAAACCCGGAGTCTGGCACCATACGTCGTTAAAACAAATTTATTGGTGGCGGATTTTATCCAACAACCATCAAGCACACAAGCATTAATTAGTATTTTTGCTAAAAAAATAACCATTTTGAGTAAACAAGGTTATTTGGTAGTAGGTTTTTAGCTGTATTTTTAGTACATTAGGGCCAAGTATTAGCACGCCCTCCCCCATTATTTTTTTAACAGTTGAGTTACTATGTATTTTGTTGAAGTTGCTATAAAAGTTCCACTACCGCGCACCTTTGATTATAAAGTAGATAGCCAGCTTGGTGAAGCTTCTGCGCCATTAAAACCCGGAATGCGGGTGTTAGTACCCTTTGGTAATCAACGTAAAGTAGCCGTGGTTTTAGCGCTTAAAACAACAACCGAAGTGCCTGAAAACAAAATAAAGGCAATTTTTGAAATTATCGACGATACGCCAATTTTATCTGAAGAGCACATAGAGTTACTGCGCTTTACTGCCCGTTATTATTGCTACCCGCTGGGTGAAACCATTCATATTGCATTGCCAAGCGCACTACGCCAAGGCGAATCGCCTGATAAAACCAGCATTAATATGGTAGCCCTAACGGAAAAAGGCGCGCTGCTGCCGTCATTAAAAGCTAAGACTCAACTTAATTTACTAAAGCAGCTATCGCAATCAGGCAAGTCGTCATTAACCGAGTTAAAAGCTTTGGGCTTTAGTAAAAAAACCATTGATAGCTTAATAGATAAAGCACTCATAACGCAGTCAATTGAGCATGATAACCACTGGCAAAGTGTAGCCCCAACAGTGGGTAGCAAACCAACACTTAACAAAGAGCAAGCGGTTGCCTGCACCACAATTAATCAAAGCAGCGGTTTTAGCAGCTTTTTATTAGAAGGTGTAACCGGTAGCGGCAAAACAGAAGTGTACTTACAATGTTTAGAAGAAGTACTAAAGCGCGGCGAACAAGCACTAGTATTAGTGCCCGAAATAGGCTTAACCCCGCAAACCGTTAACCGCTTTCGCCGCCGCTTTCCCGACACCCCCATTATGCTTTGGCATTCAGCTTTAACCGATAATGAACGCTTACAAACCTGGCGTTTTTGCGAAAAAGCCAGCTGCGCCATAGTAATAGGCACACGTTCGAGTATTTTTCTGCCATTTTTAAAGCTCGGCATGATAGTGGTTGATGAAGAACATGACTCGTCTTTTAAACAGCAAGACACGCTGCGCTACCATGCCCGTGATTTAGCTGCGTATCGTGCATATCAGCATAAAATTCCGCTTATATTAGGCAGTGCAACACCGGCACTCGAAACCCTGCACAAAGCAATTAATAATAAATACCAACTACTGAGCCTTACTGAGCGCGCGCAAACCGCTACCGATAACCAATTTAAATTACTCGATATGAAAGGTCAGCCCGACCAAGCAGGCATTGCCCATGCCAGCCTTGCTACCATGCGCCAACATTTAAAACGTGGCAAACAAGTGATGGTGTTTTTAAATCGTCGTGGATTTTCGCCCACGTTAATTTGCCATGAATGTGGCTGGTTAAGCGAATGCAAGCGTTGCAGCACCAGTGCCACTTTTCATAAAGCTATTGGGCAAATGATTTGCCATCACTGTGGCGATCAATATCATGTTCCACACCAATGCCCCGACTGCGGTAGCACGCAAATTTTTCCTAATGGTAAAGGCACTGAGCAAATAGAAGAGTTTTTATCGAGTGAATTTCCACAAACCCCTGTTACACGTATCGACCGCGACTCTACTCGTCGTAAAGGCAGCCTTGAAAAAGCACTGGATGAAATAAACCTAGGCGGCGCGCGCATTTTAGTGGGCACGCAAATGTTGGCTAAAGGGCATCACTTTGCCGATGTAAGTTTAGTGGTTATTTTAGACGTAGACAGCGGCTTATACTCCTGTGATTTTAGAGCAACTGAGCATTTAGCCCAACTTGTTACGCAAGTGGCCGGGCGTGCTGGGCGCTCAGGTGAGGCAGGCCAAGTGTTATTGCAAACACACTTTCCTGAGCACCCACTATTACAAGATTTGGTTAATAATGGTTATCAGGATTTTGCTCGCTTTGCACTGCGTGAACGTGAAGATGCAGACCTACCACCAATCACAAATATGGCCATTGTTCGCGCCCAAGGACACAATATAAAACAAGTCGTCGATTTTTTGACAGATTTGGTTCCAGTAAGCGGGGTAACTGGTATACAATTGCTTGGTCCAATACCTGCTCCTCTTGAAAAAGTAGCAGGTATGTATCGTTTTCAATTACACATTCAAGCGCAAGATCGCCGCGTATTGCACCAATATCTTGCGCAAATGGTTGATTATCTAAGCACTAGCAAACTTGCACAAAAAGTACGCTGGAGCCTAGACGTAGACCCTATAGACATGATTTAGGTTAAGGCCAAAATAAAGCTATGGCACAGCACGATTACATTAACAAAAAACCAGCAAACCGCAAAAAAGCGAAATCAGCGCCCGCTAAAAAACCCTTTCCAATACTGTTAGTTTTAATTGTTACTTTATTGGTGGCAGGTTTTGCTTATGGCTTATGGTTTATTAAAAATAACGCCGATCCTGAGCTAGTCGAAAAACAAGCTAACCCTGTACCTACAACTCCTGTAGAAGTTGTTGTACCACGTACGCCTGCGTTTATTAAAGAAATTAGAAACCACGAAATTCAGGTTGAAGTAAAAGAACTTGAACAAAAAGGCCCTTACGTTATGCAATGCGGTTCGTTTAGAACCTACCCGCAGGCTGAATCGCTAAAAGCTAAAATAGCCTTTGCAGGGCTTATTTCTGAAATAAAAGAGACCACAGGCAGCAGTGGCATTTGGTATAAAGTACGCTTAGGCCCCTATAAAACCAAGCGCCAAGCTGAGAGCGATAAAAATAAACTTAAACGTGTAAAAATAGTCGGCTGCGGAATTTGGGGCTGGACTTGAAAATAAACCATTCACCCATATAACCTCTTCATAATCGTTTTTTACGAGTTGCCCCTGCAGCTCGATGATGAGGAATAATATGACTACTATCGTAAGTGTACGCCGCGGCAACAATGTTGTAATTGGCGGCGACGGCCAAGTTTCGCTTGGTAACACAGTAATGAAGGGCAATGCCCGTAAAGTTCGACGCCTCTATAATGGCAAAGTAATTGCTGGCTTTGCCGGCGGTACTGCTGATGCCTTCACCCTTTTCGAACGCTTTGAAAGCAAACTAGAAATGCACCAAGGTAACCTCACTAAAGCCGCGGTTGAAATGGCCAAAGACTGGCGCAGCGATCGCGCTTTGCGCAAGCTCGAAGCACTGCTTGCTGTAGCCGACGAAACAGCCTCTTTAATCATTACCGGTAATGGTGATGTAGTACAGCCAGAAAATGACTTAATTGCCATTGGCAGTGGCGGTAACTTTGCCCAATCGGCAGCAACTGCCTTACTGGAAAACACCGATTTAAGTGCTCGCGAAATAGTAGAAAAAAGCCTAACCATTGCAGGCAATATCTGCGTATTCACTAACGACTTTCAAACTATCGAAGAATTGTAACAGGAACCGCTATGTCTGCTATGACCCCAAGAGAAATTGTTCACGAGCTAGATCAGCACATTATTGGTCAAGCAAAAGCTAAAAAAGCCGTTGCTATTGCACTGCGTAACCGCTGGCGCCGGATGCAGCTAAGTGATGATTTACGTAATGAAGTAACACCTAAAAATATTTTAATGATTGGCCCAACGGGTGTTGGTAAAACCGAAATTGCGCGCCGTTTAGCTAAGCTTGCTAACGCGCCATTTATTAAAGTAGAAGCAACTAAATTCACCGAAATTGGCTATGTTGGTAAGGAAGTTGAAACCATCATCCGCGATTTAGTCGATGTTGCGATTAAAATGACGCGTGAGCAACAAACTAAAAAGTTTAAGCATCGCGCTGAAGAAGCAGCCGAAGAGCGTATTTTAGATGCGCTTTTACCACCAGCTAAAGATCAATATGGCGAAAGCCAACGCGATGACAGCTCTTCAACTCGTCAAACGTTTCGTAAAAAGCTACGTGAAGGCCAATTAGATGACAAAGAAATCGAAATTGATTTAGCTCAAGCACAACCAAACGTAGAAATTATGGCCCCCCCTGGTATGGAAGATATGACCAACCAGTTGCAAAGCATGTTTCAAAACATGGGTGGCGATAAGCGCACTAAGCGTAAGTTAAAAATTAAAGAAGCCTTTAAATTATTAAGTGAAGAAGAAGCCGCTAAGCTAGTTAATCCTGAAGAACTAAAAGAGCAGGCTATTTTTGCAGTTGAACAAAATGGTATTGTATTTATTGATGAAATAGACAAAATTTGTAAACGCGGTGACTCATCAGGTCCAGACGTTAGTCGTGAAGGCGTACAGCGCGACTTACTACCATTAATTGAAGGTTGTACGGTTAGCACTAAGCACGGCATGGTTAAAACTGACCATATGCTATTTATTGCTTCGGGCGCATTTCAAATGGCTAAGCCATCAGACATGATCCCTGAGCTACAAGGTCGCCTTCCTATTCGTGTAGAGCTTGAAGCACTTACTGCTGATGACTTTAAACGTATTTTAACAGAGCCGCATGCATCGCTTACCGAGCAGCAGCGTGAACTGCTTAAAACTGAGCAAGTTACTATTGAATTTAGTGATGATGCAATTGAGCGCATTGCTAAAGCCGCTTGGCAAGTTAACGAAAAAACCGAAAACATCGGTGCTCGTCGCTTACATACGGTAATGGAAAAACTAATGGAAGAAATTTCATATGACGCTTCAGAGCAAGCCGGAACATCACTGGTAGTTGACGCCGCTTATGTTGAAAAACACTTAGGTGCGCTGGTTGAAGATGAAGATTTAAGCCGCTACATTCTTTAATTAAAATTAGCTGCATAAACAGTTATACTAAAAGCCTCCGCACTGGGGGCTTTTTAATGAGATAAAAATGAAACACGTAACAAAAGTACATTACCACAGCGTTAGCAAAAATTTAGATGTTTACTTTGATGATGACAGCCAAGCCGTATTTAGTTGTGAATTTTTACGTGTGCACTCTCCTTCTGCAGAAGTGCAAGGACATGGCTCAGGGCCAATGAAATTAGTATTCAATAAACAATCCGTTGGTATTAAAAACATTGCTCATGTTGGTCATTACGCACTGCGTTTAGATTTTGACGATGGCCACAATAGCGGGTTATTTAGCTGGCAATATTTTGCAAAACTACAGGCGCAGCAAGCAACTCTATGGGATGAGTATTTAAAGCGGGTTAGTGAACACAATAACTCTAAAGACAGCGTACCCATAAAGTTTATTCCTTAAACTATACGGGTACTTTATTGCTAAGTTTTAAACCTTAAATTTGTCAATTGCAGCAAAAAGCACTCGTGCTTGCGCTGATACTTCTTCGCTTGTTTGCGCATTGTTAGCAGCGTGCCCTGAGGTGTTTCTGGCAATATCACGAATACTCACCACATTTTTATTTACTTCAGATGCTACTTGGCTTTGTTGATCAATTGCCACAGCAATTTGGGTGCTCATTTCCATAATCGTTTGCACATCTTCGGTTATTGCCCCGAGTAACTCACCAGCTCTATTTGCTTGCGATGCACTTTCATCACCTTGTGAGCGGCACTGATGCATAATACTCACCACTTCTTGAGTGCGCTGTTGTAGAGTATTTATTATACCTTCTATTTCACTTGTAGATTCTTGTGTTCGTTGAGCCAATGAGCGCACTTCATCTGCAACCACAGCAAACCCTCTGCCTTGCTCACCCGCTCTAGCGGCTTCAATAGCAGCGTTTAACGCTAACAAGTTAGTTTGATCGGCAATCGCACGAATAACATCAAGCACAGAGCCTATTGTTTCACCGTCTTTTTCTAATAAAGAAACGACACTTGACGCATGCTCTAAAGAGTCAGACAACCCTCTAATATGCGCGACGGTTGACTCAACCTCACTACGACCTTGTTGCGCACTTAAATTAGTTGATTCTGCTTTTTTAGCAGCAGCTTCGGTATTATGTGAAATATCTTGAATGGTCGCCTGCATTTCGGTCGCCGCAGTGGCCACCATATCGGCTTCATGTAATTGATCTTGCATACCCGAGCTGGTTGCGGCGGTACTTTCTGATAAATTTTCAGTCGCGATATTTAACGCATTTAAAGCCCCACTCACCTCATTTATAAGGTTATTAAAGTCACCAATTAAACTATTAAAATCTTTCGACATAATCGTAATTTCGTCATTGCCAATTTGCTCAATGGTTACTGTTAAATCATTATTGCGTCGAATCTTGTTTATAGATTGGTAAATACGCTCTACAGGTACAATGATAGAGCGACTGGTTAAGTAAACCAGGGTTAAAACTATAATACCCGATATAATAAACACCATAATAGCGACCGACTGTGCTTTAGCTATACTGGCTTCAACTTGCAATTTAGTATCTGCTACTAGCTGCATTACCAACTGATCACTTTGCTCTACACTTTGTTGCATGCGCCCAAGTGCGCCAGAGTCTAGATCAACACCTAATTCAAGCTGCGTTTTTACCAATGTTTGAAAAGCACTTTGATAATTAGACAGTAGGTTTTTTAAATTACTTTTAATGTTTTGACTTAGTGATGAGCTCGTTATTTTTTGCTGTAACGTATCAACATGATCTTGAAAACTTGCTAAATATTTTTCATCCAAACGTAACATAAAGTCTTTTTCGGCACGTCTTAGCTGTAGCATTAGGGTCAATAGCTGGTATTCATCTTGTTGATTGAGCAAACTTTCTACTTCATGTACAGCACTTCGCAGTTGCCCATAAAGCCCATCGTCTTGATGTAAGCCAATACTTTTTTGCAGTCGCACAACCTCATTAAAATCACTATAAAAGCTTTTTATTAAACGCATATAGAGGGTTATCTGCTGTGTATCAATCTCTGAATCTTGCATTTGCGATTGTAATTGAATTATTTGTTTATTTAATTGTGCGTATTCTTGTTCAAATAATGAGAGTGCTTGTGGCTGTTTATAAAACAAAAAGGTTTTTTCATGTGCACTTAACTGCAACTGATGAATGTTTAACTGCTCGGCCTGTTGCGTGATGTTAGTTAACTTTAACGTGGTTTGTGAACCTGTGATAATTACATATAAAAAAGCCAGCATGGCCAAAGCAACAGTTAAAGCATTTAGCTGTAAACGCCGCTTAATGGTCAAGTTTTGCAAAACAATCATTGTTACACCTTTAAAAATTTAATGAGCAACTCTGTTACTTACACTTAAATAACTTAAGCTTTTAACAAAGAAAGAAATACCGAAAAACACTAAAACACCTGCACTGCTGAGCACTTTTTAAAGTGACGTTATTTAGCTTAATTAACCGCGCAATTATTTAGTTGCGGATTATATGCCAGCAATAACTTAAGGCCTATACATTGTATAGGCCAATGATTACAAATTATTTATTAGCCGCCTATTTTGCCTAAATTTACTGCGATTAAGTCGTTGTTATTGCATATAAGGAGGGTATACTGAAGCATAAACTAATGTATCTTTTGAGGATAAAATAATGGATTACAGCACTTCTGACTTATGTGACCACTTTGCCGATGTGGTTGACGTGCTTGAACCTATGTTCATCAACTTTGGTGGCCGACACAGCTTTGGTGGCCGCATTAAAACGGTTAAATGTTTTGAAAATAATGAACTTATCCGTGAATTACTTTCTCAAGATGGTACAGACCTAGTGCTACTTATT
Organism: Pseudoalteromonas sp. 120-MNA-CIBAN-0494; assembly: GCF_040308885.1. NCBI lineage: Bacteria > Pseudomonadati > Pseudomonadota > Gammaproteobacteria > Alteromonadales > Pseudoalteromonadaceae > Pseudoalteromonas > Pseudoalteromonas sp. 120-MNA-CIBAN-0494. The sequence continues at coordinate 316,718 of NZ_JBEOOE010000002.1, forward strand.
GACGGTGGTGGCTCTACTCGTCGTGCGCTTATCGATATTGAACTGGCCGAACTTGCACTTGAAAACAACTGGCAAGGTATTATTGTTTACGGGGCTGTACGCCACGTAGACGAAATTGAAGAGCTTGATTTAGGCATTCAAGCTATTGCCTCTATTCCGGTTGCAGCAGATAGCCAAGGCGCAGGCGAAGACGGCATTGGGGTTAACTTTGCTGGCGTATCGTTTTTTGATGATGACTTTATTTATGCCGACAGCACCGGCATTGTATTATCTGCAGAAGAGCTAGAACTGGAAATCGTAGAAATATAACGTGGCGCACTATTTAAACGTTTACGATGAAAGCGCGGTTAAGTCGTTTTGCACTAGTCGCGCTAACGAAACCAAAGTATGGCAGTCAATGTCATTACTCGATACCGACGTAAATATACAACAAGCGCTTAGCGATGCCGCACAATTTGGCATGCGCTACGTGTTACTGGGTATTTGTGAAGATATTGGCCCAAAAGCAAACTTAGGAGCCGGGGGTGCAGAGCAAGCATGGCCGGCTTTTTTACAACGTTTTTTAAACCAGCCTTATAATCAATTTATTGCCACGCAAAAAGTACTGTTACTTGGCGAAGTGCACACAGCTGATTTAATGGCGCAAAGCGCTCTACTCGACAACCAAAAACCTGCCCATTTAACACAGTTGCGTGAGTTATGTGAGCAACTTGATCAACGCGTAGAAGCTATATTAAGTTTAATATTTAAAGCGGGGCTTGAACCCATTGTTATTGGTGGTGGCCATAATAATTGCTTAGGTATTATAAAAGCGTTAGCTAAGTATAAAAACACCGCTATTAACGCTATAAATTTTGATCCCCACGCCGACTTTCGAGAATGCGAAGGCCGCCACAGTGGTAATGGCTTTAGCTATGCGTACAGCGCGCAGTGTTTAAAAAGTTACCATGTTATTGGCTTGCACGAGCTAAAAAACAATCAAGCTATTATAGATGCGTTAGCCGCTGCTAATTTTACTTTTAATAGCTATCAGTCAATCGCCGTTAAACGTGAAATTAATCTAACTCAAGCAGTGAGCAATGCGCTGAAGAGTTTTGATGCAGCGCCTCTAGGTGTTGAGGTTGATTTAGATAGCATTGCATTTATGCCTGTAAGTGCTTATACCTGTAGTGGTTTTAGCGTAAGTGACGCTGAGCACTTTGTGCATTTAGCTGCAAGCAACCGCCACTCTCACTACTTACACTTATGCGAAGCAGCTCCCATTCAACATCCCAGCGGGATTAAAGCCGGTAAAGTGCATTGCGGACAAGTTATTAGCGCACTAGTGAATAGTTACCTGCAAGCCAAAGAGTGTGCTTAATTACTTTGCTGCTGCGCTAATTGCCACTGCTTTAACCAGCTCATTAAACCAACACTGCTTAATGGGTGGCCAAAATAATAGCCTTGTGCAGCATAGCCTTTTAGGCTTTTTACAAATTTAAGCTGATCTAGGGTTTCAACCCCTTCAAAAATAACCTTAGTACTTTGTTGATTATGCATTTGTACCATACCAACAACTAGGCTGCGAATATTGTTTTGATTACTAAAATCAGCAGTTAATGCTGGCGCGACTTTAATGTATTCTACCGCTAAACTAGGTAACTTAGAGAGCGAAACGGGGTTATCGCCCAAACCATCAACACACACTTTTAAGCCTATATTATTAAGCCGCGCAATCATGGCTCGCCCTTTGTCATCTAGGTTAGTAAAAATATGTAGCGGGCACTCAACAATTAAATCGCCAGGCCTTAAGTTATGCTCTTTCATAGCACTCGTTACAAATTCTACAAACTCTTCATTGAGCATTTCAGGGCCAAATACATTAATGCTCAATGGCACTGCAAAGCCCTCCATACGCAATGCCATTGCAAGTTCAGCAGCGCGCTCTATAACAAATATAGCCAGTGGGTAAGCAAGCCCTGCAATTCTAATATCATCAATAAAACGACTCGCTGAAAGTATGCCTTGCTTAGGATGCTGCCAACGCAGTAATAGTTCTAAAAATTCAATTTGGCCATTATCATTTACAATAACCGGCTGAAAATACAGCTCGAACTCATTGGTGAAATCAATTTCTGCAAGCTCTTTTAATCGTGCTTGCTGCTCTAACTGCTCGATCATCATTTGTTGATGATAAGCAACCACCTGTTGTTTTGGCTGGCTATCAAGTGCTAAATAAGCCGACTTAATTAAATTATCAAAGTCTTCATCTTGCTCATTACAATGCACATAGCTTGCTCTTGCGGTCACTTCTATAGTGCAGTTAGCCACATTAAAAGGTTTAAGTGTAGCGCCAAATATTTCGGTAATTATTTTTTCATGCAAGTGTTTATGGCTGGCTAAGTTACAAATAAAGGCAAAATTAAGCCCTCCTAAATGGGCTAGTTTTTCATCGTCCTCTAACGATACAATGCCATCATTATTGAGTAATTCTTTTATTCTATTCGCCGACTGAGCAAGCAGTAAATCACCAAAATCACGCCCAATATGCTGATTAACTTGCTCAAAACCTTCTAAACGAAGAATTACCAACGCCCCTAGTGACGGTGCTTTATTACGCCACGTATTATAACCTTGACGTAATTTTTGTTTATCGGCAAAAGAGGCCAGCGGAGAGCTTTCGATGTAATGTTCAGGTGCTGCTTGCTGCTGCTTCAAGGGCGCTTGATTAAGTGTCTCATTATTAGTAATAAACCCAGTTAATGATAATAACAACACCGCACTAACAATCCAAAACAGTGCAATGCCAAACGCTGCAATGGCTATAAGTAATGCTATAAACAACACCGCAGCAAGTGCACTTAATATAATTAACAGCTTGTTTTTATGTACAATTGCATGCCACAAATTAAAGCCAAAACCTAATGCGAGTAAAGCGCTAAGCCATGCAGCACCACTGCTTAAAATAGCCAACCCTATTAACCCTGTGCATAAGTAGCTTAATCTAGATGCTGTATTTTTTACGCTCAGCAAGGTAGCGATCATCGCCATAAGTAAGGCGCCACTAAAAAAAACCGGCAAGCCACTGTCGCTAATCAAGCTCAAATTAGCACTACTGGTACTGGCTAAAAAATTAAATAAAAGCATAAATATTAAGGCCTACTTATCGGTCTGGGGTAAAGGTGTGACTAAATAAGTTTACCCATAATCCATAAGTTTAACAGTTTATTTACCCCAAACTGGTAACTTAATTGTGCTGGATGGCTTATTTGCCAATGTGCAATGTCGGCCCTCGCACCTACTTTTAAAACTCCGCGGTCTGTTAATCCTAAAGCTTTAGCAGCATTACGAGTTACTCCAGCAAGTGACTGCTCGGGTGTTAATCTAAATAATGTGCATGCCATATTCATCATTAATTGTAGCGAACACAGCGGTGAGGTGCCCGGATTAAAGTCGCTAGCAATCGCTATAGGCACTTTATATTGATTAAGCAAAGCTATTGGCGGAAGTTGTGTTTCTCTTAAAAAGTAAAATGCGCCAGGCAACAATACTGCTACTGTGCCGGCCTGTGCCATCGCTTTTACGCCATCTTCATCTAGGTATTCAATATGATCAGCCGATAGCCCGTTAAATTGCGCCACCAGCTCAGCACCGTGTTGATTAGAGAGCTGCTCGGCATGGCATTTTACTGGCAAGTTATGTTTTTTTGCCGCCTCGAACACCCGCTTAGTTTGGGTATAGCTAAAGCCTACATTCTCACAAAAAACATCAACCGCATCAGCAAGGTTATTAGCCACTACCTGATCAAGCATATCGTTACATACTAAATCAATATAGTCATCGCTACGCCCTTTGTACTCTGGTGGTAGCGCATGCGCCCCTAAAAAGGTGGTTTTAATATTAATAGGGTGATGCTCATCAAGTAAGCGCGCCACTTCTAATATTTTTACTTCGTTGGCAGTATCGAGTCCATAACCCGACTTTATTTCAACAGTTGTCACGCCCTCTGCCAGTAACGTATTTAACCTATCTTTGGCGGCTACAAATAACTGCTCATGATCGGCAGCGCGGGTGGCTTTAACTGTACTAGTTATACCGCCACCTTGGGCAGCAATTTGCTCATAACTCACCCCTTGTAAGCGCTGCTCAAACTCCTCTGCTCTAGAGCCTGCAAACACTAAATGCGTGTGGCAATCTATTAACCCTGGGGTTAACCATTGCCCTTTTATACTCAAGGTCGGCGTTGCAAACACATCAAAACTAGGTAAGTTTTTTTGCTCACCTAGCCACATAATTTTTCCATTTTTGATTGCTAAGGCTGCATTTTCTATCGCGCCATAAGGCGCCTCTACAGCAGTATCCATAGTGGCAATGTTGGCATCGGTAAGCAGTAAATCAATATCTTCTAATTCATAACCTGGTGTTGCACTTTGCATATTGCGCGCCCTTGTGTTTTTTATAATGACTAAAATATAGTCTAACAACCCGTCTTGTATATACAAGGCAATTATGCCATCTTAATCTTATAGTTTATTTTTAATACAATTAAATACACCATGACAACGCCTAAATTTGCACAAATAAAACAGTTTATAGTTGATAAAATTAGCAGTGCTACATGGCAAGAAAACCAGCGTGTGCCTTCTGAAAACGAGCTAAGCAATCAATTTTCTGTAAGCCGTATGACCGCTCGACGCGCATTAAGCGAGCTAACCGAGGCGGGAATTTTAACTCGCAGCCAAGGGTTAGGCACCTTTGTTGCTAGCTTTAAATCGCAGTCGTCATTGCTTGAAATTAAAAATATTGCCGATGAAGTAAAAGAACGCAATGGTAATTATAGCTGTACGGTATTGGCCCTTGAGTCGCTACCCGCAATCACTAGTATTGCCATTGCACTGGGTATTAAAGTTAACAGCACTGTGTATCGCAGTGTATTGCTGCATAACGAAAATACTAAACCACTGCAAATAGAGGAGCGCTTTGTAAATCCCACTTTTGCCACGCAGTACTTACAACAAAATTTTACGCTACTTACTCCACATGAGTACTTATCGAATGTAGCCCCGCTTACCCAAGCAACGCATACGGTGGAAGCCATTATGCCCAATAAACAAATGTGCCAGTGGCTTAACTTATCGAGTCAAGAACCTTGCCTGCAACTCATTCGCCGTACTTGGTCAAGCAACGGCATTGTGAGTTATGCCCGACTTGTTTCACCAGGGAGTAAGTATCGTTTAGGTGGTCACTTAACTTTTAAAAATAATAATTAAAAACTACAACAGGAGTAAATATGAACAATCGACTCGACAACAACCGCACAATACGCGCCCCCCACGGCGATAAAATTAGCGCTAAAAGTTGGCAAACCGAAGCCGCTAAACGCATGTTAATGAATAACTTAGACCCTGACGTTGCAGAGCATCCCCATGCATTAGTTGTTTATGGCGGCATTGGTCGCGCTGCACGTGACTGGCCCAGTTACGACAAAATTATAGCAACTCTCGATAGACTCGAAGATGACGAAACGCTACTCGTACAATCGGGTAAACCTGTAGGGGTATTTAAAACCCACAGTAATGCGCCGCGAGTACTCATAGCTAATTCTAACTTAGTACCGCACTGGGCTAATTGGGAGCACTTTAACGAGCTCGATAAAAAGGGCTTGATGATGTACGGGCAAATGACCGCGGGATCTTGGATTTACATTGGCTCACAAGGCATAGTGCAAGGCACTTACGAAACTTTTGTGGCCATGGCTAAACAACATTTTGCTGGCAGTGCTAAAGGTAAATGGGTATTAACTGGCGGGCTTGGTGGCATGGGCGGCGCACAACCTCTTGCTGCAACTATGGCAGGCTTTTGTGCATTAGTGGTGGAATGCGATGAAACCCGTATCGATTTTAGAATAAAAACCGGTTACGTAGATATTAAAGCCAACAACCTTGAACACGCGCTACAACTTATAACTAATGCGTGCGTAAAAGGTGACGCCCTTTCGGTCGGGTTACTTGGTAATGCTGCCGATGTGTTTAGCACTTTAGTTAAAAGTGGCGTTACTCCCGATGTGGTCACCGATCAAACCTCAGCACACGATCCGCTAAATGGCTATTTACCGCAAGGCTGGAGCATGGAACATGCAGCTAAAATGCGCGAACAAGACCCAAAAGCGGTTGTAACAGCAGCTAAGCAATCAATGGCGGTGCAAGTAAGAGCTATGCTCGCGCTGCAACAAGCGGGCGCTGCTACCACTGATTATGGCAACAATATTCGGCAAATGGCATTTGATGAAGGAGTAAGTAACGCATTTGATTTTCCGGGGTTTGTCCCTGCGTATATTCGTCCTTTATTTTGCGAAGGCATTGGCCCATTTAGATGGGTGGCACTGTCGGGCGACCCCGAAGATATTTATAAAACCGATGCCAAAGTTAAAGAGTTAATCCCCGATGACGCACACTTACATAACTGGCTTGATATGGCGCGTGAACGTATTCAGTTTCAAGGCTTACCGGCGCGCATTTGCTGGGTAGGATTAAAAGACAGAGCCCGTCTTGCGCTCGCTTTTAACAACATGGTTAAAAATGGCGAGCTTAAAGCCCCGGTTGTTATTGGTCGCGACCACCTCGACTCTGGCTCGGTTGCTAGCCCTAACCGCGAAACCGAAGCTATGCTAGATGGCTCTGATGCGGTATCTGATTGGCCATTACTCAATGCACTTCTTAACACAGCCAGTGGTGCAACTTGGGTATCGCTACACCATGGCGGTGGCGTAGGTATGGGCTTTAGCCAACATGCAGGCGTAGTTATTGTGGCTGATGGCAGCGACGAAGCAAAACAGCGTATTGCCCGCGTACTGTGGAACGACCCTGCAACTGGAGTTATGCGCCACGCGGATGCAGGCTACGATATAGCAAAAAATTGTGCAAAAGAGCAAAACCTAGACTTACCAATGTTAAACGAGGAATGATCATGCTTGAACTAACTCTCACCCCCGGCTCGCTTGATTTAAACACACTAAGAAAAATTAATAATTCACCGGTAAAATTGAGCCTTATAAAGCATGCCGAGTCGCAAATAGCTGCCAGCGCACAAACAGTGCAAAACGTAATTAACGAGCACCGCACTGTATATGGTATTAATACCGGTTTTGGCTTATTAGCTAACACCAAAATTGCCGATAACGAACTAGAGCTATTACAACGCTCTATTGTACTTTCGCATGCGGCAGGTATTGGCGAGTATATGGATGACAGTACCGTACGCTTAATGATCATCTTAAAAATTAATTCACTGTCGCGTGGTTATTCTGGTATTCGTTTGCAGGTCATTGAATTTTTTATCCAGTTGCTTAATAGCCAAGTATACCCTTGCGTGCCTAAAAAAGGCTCGGTGGGTGCATCGGGCGATTTAGCACCGCTTGCTCATATGTGCTTGCCGTTACTAGCCGAAGGCCACATGCGCCACCAAGGGCAAATAATCAGTGCCGAGCAAGGGCTTAAAATTGCGGGGCTAAAACCACTTACCTTAGCCGCTAAAGAAGGCTTAGCCCTTTTAAACGGCACCCAAGCCTCGACTGCTTTTGCATTACAAGGGCTATTTAGAGCAGAAGATTTATACGCACAAAGCTGCGTAATTGGCGCTATGAGTATTGAAGCGGCCATGGGCAGCCGAGCACCATTTGATGCGCGTATTCATGAAATTCGAGGCCAACAAGGGCAAATAGATACTGCAGCTATATTTAGAGCCTTGTTAGGTCCACAATCACAAATTAGTGAATCACACGTAAATTGCGAAAAAGTACAAGACCCCTACTCTTTACGCTGTCAGCCACAAGTGCTTGGTGCTTGCTTAACCCAAATTCGCCAGGCGGCAGAAGTTTTATTATGTGAGTCTAACGGCGTAACCGACAACCCGCTGGTATTTGCTGATGTGGGTGATATTATTTCTGGCGGTAATTTTCATGCAGAGCCGGTGGCAATGGCCGCCGATAACTTAGCAATTGCCATTGCTGAAATTGGCGCACTTGCCGAGCGCCGAATTGCTTTACTAATTGACTCTAGCCTATCTAAATTGCCGCCTTTTTTAGTTGAAAATGGCGGCGTAAACTCAGGCTTTATGATCGCCCAAGTAACTGCCGCAGCCCTGGCATCTGAAAACAAATCACTTGCCCACCCAGCTTCTGTAGATAGTTTGCCAACCTCGGCGAATCAAGAAGATCATGTGTCTATGGCCACTTTTGCGGCAAGGCGCTTGAAGGAAATGGCCGATAACACCCAAGGCGTACTTGCTGTTGAATGGTTAGCGGCCGCGCAGGGGTTAGAGTTTAGAAAGCCGCTTACAGCTGCTGCTAAAGTAGAGCGTGCTAAAAGCTTACTGCGCGAGCATGTAAGCTACTACGATAAAGACCGTTACTTTGCCCCCGATATTGAAGCTGCAAATGCGTTATTAAACGCAGGCAAGTTATGCAACTTTATTGAGGGTGACTGCTTAGTATCTTATTAAATTGCGTATTGGTAACTAAACCCTAACGCCTCAATGGCTGAGCCAAGCACTTTGCGCTCAGCCGTATCTGTTCCCGTAAAGCGTGGCATTTCGCCGCCATGTTGTTGGCACTTTTGCGCATAGTAATCGCGCTTACAAGGATGCGACGGATTAACCACATTATAAATACTCTGCCCTTGATGCCAATGCTCAAGCACCGCAAAAATAGCGTTAATCACATCTTGCTGATGCACCATATTAACGACTTGCTCGGCAGAGGTATTTAGCTCTTTACCTGCAATAAAACGCCCCGGCTCTCTGTTGGGTCCAACTAAACCGGCTAAGCGCAGCACTTTACCGTTTTGCTCTAGTACTTGCTCTTCAGCTTCATATAGCTTTATTTGTCGCTCGTTTGTACACGAAATATCGCTGCTTTCGCTATATACTCCTGGTTCTTGGTCGTACACTCCCGTTGATGAGCAAAGTAAAAAACCCTTAGCATTCAGTTTTTTTGCCAGTGTAAGTGATGCCGTTAATGTTTGCGCATAATTGTTTTCACTATGGCGACTACGTGGAGGAATAGCGCACACCCAGTAGGCATTTTGTAAATCAATTTGATGCGTTAACTGGCCATTTTCTAGCAAAAACTGACGTTCAAAATCATGCTCATGCACTGCTGAGCGGTGTGTACCCTGCACTTGCCAACCTGCTTGCTGCGCATTAACGCATAAAGCACTGCCTAGCCAGCCCGCGCCTAGTACCACTAAGTTGTTACTCTGATGATTCAATTTATATGACCCCGTTTATTTAAATGTATAATTCTTAACTCATTTCATAGAGTTCTAAAATTAAATATGCTTAGATATCTGTTACAAAAACAATAACAACATGTGCACTTATGCTAAATAACTTATCATTAAGAAAAAAAATATTATTATTGATTGGCGGAACAATTACTATTTTACTGCTCATCGCCTCTACTTTTTTTGTTAACCATATTGCCAAACTATCCAGAGTTAATATAGAGCGTGAGGCTCAAAGCTACTTACAAAGCGAGCAATTATCAATGCAAAGTTACTTTGCTACATACGGTAAAGTAGTTGCCACCTTTATTAATAATCCGCATTTGGTGAATTTTTTTACCGCGTGGGATAAGCGCGATCAAGCCCTAGAAAATGCCAACGGCTACTTGGCTATAAATCAAGACTTTGTACGCATAAGTGCAAATGATGAAAATATTTTATCTGCTTTTTTTGCCTCAGCCACTACCGGCGAGTACTTTAAAGAAAACGAACGTACTGCATATTATAATGGCGAACCTTACTACGCGTACAAACGAGGTTGGTGGCAAGAAGCAATGCAAATTAATAAGCTTTACGTAGGCCCTATTTCGGTAGACTTAACCACCGGCGATGCCTCAGCAGTTGTACAACAACCTGTTTATAACCCACAAGGCAAATTAATTGGTGTGGGCGGCGTTGACTTACAACTTAATAAAATTAACGACATGGTCGAAAACATTCGCTTTAACGGCCAAGGCTATGGCTTTTTATTAGATGATCAACAAAAAGTTGTGCACTTTTCAAAAGCATCTGGGCATAAACTCTCTGTCACCGACGAAGGCCCTAACGGTAAAGACGGACTCGATGCGCTTGAACAACAATTTAATAATACCTCAGGGTTTAAAACACTTAACAGTGCAATGCAAAATAACCTCGCGGGTAGCCAAACTGTTATGCTTAAAGGCGAGCAATTTTATGTGGTTTATAACCGCCTACAATTAGAGCAGCCTCATTTAGATTGGTATGTGGGTTTATTAATTCCAACCAGTATGATTGAAGCCCCGGTAAATGCTGCGGTTACAACCACTACAACCGCCGTTATCATTATTTTAGTGATTATTTTAGCAATGATTTTATGGGCCACCCATATGATTTCAAAACCAATCACTACACTCACGCATATTATGCGCGACATTGCTTCTGGCGAGGGTGATTTAACCCAAAAAATTAATATTGATAGCCAAGACGAAGTAGGCCAACTGGCTAATCATATGAATACCTTTATTGATAAGTTGCGAGCGATGATGCTAGACACCGCAGCACAAGCTGAGCAATTAAGTGCCGCTGCCGATCAGCTTAAAACGGTATCGCAACAAACGAATTCAGAAATTCAGCAAGAAAAACAACAAGTAGATAGTGTTAGTGCCGCAGTGACAGAAATGGCCACTACCGTGCAAGAAATATCACGTAACGCACAGCAAACAAATACCGCGGCAGAAGAAGTACAAGCAATTACTGCCGATGGTGCAAGCCGCTCAAGCCAAGCACAAAGTGTAATGAGTGCGCTGGCTGAACATATTGGCGAAGCCTCTAAGGTGGTTGCCGGGCTTGAGCAAGAAAGTAATAACATAGGCGCATTGGTTGATGTAATTAACTCAATTGCCGATCAAACCAACTTACTCGCGCTTAATGCAGCCATAGAAGCGGCCCGCGCCGGAGAACATGGCCGCGGCTTTGCCGTTGTTGCCGATGAAGTTCGCTCGTTGGCGAGTCGTACACAAGAGTCAACCGACGATATTCGCAATATGATTACCCGTTTACAGCAAATTGCTCAGCAAGCCTCTAGTATGATGCTACAAGGGCAAAAACAAACCGAGGACTCTGTGTTGCAAACAAAAGAAGTACTTAGCTCACTACAAAGCATTGCCCTGTCGGTAACTAAAGTACAAGATCAAAGTCATCAAATTGCCACCTCTACCGAGCAACAAACGGTAGTAGCAGAAGATATTAATACCAGCCTTAGTGCTATTAATAGTTTAGTTAATAGTACCGCAGAGCATGCACACACACTTGCCAATGAAGCACATGATTTAAGTGACCTTGCAGGGGCATTAAATAAAACGGTAAACCAGTTTAAACTATAAACGCCGGCTACTTATATTTAAGCGCTTGAGGATAAACTTTAAGCGCTTATTCCCCCCCTTGTTTTTAATTTATTCAGCACCATATCTTTGAGTGACTGTTGATATTTCAAAGTGGAAACTTACTTAATATCACTAGCTTTGCTAGCAGTTTTCACCTCGTATAAAAATATATAGCAATTTTATGTACTAGATTAAGTTTTTCTGTTTTTAATCCATATCTTTTTAGTGAGATGGTTTGTTGTTTAGCAGAGTCTGGTATAGTAGCACACGTAATAAACAGTGCTTTTTGAACGGTTTAATACAAAATTGCTAATTAATGTGTCCTCGGTGTTACTTTAAAGAATACATTAATTATCAATTGTTAAAAATGGGTTAGCCGATGTACGGCTGGCAAAAAAATACATTGTAACGGTTTTATCATGATATCTAATTTATTTACCAAGATTTTTGGTAGTCGCAATGACCGCACTATTAAAAACCTAAGAAAGACGGTCGCACTGATCAATGCACTTGAAACGCAATTAGAAGCGCTTTCTGATGACGACTTAAAAGCGAAAACAGCAGAGTTTAGAGAACGTTACGATAACGGACAAAGCCTTGACGACTTACTGCCTGAAGCATTTGCTGTGGTACGTGAAGCATCTAAACGTGTAAATGGCATGCGTCACTTTGACGTACAGCTACTCGGTGGCATGGTACTGCACCAAGGCCGTATTGCAGAAATGCGTACCGGTGAAGGTAAAACTCTCACAGCTACATTACCTGCTTACTTAAATGGTTTAACTGGTAAGGGCGTACACGTAATTACCGTGAACGACTACCTAGCTAAACGCGATGCGGAAACTAACCGTCCGTTATTTGAGTTTTTAGGTTTAACAGTAGGCTGTAACGTACCGGGTATGATGCCACAGCAGAAAAAACAAGCTTATGTTGCCGATATTACGTACGGTACTAATAATGAGTTTGGTTTTGACTACCTGCGTGACAACATGGCATTTAGCATAGATGAGCGTGTACAACGTCCATTATTTTATGCTGTTGTCGATGAAGTGGATTCTATCTTAATTGATGAAGCCCGTACGCCCCTTATTATTTCAGGCCCTGCTGAGGACAGCTCAGAGCTATACACTGAAATTAATACCATGGTGCCTTTACTTGAACTACAAGAAAAAGAAGACGAAGAAGGTATTGAAGGCGATGGCGATTTCACTATTGATGAAAAGTCTAAGCAAGTTCATTTAACTGAACGTGGCCAAATTAAAGTTGAAGAGCTACTTACTGAGCGCGGCTTAATTGCAGAAGGCGATTCGCTTTATTCTGCAGCTAGCATTACGCTACTAAGCCATGTTTATGCAGCGCTTCGTGCTCATAAGCTTTATCAAAGAGATGTTGATTACGTTGTAAAAGAAAACGAAGTTATCATTATTGATGAGCACACTGGTCGTTCAATGGAAGGTCGTCGTTGGTCAGAAGGTTTACACCAAGCTGTTGAAGCTAAAGAAGGCGTAAATATTCAAAACGAAAACCAAACGCTTGCATCTATTACCTTTCAAAACTATTTCCGCTTATACGAAACACTTGCGGGCATGACAGGTACAGCCGATACGGAAGCATTTGAGTTCCAGTCTATTTACGGCCTAGACACTGTTGTTATGCCAACTAATAAGCCGATGGTTCGTGATGATCGCGCCGACTTAGTGTACCTAACGCAAGAAGAAAAATACGAAGCTATTTTAGTTGATATTAAAGACTGCCAAGAACGCGGACAACCTGTACTTGTAGGTACTATTTCAATTGAAAGCTCTGAGTATTTATCGCAATTTTTACGCAAAGAAAAAATTAAGCACAACGTACTTAATGCTAAATTTCATGCGCAAGAGGCTGATATCGTATCAGACGCTGGCCTACCAGGCACAGTAACGATTGCCACTAACATGGCTGGCCGTGGTACCGATATTGTACTTGGTGGTAACTGGCACAGCGAAGTTGAAAAGCTTGAAAACCCAACTGATGAACAAATTGCTGAAATTAAAGCTGCATGGAAAATACGCCATGACGCAGTAATTGATGCAGGTGGTTTACACATTATTGGTACTGAACGCCATGAATCTCGTCGTATAGATAACCAATTACGTGGTCGTTCTGGTCGTCAAGGTGATGCCGGTTCAAGCCGTTTTTACTTATCGATGGACGATGCGTTAATGCGTATTTTTGCTGGCGAGCGCATGACTAACATGATGCGTAAACTAGGTATGCAACGCGGTGAAGCTATTGAACATCCATGGGTTAACCGTGCGATTGAAAATGCACAGCGTAAAGTAGAAGCACGTAACTTTGATGTGCGTAAGCAATTACTTGAGTACGATGACGTAGCAAACGATCAACGCCGTGTGGTTTACTCACAGCGTAACGAACTACTTGAAGAAGGCGATATTTCAGAAACTATCACGGTTATTCGTGGTGATGTGCTGAGTAATATTATTGATCAGTACATTGCACCGCAAAGCTTGGCTGAAATGTGGGATGTACCTGGCCTTGAAGAGCGCTTAAAACAAGACTTCTTAATTGAATTGCCAATTACTCAGTGGCTAGCTGATGACAATAAACTCTATGAAGAAAAACTTCGTGAGCGCATTGAAGAGTCGGTTGGGCAAGCATATAAGCAAAAAGAAGAGATGGTAGGCGATTCAGTACTACGTCAATTCGAAAAAGCGATTATGTTACAAAGCCTAGATCAGCATTGGAAAGATCACCTGGCAGCAATGGATCATTTACGCCAAGGTATTCATTTACGTGGTTATGCGCAAAAAAATCCAAAGCAAGAGTACAAGCGTGAATCGTTTGAGCTATTCGCTGAAATGCTAGAAAACTTAAAAATAGATGTAGTAAGTATTTTAAGCAAAGTACAAGTACGCGCCGAAGAGGATGTTGAAAAAGTAGAAGAGCAACACCGTAAAAGTGAAAACGCTCCTCGCGAATATCAGCATGAAGAAGTTGAGCATGTAGGCGGAGAAGCACCACAAAGCGCAACTGTAATGGCACGTAGCGAGCCAAAAGTAGGCCGTAACGATCCTTGTCCTTGTGGCTCAGGTCAAAAATTTAAGCAATGTTGTGGTAAATTAAAATAATCCAATAGTGTAATAAATTTCGTAAAAAGCGGCGCTTGCGTCGCTTTTTTTATGGTGTTTAAGGGAGATAAAATGACTAGTATAATTGTAAATGTGGCTGTTGGCGTAATTAAAAAAAATAACGCTCTGTTTATTTGCAAGCGGGCAAATGATCAACATCAAGGAGGTTTGTGGGAGTTTCCTGGTGGTAAAATTGAAGCCGGTGAAAGTGTATTTAGAGCACTTAAGCGTGAACTTCAAGAAGAGATTGGCATCACTATTTTTAGTTCCAGTGAGTTGCTAACAATAAAACACGATTACGATGATAAAACGGTAAAGCTGAACGTACATGTGGTGAGTAACTTTAGTGGTGAAGCACATGGCGCAGAAGGGCAAGATAATGCTTGGGTAAGTATTGACGAGCTAGATAACTACGAGTTTCCAGCAGCTAACGTCGATATTATTAGCGCTATAAAAGCGAAATATATTTAACGCTTAATATTTGGCTATACTCTTTTAGTAAAATAATAATAACAATAAACCGCCATTATTAGGCAGCTACAAAAAGGCCAGCAAGTTAACACTTGCTGGCCTTTTTAGTTAGATACTTTCTAGTTAGGTACTTTCTAGTTAGGTAATTAAATTACCAAATTTTTACGCGGTCCTCTGGTTTAATATACATTTTGTCGCCTTCTTTAACGTCAAATGCTTTATAAAACTCAGGCATATTCGATAAAATACCAATTACGCGGTAATGACTAGGCGAATGCGGGTCGGTCATTAAGCGGTTACGCAGCGCTTCATCACGATACTTACGACGCCAAATTTGTGACCAGCCCATAAAGAAGCGCTGATCGCCAGTGTAGCCATCAATCACTGGAGCCTTAGAGTTACCTAAAGATAGCATATACGCTTTATGTGCAACCGTAAGGCCGCCTAAATCGCCAATATTTTCGCCTAACGTCAATTCACCATTTACGCCAGCATCAGTAAAAGGTTTGTATTCATTATACTGAGCAACTAAAGCCGCGGTTCGCTGTTCAAACTGTTTAAGGTCTGACTCGCTCCACCAGTTACGTAAATTACCGTCGCCGTCGTATTTAGCACCTTGGTCGTCAAAACCATGGCCTAACTCATGACCAATTACCGCGCCAATAGCACCGTAATTTACTGCATCATCTGCTTCTAAGTTAAAAAATGGCGGCTGTAAAATAGCTGCTGGAAACACAATTTCGTTATTTACTGGGTTGTAGTATGCATTCACAGTTTGTGGTGTCATGTGCCACTCTGAGCGGTCTACTGGTTTACCCAATTTGGCAATCATATCGCTGTAAGCCCATTCGCTATAACGAATGTAGTTACCGACTAATTCATCAGGGTTAATCTCTAGTGCTGAGTAGTCTTTCCACTTATCTGGGTAGCCAATTTTAGGTGTAAACTTGTCTAGCTTTTGTTGAGCGGCAATTTTAGTTTCCGGGCTCATCCACTCTAAATTTTCAATCGCAACACCGTAGCCTTTAATTACGTTATCAACCAACTCTTCCATACGCGCTTTCGCTTCTGGTGGAAAGTTCTCTTTAACGTACACTTTACCTAAAATCTCACCTAGCACACTGTTTGAAGCATCAACCGCTTGCTTCCAAAGTGGCGCTTGTTCTTCTACACCACGTAAAGTTGTACTGTAAAAGTTAAACTTAAGGTCCACTAACTCTTTATCGAGTAACTGCGCGTAGTTACTTACAAAGTGAAACTTAAGGTAATTTTGCCATGTTACTAAATCGGTGTTTTTATAAATAGTCGCAAATTTTTCAAAGTAGCTCGGCTGGCTAATAATTAACTCTTCGGTGTTTATGCCTATCGCTTTAAAGTAACTAGCAAGATCAAAGTCACCCATCAGTTTATTTGCTTGTGCAAGGCTCATTTTATTATAAGACTTGGTTGCATCACGGCTCTCTACTCGACTCCACTGCACCTCAGCAAGATTTTTTTCCAGCGCTAATACATTTTTAGCCACAGCCTCTGTATTTTCAACCCCTGACTTGGCTAATATTTTAGCAATGTAAGCTTGATAAGAAGCACGAATTTTAGTGAACTTTTCATCATCTTTTAAATAATAATCACGATCGGGTAAACCTAACCCAGCTTGATACGCATACAATGCATTTTCGCTGGAGTTTTTAGCGTCATTATTTACATACCAACCAAATGGCAAGTCGCCGCCTTTAATCTGTAATTGCGCCATTAAAGTAACTAAATCTTTTTTACCTTTAACGGCGTCAATGCTTGCCAATGATGGCTCAAGTGGCTGGATGCCAAGTTCTTCGCGCGCTTCTTCTGCCATGTAGCTATTATAAAATGCCGCCAACTTTGCTTCATCACTGCCTTTTTCAACATTGCTATTTGCTGCCGCACTTTCAAGTACTGTTTTCATCGCCTTTTGCGACTCGTCATATAATTGCGAAAACGAACCATAGTTAGATTTATCGCCAGGAATTTCGGTTTTAGCTAGCCATTGACCATTTACATGGTAATAAAAGTCATCTTGAGCGCGTACCGATTTATCCATATTTTCCAGCTCAATACCCAAGGTAAAAGGAGCTGGAACTGGAGCGCTAACCGCGGGAGTTTCGTTTACTTTAATTTCTTGTTGTTCACCACAACCAACCAACCCAAGTGCCAGCGCAATACCTGCGGCGGTCATTGTTATTTTAATCATAAGGATTCCGTTTGTTAGTTAAAATAAATACCTATTTCATTAATATTCAAATACCAGCAGCATAAAGCTGCGTAATGACATTTTATGTACTTTTACTTAATGAAATAAGCATTAACTGCAACCTAGTTAATAGGCGTATTAAGTAGCTATCATAAACCCCATTGGGGTAACAATAAAATTGAATATGTAACAAAGTATTTTAATGCGATGAGTGACCCACATAGTGCTATCAATAACTATGTGAGCTTATAAACGAGTTATTAGCAGCTAGGTTTTACGCTTTGCGTGCAGCGCTAAACGCTCTAACTTTTCTTTTAGCGAAGGGGGGGCTGAGGCGGCTATGGCATTTAAATAATCGGCTGTTTGTTCGCTCATTTTACGAGAATTAGTTATTGGGGTATTAATGGTTTTACTTACTGCGCCCAAGCGTTGTGTTGCTTGTGGATTAGCGGTAATTTTTATTTGCCCAAGCTCAGCCATGCCCGCGGCTCTAAAATGCGAGAGCATATCCATTTTTAAGTAATTTAGTCTAAGCGCAATAGGCGCAGATACCGCTTCGATCATTAAAGTACCATCGCGGTAGTTACTCACGCGGCATTTATCACCCAGTTTGGGGCCTAAAAAGTCTTTAAGTAAGGTTTGCTGGGTATCGAGTGCTTGGCTTTTACCTGCATAAGCCGACAAGCGGTTATTCAGTCCTGCCATAATGTCAGTTAATGGTTTTGGCGCATACCTGTCTTTAGCCATTTAACACCTCGTAAAAACTCAATAATGCGGTTACTCAAATCGAAATAACCCTCGACTTGAGTATACACTGAGCGCAGTGACTAAGCGCCCGCTATTTGCATTTGTTCAATTAACACAGAGCCAGTTTGAATGCCACCACGGCGCTCTATGTCGCCACCAATAGCTGATATTCCTTTAAACATATCTTTTAAGTTACCGGCAATGGTAATTTCGCTTACTGGATATTGGATTTCGCCATTTTCTACCCAAAAACCAGCCGCACCACGCGAGTAATCACCAGTTACTGTATTTACGCCCTGCCCCATTAGCTCTGTTACTAATAAGCCTGTACCCATGGTTTTAAGTAGCGCGGTTAAATCGCTATGTGTTTGCTCAACTAACCAGTTATGTATACCGCCAGCGTGCCCTGTTGGTGTCATATTCATTTTACGCGCAGCATAGCTTGCAAGTAGGTAAGTTTGTAACTCGCCACCTTGAATGATTTCTCTATCAAAGGTTTTAACACCTTCGCTGTCAAACGGCGACGATGCGAGCCCTTTGAGTATATGCGGACGCTCGGCAATATTTACGCAATTGCTAAATACTTGTGTACCTAGGCTATCGAGTAAAAAACTCGATTTACGATACAGCGCACCACCACCAATGGCCGACACTAAATGGCCAAATAATGAATTAGCAATGTCAGCTCTAAATATTACCGGTACTTTCATGGTGCCTAATTTTTGGCTATTTAATTTAGCTAAAGTTTCGGCTGCAGCTTCAAGCCCCACTGCTGCGGCATCATTTAAACCAGCTTGATCGCGTGCTACGGTGTAAGCAGAGTCGCGTTGCATTTGCTCGCCATCTTTACCAATTACCATAGTACTTATGCTGTGGCGAGTACGCGGAAAACCAGCAATTAAACCATGGCTATTGCCATAAACACGCAAACCTTGGTGCGATGAAAAACTTGCGCCGTCTGAGTTAACAATGCGCTCATCCGCATTTAACGCTGCTTGCTCTGCAGCATGACAAAACTCAATACCTTGCTCTGGGCTTACATCCCATGGATGGTATAAATCGAGATCTTTGGGTGAAAACTCAAGTAGCTCTTTATCTGCAACACCGTTAAAAGGGTCGTCTGAGGTGAATTTTGCAATATCAATGGCTTTTTCAACCACAGTGCGTAGCGTTTTAGGGCTTAAATCTGCGGTAGACGCAGAGCCTTTATTATTACCTACATACACACTAATGCCTAAACCGCCATCTTGGTTAAACTCAATGATTTCTACTTCGCCCATGCGAGTGCTAACCGACAGCCCTGAAGTGCTAGACATAGCCGCTTCTGCCGCTGTGGCACCGAGTTTTTTCGCATGCTCGAGCACTGCTGCTACCGCATCTTTTACTTGAGATATTTGAGAATAAATTGGATCGTGTTGTTGGCTTTTCATAAATTAAGTCCTGAGCCTTGAAGGCAATGTTGCACACATTTTTTATATTTAAATGCTAACACACTCAATGCATCACATCAGCTAATATTCCTCTGTATGATAATCATGTATAATGGCAGAAGTTATTTTTATTTAAGAGCACCCCATGGCGAAGAAAAAAAGCAAGCCTGCTGATATTGAAGAAGAAATTGAATATGTCTCAAAAACCGAACTGAAGCGTGAAGCACAAGAATTTCATCAGTTAGGGACTGAAATTGCCAAAATGGGTAAAAAGCAGCGTGAGCGCTTGCCATTAAATGATGATTTAAAAGCCGCAATGGTTGTTGCCGATAAAATTAGCAATAAAAGCGATGCTTATCGTCGTCATTTAAACTACATAGCTAAAACACTGCGCACCGTAGAGAACATCGATGCTATAAGATCAATTATCGATGTTATGCTTAATAAAAATAACCAAGCTGAAGTGTTGGTCAAAAAAATTGAGCAATTACGTGCAGACCTAATTGAACAAGGTGATGACCTAATCAATGAGACTATAGAGCAGTTCCCATCGCTTGATCGTCAACAAATGCGCCAGCTAGTTCGTAATGCAGCTAAAGAAGCGAAAGATGAAAAACCTGGTAGAGGTTACAAAGAGCTATTTCAATATTTGAAAGATGCCCATCAAGTTACTTACTAACAGATTAAAAAATATACTTTAAAAAGGTGCTACGGCACCTTTTTTTGTTGTAGATCAACCCGCCCTGCTAAACATTTTTTTATAATCAGCACCTAAATAATATACCAAGGTGCGCGTGATGATTAAACTTCCAAAATGGGATCAAACCCTAATAAATAAATATAATGTGTCTGGCCCACGTTATACATCGTACCCCACGGCACTGTCGCTAACTGAGGGCTATCAACAGCAAGACTTACTCAGTGCGATTGAGTCATCAAACAGCCGTGCATTGTCTTTATATATACATATTCCGTTTTGTAGTCAGCTTTGTTATTACTGTGGCTGCAATAAAATTATTACTCGCCATCAGTCAAAAGCCGACACCTACCTTGATTTTTTAGCCATAGAAATTGCAGCCCAAGCGCCTCTATTTAAAGACTACACCCTAGAGCAACTACATTTAGGCGGTGGTACACCTACCTTTTTAACTACGCAGCAAATGAGCCGTTTAGTTAAACTTTTGGAGCTGCACTTTAATTTTACCGACGCCACTGAGCGTGGTATTGAAATTGACCCTCGATCGCTTGCCGATAACATGTTGGTTGATTTAAGTAACTTAGGTTTTAACCGCGTATCATTTGGTATTCAAGACTTTAATGATGAAGTGCAGCTAGCAGTAAACCGTCCGCAAAATGCCGATACAGTAAAGCAGTTAATCACCCAAGCCCGTGAATTAGGGTTTAAATCGATTAATGCCGACATGATTTACGGCCTCCCATTGCAAACGCCACAAAGCTTTAAACAAACCATAGAGCAGTTGCTTGAGCTTAGCCCTGATCGTGTTTCGGTATTTAATTACGCTCACCTTCCAGAGCGTTTTGCAGCACAACGTAAAATTAAAGATGCCGACTTACCCAGTGCACACAACAAGCTAACTATGTTTAAAAACACCTTAG
Organism: Pseudoalteromonas sp. 120-MNA-CIBAN-0494; assembly: GCF_040308885.1. NCBI lineage: Bacteria > Pseudomonadati > Pseudomonadota > Gammaproteobacteria > Alteromonadales > Pseudoalteromonadaceae > Pseudoalteromonas > Pseudoalteromonas sp. 120-MNA-CIBAN-0494. The sequence continues at coordinate 337,718 of NZ_JBEOOE010000002.1, forward strand.
AGCAAATGACTCAAGCCGGTTATCAATTTATTGGTATGGACCATTTTGCTAAAGTTAATAACGAACTCGCTGTGGCACAAAATGCGGGGCAATTACACCGTAACTTTCAAGGGTATACTACCCACGGAAACTGCGATTTATTAGGTTTAGGGGTTTCATCTATATCACAAATTGGCACTGCCATTTTACAAAATCAAAAAGAGTTAAAGCATTATTATCATAGTGTAGAAACGCAAAGCGGCTGTGCCATCACCAAAGGCATGCACTTAAGTGCCGATGATGTAATACGCGCTGATGCAATTAAACAGCTTATATGCCAGTTTGAGTTAGATATGGAGGCATTTAGTGCCAAACATGCACTTAACTTTAACCACTACTTTGCTGATGCACTAACGGCAATTGAGCCTTTAATTGCTGATGGGATGGTCACTATTGAAAATAATATGATTAGTGTCACTGCTAGAGGTAATTTATTTATTCGTATTATTTGTATGTGCTTTGACGCTCACTTACAAAAACAGCTAAATGCAACGCGTTTTTCTCGGGTTATTTAACCCTCAGCCCGAGTAGTAAATTTAAAACGAAAAAGCAGACCTGAGGTCTGCTTTTGTATTTTGTGCTTTAAATTATTTAAACGCTGATTAATTAAATACCACGTTTTCGCTGCCAGGGGCGGCTTTAAACTCAATAATAATTTTAGCACAGTCAGCTATAATCTCATCTTTATGTGTCTCTTCGGCACGCCAGCGAGCTGTATCTAACTTAAATATTTCTTTTTTGGTATATTTTTTACGCGCATCATGAGTCGGCATTTCTTTAACTACTTGGTACATTTTATAAATGCCCGAGTATTTTGTCGTTAAATCTTGCTCGTCTTCAAAACCATATTGCGACATAAGTACCCAAATACGTAAACAGCCTTCTGAAAACTCACACTGCTGTTCATGCATTGCACGCGCGATTAAATGAATGCTGTCGGCTAATTTGGCGTTACGCTTTAAACGCGACTGCTTAAGCTTTTGCTGTTGCTCAGCCTGCTTTTTAACAATCAGTTTTTTTTGCGCGCTTAACTTATAAAGCAACTGACCCGCATAAAATGCTAAGCCCACTATAATAGCAGCACCTACAAATAAGGCTAAGATCACCGCTGTACTCATTTAATAACCCTTATTACTTGTCTTCTTCGTCTAACCATTCGTTAGCAAGATCGTTCGATAAATACTGATCGAAGTCTGAATTACTTTCTTCGCTAAAGTCATCTTCAAACTCTTCTTCATCTTCATCCTCGATACCAAGCAATTTACACAATGCTTGATGACGAGCAATACGACTATTAAAGTACTTAGCATCTTTACCCGTTAGCATTTCGCCATTTTCATGACGCTCTACTAATTTAAGTAAGCGCTCATCATTTTCAAGTGCTTCTAGCTCTTGCTCAGGCGTAAACTCTGGCTCTGCTGACTTTTTAAGCTCAACAGTTGGCTTTAAGTTACGTTTTATTTCTACTTTAGGTGCAGCTGCAACAGCTATTAATGGCACAGGTTTTTTACTGCCAATGCGTTTATCTTTAGTTCCCGTGTTACTTTTTTGGCTATCATCATTTAATAGCTCAGGGGTATTACGAGATCCAGGCTTAGCACCTTTGGTTTTTTTAACACGTTGCTCTTTTAATGCACGCATTTCTTTAAGCTTATCTTGGCTTAAACGTACTGGTCCATTTGCTGGGCTTTTGCGTGACTTTTTAGTTCTACTCATATCTTGATCATCTCACTTAAGAGGTTTTGGGCGAGGCGCAAATCAATGGGCATCGCAATGCTGGCCTAGCCAGAAGAATTCAGTTTGCGCTTTAGAGGCTGGGTTTCTCTATTTAGCGCTTAAAACAGCTTACTGCTCGTTTTTAAACGGTGGCTATTGTAACAGGACAAATAAAAAGGCGGTAGAGAAAACATCTCTACCGCCTACTAATCTGAGCGCCATTATCTGGACACTTCTCCCTTCGACTTTTTAGTCTTTATTATTGTTATTATTTTTACCTATCCCTATTATTATTATTTTTACCTTCCGTGTAGCATTCCATTTTGTTTTTATTATTAAACTTCCATGAGTTTTTATTATTTTCGGTCTTCCTAACGCTTTTTTGTTATTTCCTTTGCTAGCACCAATTTGTGCTATGTAGTCGTGTCGCGCTACTGTCCTTATAGCTTATTCCATTTTGTTATTGTTTTTTGCGACAGGGGTTAATGTACCTGTTAATAATTTTGTTACAACTAATTTATATATCTTTTATTAAAAGGATTATAACAAAAAACACAAAAACCATTACATTACATCAAGTTAACAATTTAATGGTTTTTAAAATAAGACTTATCTCACAGCTATGCATGGTCAATGTCTTACATGAATAAAGACTATAAAAGTAATTTTAAGCACAAAAAAAGCAGCCTAAGCTGCTTTTTTGTACATATTGTAGTTTATTACATTAATAATAATTAAATAAATAAATACAACTTTAGTGTAAGCCACCTAAGTACTGCGAAAGTACTTCAATGTCTTTATCTGTTAATTTCTTTGCAATATCTTGCATCACACCATTTAAATCATTTTGGCGTGTGCCATCACGAAATTTTTCAAGTTGCGCTTTAACGTAACCTGGATGCTGAAAAGAAACTTTTGGAAATTTTGCAAGTGACGAGCCATTACCACGAGGGCCATGACATGCAGCACATCCTGGAATACCACGATCTGCATCACCTGCTTTGTAAAGTATTTTACCGGTTTCAACTACGTCTTTAGGCGTAGCTTCTTCGCTCATGTTTAGTGATGCAAAATAAGCCGACAAATCTTTCATATCCTGTTCGCTTAATGGCATAGCCATTGCGCTCATAACCGGATCCATACGACCTTTTTTGCCACCTGAGGTCATACCTAGTTTTAAGTCTTGAAGTTGCTTATAAATATAATCGGCATGTTGACCCGCAAGCTTAGGATAGATATTAATCGGTGCATTACCGTCTGGGCCGTGACAAGCCGCACACGTTACTGATTTTTCTTTACCTGCGTTTACATCGCCTTCAAATGCTGTTGCGTTGCTTGCTGACAACGCACCAAGCAATATAGTTAAAGATAGTGCTATTTTTTTCATGGTGAATTCTCTGTTTCCGACCCTGTATCATCTACAATATGGATGTTGTGATTTTTATATTCTACACGATAATAAATTCTCTGGCACGTTTTCTACTCATATTAAACTTATAATTTATAGGGTTTTGCCTTAGGTTAAGCTTTAACTTGGTTTAAATGTGCTGTATATGGTGGTTTAACAGCTTTTTAATAACTCCTTTATAGTATAAAATACGCCCCATGAGCGAATTTAGCTCAATGTGATCATTTTTAAGTTTTAGGAGAGCCCGTGCTCAAATCTCGTATCAAATATAATACCGCGTCTTTCGTTACAAGCGCTCCAGACATTACTAAATTACCTGCTGATACGGGAATTGAAGTTGCGTTTGCCGGTCGCTCCAATGCAGGTAAATCAAGTGCTCTTAATGCACTTACCGACCAAAAATTAGCGCGTACCAGTAAAACTCCTGGACGTACTCAGCTAATAAATACCTTTGAACTTGCTGATGTTGATGACATGCGCCTTATCGATTTACCAGGCTATGGCTTTGCTAAAGTGCCAATTGAAATGAAAAAGAAATGGCAGAAGTCGCTAGGCGAATATTTACAAAAGCGTCAGAGTTTAAAAGGTATTGTAATTTTAATGGATATTCGTCATCCATTAAAAGATTTAGACCGTGATTTAATTAATTGGGCTATTAGCAGTGAAATTCCTGTTTTAGCGCTATTAACTAAAGCAGACAAATTTAAACAAGGTCCGCGTCAATCACAAGTACTTAAAGTTCGCCGTGAATTAAGCGCCCTTGATGGTGATATTACGGTACATGCATTTTCATCACTAAAAGGTACTGGCTTGCCAGACGTTGCCAAAAAACTTGATGAATGGTTTTTAGGCCCTGTTGTAGCGGTACCACCTGCTGAAAAAATACTTAACGATGACACTAACCCAGCAAGCTAATTTATTCTGCAAGGCTTAAAAGCTTACACATTCGATAAATAGCCGAGCTTATCTGTCTCGGCTATTTCAGCCTATTGCATTAATAGCATACACTTCTTGCCACGCGCACATTGCAAACCTTAAGCCGTTATTATCCGCTATTACCCGAGTTTAGGATAAATAAAACGACTCCCCGGCAGACGTTATAAAATAACCCTGTTTATCAGTATTGGCTATTTTAGCCCATTGCATTAATAGCATACACTTCTTGCCACGCACGCATTACAAACCTAAGCCATTATTATCCGCTATTACTCGAGTTTAGGATAAATAAAACGGCTCCCCGGCAGATGTTATAAAATAACCCTGCTTATCTGTCTCGGCTATTTCAGCCTATTGCATTAATAGCATACACTTCTTGCCACGCGCACATTGCAAACCCTAAGCCGTTATTATCCGCGATTACCCGAGTTTAGGATAAATAAAACGGCTCCCCGGCAGATGTTATAAAACAACCCTGTTTATCAGTATTGGCTATTTTAGCCCATTGCATTAATAGCATACACTTCTTGCCACGCACGCATTACAAA